>JBDTIM010000047.1:0-13796 GCA_039936355.1 Lacisediminihabitans sp. | reverse complement strand
GTCACCGGCTCGGGCTCCCCGGCGGCCGGCCTTGTCTACAAGCTCGTTGCCCGAGCGGATGCCGCAGGCCTGTGGAGTTCGGTTGCCAAGAAGTCACCCCAGAAAGTATCCATCGGCGGTCGCAAGTATCCGGTGCGCACCCTGAACGAATCGGGGAAGGCCACAGCCGAGGTCATCCACGTCGGACAGCCGGAGGTTTCCACCGCCCGCCACCGACCATTGCTCGTCCGGCTCATGACGGACGGCACCCCCGAGCGCCGCTACTGTGGCCCTGCCGGGACTAAACTCGCCCGCGAACACCGCGCCACAGCCATCGCGGAACTTCCCGCTGACGCATTCCGCCTCAGTCGTGGCGACCCCGTCATCCCCACGCTCTACGTGTGAACCGGTCCCTCACCAGATGTCGTCTCCGCGGATCGACGCGTCTGCACCGCCGTCAACGTAAATTGTCTGGCCGGTCGTGTGGGTGTTCTCCGCACTGGTAAGCCAGGCCATCAACAGCGCGACAACCTCGGGTTTTTGGTGGTAATTCAGCGGCATCGGCACCGAAGAATCCACCATGGCCGTGCCCTGCTCGGTCGCGAGCAGTTCTGTCGTCATCGGCGTCAGCACGATTCCTGGTGCCACGGCATTGAGCGGGATGTGCGCTCCGGCCCACGCAGCCGTAATGCATTCACGACGAACCCACCGGCTCAGCGCACGCTTGCTCGACGGGTAGTTAAGGTAGCCAGCCTGTTCCCCTTGTGCGGCGAGTGCCGCACCGATCTCGAGCGCCTGTGCCTCGTTGCCTGCCAGCATTGCATTCACCAGCTCGTCGGATACCGGTTGTAGCGTCGCCATGGAGCTCACGACGACCGCGCGCGGCGCATCACTGTTGGCCAGTGCCGGCTGTAGCGCCAGAAGAAACTCGGTCACACCGAAAAAATTCACTGCCACGGTAAGCGGCTTAGGTGCGGAAATACCGGCGGCCGCAATGACGGCATCCACCGTTCCGCCAGCCTTCGATATGGCCTGCTCAGCCGCGTCCGCTCGTCCAGCCGGCGTCGACAAATCGGCCACGACATCCGCGTCCTTCAAATCGACGCCGATCACCCGGAAGCCGCGCTCTTTCACGACGGCGACAGTTGCCGCACCGATACCAGACGCCGACCCGGTCACCACATAAGTTCTTGTCATGCGGCGACCCTATTCGCGGATCATGCCAACCCGCTGAAAGTCGGGAAGAACCAGATCAGTACAGTGTTCGCGATCCTCGCGAAGGCTCACTTACTTCTTGAGGCCCTCGTAAATCTTTTTGCACTCTGGGCAGACCGGGAACTTTTCCGGATCACGGCCCGGTGTCCACACCTTGCCGCACAGTGCGATGACGGGTTTGCCACTCAACGCCGACTGCATGATCTTGTCTTTTTTGACGTAGTGCGAGAACCGTTCGTGATCTCCCTCTTCGACCTGTTCCCGGTTCAATAGCTCTTCGAGTTCGCGGTCGAGGGTATCCGTGCCGCCGCCGCCCTGTTGTGTATCGCCACTCATGCATCAATTTTAGTTCCAGCGCAGCCAAAAAAGCTGCGGGAATTAGTTGCGCAGGCTGAATGCCAACAGTTCTGGAGCCCGATTGGTAAAGATCCTGCCGCCCCAGGCGAGGCCACCGAAAAATGCCGCCGTACCGACGATCAGTCCGGCCGCGAGCGCAGCGTATGGCCACCAGCCTCCAACGAGGATTCCCAGGAGACCGAGTGTCGCCGCCGGCAACGCAAGCAGGATGATGGCAAAAAACGAGATCGACTGCGCGAGCGCTGCCACCGTCCCACTGGACTGAGGCTGCATGAACGGTCCGTCTCCCGGTCGCACTGCAGGGTATGGGAATCGCGCTGACATGACGCTGGAGAATCCAAGGCCGACCAGCAGGATGCACGCGCTCAGCCCGAGAAGAGAAGGCAACACACTCCACTGGCCGAAGAGCGCGGCACAGATTGGGGAACCAATGAGCACGAGCGGTACGCCGAGGACAAGTGCGGGGACGACACGGCCAAACCGATCCGCCCATCCCGACGTGTTCGAGGCGAGATGCAACCAGATGGCCGTGTGGTCGTACGCGACGTCATTGTGGATCGACCAGGTGAGGAAGAGGCACATCACCGGGACGGGAATGAGCGCCAAATATTGCCACGACACACCCGCCGTGTACAGCGGCACGATCAGGAGCACAGGAACGATGGGAACCATCACGAGCGAGATGCGATAGCGCGGATCTCGGAACCAGTAGCTGAGGCTCCGCGCTGCGATGACACCCGCTGGGTTGTCTGGCAGTCGAGCGAACCAGCCCAGTCCGCTCTCCCGCCTTGCGTGCGACTCCCGGCCAGGTGTCACGAGCATCTTCGCCACGAGTGCACGCCAGGAGAACCAGAGGATGGCGAGGAAGGCGATACCGATCAGCGCCTTCACGAGCGCCATCCTTTCGCTGCCGGCCGCGGCATCCGCCGGCGAAGCCCACGCCGCCCCCAGTGGAGTCCAGCCTGCAATCTGCGCAATCGACGCCAGTACTGCTGTCCCATCCTTGCCCCAGTCAATTGAGGCGAGCACGACGGCCACCGGGGACAACAGCACGATGACAACAAGTGCCACGAATCCACTCGCCTCCCTAGCCCGCCGTCCGGAGAGCAGGAATGCGGCTACCGATGTCGCCACCCGTGCGCCCAGTACGCAGGTGCCGAGAATCACGACAGCCCCGACGATTGCGAAAAAGGTAGGTAGCGGGCCGCGTGACCAGGTGATCACCTGTGCGACAGCGATCACAGCGACGACGAGGGAAGGGACGCCGATCAACGCGGAAGCAGCGAGCCCGGCCGCCAGTTTGCTCGAAGGCATGCCAAACAGCGCAAAGTTCCGTGGATCGATGGTGTCGTCGACTCCGAACGCCAGAGGAACGACAAGATAGCCAAGGACAAAAACGGAGCCTAGGACCACGACGACAGTGCCAGCGAACTGCACATCGGCGAATCGTAACGCCACCAGCGCTGCCACCCCGAAGAACGCGGCAGCGAGGCCATAGAGAAGAGCGATGAGGATGCCGACGACCTGCCACGGGCTACGCCGCAGCGTGTTGGCAAGCAGACTCAGCTTCAGTCGGAGAAGCTGTGCAACCATTCCATGCCCTCCGCAGCCCGACGCCCACCGGCGAGTTCGACAAACCGAGCTTCTAGCGTCTGCGCGCCGCGAACCTGCTCCATGGTTCCTGACACGAGCACCTTGCCACCCACGATAATCGCCACGGAATCGCAGATCCTTTGGATGAGGTCCATGCTGTGGCTCGACATTACAACCGTGCCACCTGCTGCGGTGTATTTCTGCAGAATCTCAATGATATTCGCAGCTGAGACAGGATCGACCGACTCGAACGGCTCATCAAGGATGAGCAGCCTCGGTGAGTGGATCATGGCGGCCGCGAGGGCTATTTTCTTGGTCATCCCGGCCGAATAGTCTGCAACCAGCCGATCCAGCGCATCCTCCAGACCAAACGCGACCGCTAGGTCGGCGGCACGAGACTTCACCGTAGGGCCTGACAGCCCGCGCAGAACGCCCGCGTAGTGGAGCAGCTGGCTGCCGGTGAGTCGGTCAAATAGCCTCAATCGGTCCGGAAGGACACCCATGTTCCGTTTAGCGACGCCGGGATCCGCCCAGACATCGGCGCCGTGAACGTGGACCCTGCCTGTGTCCGGTCGAAGCAGACCGGTGACCATCGAGAGAGTCGTGGTCTTGCCTGCCCCGTTGGGCCCGACGATACCGAAAATAGTCCCGGCAGAAACCGAGAGGCTCACGCTGTCGACAGCGAAGGTGGAGTCGAAGTGCTTGCTGAGCCCATCGAGCACCAGCACCGTCTCGCGAACTGGCTTCGGCACTACAGGGGTAGCGGAGGTCTTCTTCGCTTGCGCCCTTTTCACGGCGGGTTTCTTTGCTGGGTCTCGCTTCGCCGGAACTTTCTTAGCTGGGGGTTTCGCCGCTGCCGTCGGGTGCGCTGGCTTCGTTACCGTAGCTGGGTGCGGTACTACCGTGGGCTTTGCGGCTGCCGGCTTGCGAACCGGAACTTTGCGAACAGATGGTGTGCGTTGAGGATTTTGCTCGGGATTCTCCGGCGGATTTGAGGATGCCGAGCCTGGGTTGGCGAACGCGCTGGAGCGCTCTCGATCGTCGTCGTCTGAATCCACCTGCCAACCGTATCAACGCGTCGCGACAGCTCCCCCATCGGACGCGGTTCCATCACGAATTGGACACAAGAACACCAAATTCGGCCCATGTTCAGGGGCGGGCGGTAGCGTTGGTCATGCACAACGAGGTGTCATAAGAACAGCTATGTGGTAAATCAGCAATGATGACTCGCCCCGCTCGGGTGACCACGCATAGCGAATGCAGGCAACTTGAGGAGAGCAACCGATCGTGAATACGCAGATCGTCATTCTGGCAGCTGGCATGGGCAGTCGCCTTGGCCGCTCCCTTCCGAAACCCCTCACAGAGCTCAGCGACGGCCGCAGCATCATGCAGCAGCAGTTTGACAACATTCATCAGGCCTTCGGCAAAAAGGCCGAGATCACCGTTGTGGTTGGCTACAAGCTTGAGCACATCATTGAGGCCTTCCCGAGCGCATCCTTCGTCTATAACGAGCAGTACGACCAGACGAATACCTCCAAGAGCCTCATGCGGGCGCTACGCGCATCGAAGGACGGCGGCGTGTTGTGGATGAACGGTGACGTCGTCTTTGACCCCGAGGCTCTTGTCAGGGCTGCGGTCATAGTCGAACAGGAGCAGTCATTCGTATCGGTCAACACCGCGAAGGTCTCGGACGAAGAAGTGAAGTACACGGTTGACGCCGAGGGCTACATCAACGAACTCGCCAAGACGGTCAAGGGCGGCCTCGGTGAGGCTGTGGGAATCAACTTCGTTTCGGCCCGCGACAAAGCCGCGCTGCTCCGTCAACTGGGTCGCGTCGGCGACCAGGACTATTTTGAGCGCGGAATTGAGTTGGCAATCGAGCAGGACAAGCTACGCTTTGAGCCGGTAGACATCTCCGACCTCTACGCCGTAGAGATCGACTTCGCCGAAGACCTCGAGCGCGCAAACCTCTTCGTCTGACGCGGCGGTCAGGGGGTGCATAGCTCCTAAGGACCGCGTGTGACTGCAGTGATCCAGGCCCGTCAGCCCAGGTCTGCCTTTGCGCGCTATCGGCATTCGCTGTGGCTTCTGACTACCCGAGACCTGAAGGTTCGCTACTCCACCTCGTTCCTCGGTTACTTTTGGTCAATCCTTGACCCGCTGGTGATGGCGGCCATCTACTGGTTCGTCTTCACCGTGATCTTCCAGCGCGGGGTCGGGCACGAGCCGTATATTGTCTTCCTCCTGACTGGGCTCCTGCCGTGGATGTGGTTCAACGGGAGCATTTCCGACTCGACGCGAGCTTTCCGACGCGAAGCGAAGCTCGTTCGTTCCACCAAGATCCCGCGCACTATCTGGGTGGCCCGGCTCGTGCTCTCCAAGGGCATCGAGTTCGTCGCGAGTATTCCGGTGGTGGCAATCTTCGTGATCGTCTCCCTGTTCACGCCCACCCCCGCACACCTGCACTGGGGTATCGCGCTTCTGCCGTTGGCCATCGTCCTGCAAGGCATCCTTATCCTAGGGGTCGGGCTCATCGTGGCACCTCTGGTCGTCTTCTTCCGAGACCTGGAGCGAGCCGTCAAACTCACCCTGCGCTTCCTGTTCTACGCGTCCCCAATTATTTACGGCATTGCTGACCTGCACCGCTATCCCAGTCTTGAGGCGCTCTCCGCTTTTAACCCCCTCAGTGGAATTTTCGCGCTCTATCGCGCAAGCTTCTTTCCTGACGAGTTGAACTGGCTCCACGTCGGAGTAAGCGCGCTGATGAGCCTCGTGATCCTCGGAGTGGGGCTGCTAGTGTTCCGCCGCACGATCAGTGCCGTATTGAAGGAAATCTAGATGAGCGAAGCAGCGGGCGAGACCGCGGTTCCACGGGCTGGCGATCCGGTGATCCGTGTGACGGATGGCGGCATCCGGTTCCGACGCAACCGACTATCCCGACGCAACTTCAAAGACCTCTTCGCCGGGGCATCACGTCGCACCAGGGCGAGCGAATTCTGGGCACTTCGCAACGTCAGCTTCGATGTTGCACAGGGTGAGGCGATCGGAGTCGTCGGGCGCAACGGGCAGGGCAAATCGACCCTCCTGAAGCTCGTCGCCGAAGTGATCTTCCCGGACGAGGGCTCGGTGCAGGTGAATGCCGGGGTCGCCCCGCTGATCGAGATTACCGGTGGATTCGTGGACGACCTTACGGTGCGCGACAACGTGTATCTCACAGCAGGCCTGCACGGCATGAAAAAACACGAGATTGACGAGCGCTTCGACGAGATCATCGGCTTCGCTGAGATCGGGGACTTTCTCGACACCCCGTACAAACATCTCTCCAGCGGGATGCGGGTACGTATCGCCTTTGCAGTGATCTCTCGCCTCGAAGAACCGGTGCTCCTGGTAGACGAGGTGCTCGCTGTGGGTGACAAAGCGTTCCGCGAGAAGTGCTACCGCCGTATCGAGGAACTGCTCGCCGGCGGACGAACCATGTTCTTCGTCTCCCACAACGAAAAGGATCTTAAACGCTTCTGCACCCGTGGACTGTATCTCGACAAGGGTGCACTCGTACTCGATGCCTCCATAGAAGAGGTGCTCGACCGCTACAACGCGGACTACGGGGTCTGACCGAGCTACGGCCTGCGCCGGGCGAGGATCGTGGGCCCAATGACGGGAACGGGGCCGCGCCGGCCGCCTACCAGCCACACGATGCCCTCCGCCAGCAGCAGCACGAGTTCTGCGAGTGCAGCGCTCAGGATGAACGGGGCGAAGACCGCACCGGTATAGACGATCACGATCATGGTGACCGTATCCCGCCACCAGGCAAGCATCGTTGCAGCGGGGACGAGTAGGAGCAACAGCATCCACAACGAAGACCCGACCGATGCTGCCCAGTAGCCCATCACGGTACCGATCACGGCGTAAACGAAGGCCATCCCCAGCAGCGCGTGACCGACCATGGCGTAGGCCTGCCAGCGACGGAACTCCAGATATTTTTGTACGCTCACGAATGAGCGCATGATGAGCATCCGCAGTATCGAAATGCCGCTGTCAAGAAGAGCAACACCGAACAGTCGGTCGGCAACCCGCCGCCTGGCGATACGCGTGGCCGGGTCGCCGTGGCGTGCCTCGTCACTCAGGTGGTCGTGCAGCAGGGCTGGGGCTGTCTGCCGCCCGTAACTTGCAACGAGCCCCCACAAGAACGGTGGCACCGAAGCGAGGTCGGTCTGGTTGTCACCCACTGCTGGACGATCAGGGTCGTGCGCGGGGATGTTGACGCGCTGTGCCTCGGGCCGACCCGCCTCGAGAAAGCTGATGGGACGCAACAACTGAAAGTGTCTGGGTGAGCGCTGCACCAGAAAGATCCGGTCAAGCGGCCCGCCCTGTTCGTCGTAGAAAGGCATGATCCACCATGATGCCCGTTGGCGGCGGCATCCACGAGGAAATGCGAGTAGATACTCGCACAGTGTCCGCGAATTGTTGAGGTTGGCCGTTGCGACAAGCGGCATGCCGTGAAACTCCCTGCACGGCACACGACGAGAATCTGAATCGTCACGACTGGGCGCCCAAGCACGACAACGCGCCCTGGAACCTGGATTTGCTGACCCGTGCGGTCAGCAGCGTCGCTGTGCGCATCGTGAAGTCACTGCCACCGGTGCACAGCGCTCGCGTCACAAGCGCTCTGCACGCTCCGTATGGGGCCAGTGAGCTATATGACATCGGGCAGGAGAGTTGCTTATGATTGATCTCCCAACCGAGAGGGGCTTCGTGAAGGCGATCGATCCGCTGCAGACCGCGCAGCATCCGATGGCGGTGCGCGGGTTTGACCGACTGCTCACCACCCAACGGCCGGCCGTGCTCGCGCATGTGCGCAGCATCCGTCGACGCAACCCGGATGCCACACCCGACGAGGTGATTCGCATACTAGAGAAGCGCTATCTGGCTGCGGTCACCGCGGGTGGGGTGGGTGTTGGCGCGAGTGCCGTCATTCCGGGAGTGGGAACTGGCATCGGGCTCGCCCTCAGCGGTGTCGAGACGGCAGGCTTCCTGGAGGCCAGCGCCCTGTTTGCGCAGTCAGTCACAGAGATCCACGGCATCGCTGTCACCGACCCCGATCGCGCACGGACGATCGTGATGGGAATGATGCTCGGTACCTCCGGTGCGGACCTCGTGCGTAACCTTGCCGCGCAGGCAACGGGCGAGGGTGTCACCCGCACGGCTTTTTGGGGCACCGTGATTGGTCGCAACGTTCCGCAGGCGTTCATGGGGCAGATTGCGGATCGGATGAAGCACGCATTTCTTCAACGCTTCGCACGCACCACCGCCACTGGCACACTTGGGAGAGTTATGCCGTTCGGTATTGGCGCGGTCATCGGTGGGACGGGCAGCCATCTGCTGGGGCGCAAGGTCGTGAACAGTTCGCGTAGCGCGTTCGGACCCGCACCGTTGGCGTTTCCGTTCACTCTCGAATCCGCTCCACGGATGCGCGACATGGAAGGAACGAGCCGTCGGTTGACGGTTGCGAAAGTTCGGGCCCGCCTATCCCGTCACGGAAACGCATCGCCCGTCGCCGAAGCGCGAGACTCGTCGCTGAAAGAGCAGGGCTAGGGGAGACTCAATCGTCTTCGTCGTCGTCGAAGGGGTCGGTCTCGCTCACCTTTCGATCCTCGACATGCACAAGGGCGTGTTTCTCCCATTCCGAGATGAGCGTCGCGACAGCGGCGTGAAACCGTTCGGTCGTTACCCCAGGGGTTGTGTCGCCAAAATGACGTGTCACCCAATGCTCCAGTGTTTTTTTGGCATTTTCGCTGTGTTGCACCTGCTCGACGCGAGCGAGGATGTTGCCCGCCTCCGCGCTGTCCAGCCACTCCGCCGCGCCGAGGTATCCGTTGGCGTCAACGTCTGCGCTGGCCGCCACCGGGCGAGTAACGATGAGCGGTTTGCCCACAGCAAGCCGGTCGTACACCATGGCGGAAATATCGGTGATTGCAACATCCGCTGCCGCCAGTTGCCACCCCAGAGTCGGACCATCATCGAAAACGTGCTGCGCGGTGGAATCGCGCGAATTCGCCGCAGCGATCGCTGCGATGATCGACTCGTTGGCCCGCTTGAACTCGCGGTCGAGCACGCCCGTGCGAGGATGCGGGCGATAGATCAAGCGATGCGCCGGACTCGCCAGAACGGCAGCCGTCAACGCCTCGCCGTGTGACACCACAGAGCTGTACGCCGCCGCGCCACGATCGCCCTCCCAGGTGGGCGCGTAGAGGACCACGGTGCGCCCATCCGGCGAATACGGCACCGGACCGGCGAAATGATCAGCCTGCGGCCGCCCAATCATGAGCGTGCGGCGGTCGACATCAAAATTCCACAGTTTGCGGCTCAACCGCTCGCGAGCAGCCTCGCCAGCGATGAGACTGTAGTCGTATGCTTTGAACTGGTTGGTTGTCATATACATCTTGTCGCTCTCACCGTGGTTGATGAAAACGTGCCAGACGCGCCCGTAGCGCATCATCTGGAAGTTCTTGGAATTCTGGTTGACGTAAAACACGATACGGATGTCCTGCTCCGCAATGAACCCTTCGAGGTCTGCGATGGATCGGCGATAGACGACCGGTATCGGAGCCTCTGCGATGAGTTCGATCGCCGCAGTGGGCGAGCGTGAAATGATGGCGACCGGCCACGTCTCGGCAAGCTTGGCCAGCGGTGCATACCACTGCCTCACCTGGTACAGATTCACAGTGGAGTCAGCGAAATAGACGGCAACCTGGATACTCCCAGCGGCCGGGCGCGGCAGCCCGGGCGCACGACGGGCGAGTTCACGACGCGCGGAACGTGATCGCATCAGCTTGCTTACTACCTGACTGGCGGTCTTAATGTCTTTGCGTACGTCCACGCACCGATTAAACCAGCATTCGCTCTGAGCCGGCTTCATGCCTCCTCAGCACGGCGACCCATCGTTGATAGGCTCTCTTCGATCAGTGCAGTACGCGCAAAAGATCCGGGAGGGTACTCACAGCTCGTGACCCGGTTTACTTTCACCAGAGGGAATGCGAACAAGCTGCTCTCGGCCCCTCTATATGCTCTCGGGGGAATAGCAGGTCTCTTCGTGCCGCGTCGCCACGGTTCCTGGGTTTTCGGATGCGGCTCCGGGCTGGGCGAGGGAGCACTCGCGCTTGCTCTCTACGCCGCGGAACAAAACCCTGCGCCTTCCATCACCTGGCTCGCTCGGAGCTCGGACGAGCGTGATCAGGCGAACGAACTCGGCCTGCGCACTGTGCTCCGCTCGAGCTGGCGGGGATTTTGGCGCACTCTGCGGGCCGAGGTCATCGTCGTGACCCATGGATTGGGCGATGCGAGTCGCTTCGGCGTGCGCGGCGGCTTCGGAGCTCACGCCGCCTTCGTCGTGCAGCTGTGGCACGGCATCCCCCTCAAGCGGATCCAACTCGACTCCCCCGTCACGTTCCGGGGGCGATTCACACCGAGGTTCGTTGCGGCGATGCTACGGAACCTGTATCGCCGGAACAGCGCAGCGATACGGCTCTTGCCCGCGGCATCCGAATACTCCGCGGAGCGTCTACGCACGGCCTTCGGCCTGGAATCCGACCGGGTGGTCGTCACCGGAGACCCGCGCGACGATGTGCTGTTGCTTGGCACGGAAGACTCGCGCGCCGACGCCGCCCGCCATGTACTTGTGAAGTCGCTCGGTGAGCTGAACGGCTCGCGCGTCCTTCTGTATGCGCCGACCTGGCGCGACGGCGAACGCGACCCCGGCGTCCCGAGCGACTCCGAATGGCGAGCGATCGTGAGCTTTCTGGAGGCCAGCGACAGCCTGCTCGTGCTGCGGCCGCATCCGCACAGCGTGGGAGGCTACGAGTCTGGGCCAGTGGCATCCCCAAGAATCAGGATGTTGGATGCTGCTGGCCAAAACGACATCACTCCTGTTCTGCCGGCGGTCGACCTCCTCATCACGGACTACTCGTCGATCGCCTACGACTTTGCCCTGACCCGACGCCCGATCGCATTCCTCGCCCCCGACTTGGACGATTACGCCGCATCCCGCGGACTGTACGAGCCATATGCCCACTTCAGCGGAGGTACCGAGGTGCACTCGTGGCTCGAATTGCTGGAGCTGCTCGCGAACCCCGCTGCACTTAACACACTGCAAGAACACAGCGCACGACTCGCCGCAGAGTGTCACAGCTTCCACGACGGACGAAGTACTGAGAGAGTGTATGGCGAGATACTCGCGAGACTCGGAGAGCCAGCATGATCGCTTTACCAGCTGGCACCCCACTCACGATCGACGTCATCACCCTCACGACGGGCGATATTCCTGCGCTGGTGCTAGGCGGAGTCGGCACGGCTCCGTCAGTGCTTGCACTGGTCGGTTCGCGCAGCCGTCTCCCCGCTATCGTCGAGGCCTCATCCGGCCGCTGGAACGCGACTGTACCCTTGCTGGTCTCCCGCTGGGGAGGGGCCGAAATGGCTCCGCCCTCGGGACGGTACCGCTTCGAGCCACCGCTAAACACCACCGCGACTCTTCCGGAAGGACACCTGGTTTCCGGCCGATTCAGGATTGACATCGACACCATCGAACGCGCCATTGCCATCTCGTTCGCAGCCCCGCTGACCGACGCCGAAGCCGGAAAGGTACAACAGGCGAAACTTGAGGCAAACTACCTCGCCACGGAATATCCCCCGCAGAATGTGGTTTTCTTCGAGAGCTTTTACGGCCAGAACGCGTCGTGCAATCCCCTCGCGCTCGACCGTGCACTCGCAATCGCCAGACCCGACATTCCGCGCTATTGGGGCGTGCGGGACGCCTCAGTGATTGTGCCGGAAGGATCCATCGCGCTGCTCGAAGGCAGCGAAGAATGGTGGCGCATCCGCGGCTCTGCACGTCTCATCGTGATCAACGACTGGCTGCGCAATAGGTACCGCAAACGCCGCCACCAGAAGGTCCTGCAAACGTGGCACGGCACCATGCTGAAGAAGCTGGCACTCAGCAGGTCCGGACTGCGATTACGCCCCACCCTGGCAACCCTTCGCGAGCGGTCACGGTGGAATATCCTGCTCTCTCAGAACCACTACGCCACCCGCATTTTCCGTCGCGCCTACCTCTACACCGGAGCAGTCTGGGAGGAGGGCTACCCGCGGGATGACCTCTTGCTGACGGGAAATGCTGCCGCAGTTCGCGCCAAACTGGGGATCGCGGATGACACCAAAGTCCTCCTGTACGCACCAACCTGGCGCGATGATCGGCCAGACCACGTCGACCACCTCGATGTCTCAAAGTTCACGGAGCAGCTTGGTTGCGACTACGTCACGCTGATTCGCGGTCATTCTCGAACTTTGCAACCGGGCACTGACGTGTACGCGGGAGGCGTGATCGATGTCACAAGCTACCCTGACGTGTCAGAGCTGTTCCTCATCGCAGACGCCCTCATTACCGACTACTCATCGGTCATGTTCGACTTCTCTGTCACGGGCAAGCCGATCTTCTTCTTCACCCCTGACCTTGACCGATATCGCGAGGTGCTGCGCGGCTTTTACTTTGACCTGATCGCGGTCGCACCCGGTCCGGTTGTGCGCGATCCGCATGAGCTGATCCGCCTGATCCGGGCACAGGATGGCGCAGGCGAGCAATTCGTGCAGAAGTACGCGGCCTGGCGTGCCCGTTTCAACCCGCGCGACGACGGCAAGGCCGCGGAACGAGTCATTGCGCGAGTACTGCGCGAGGGGATCCTGAAATAGCCTCGCAGACGGTTTAGATACCAGTACGCGAGGTATCAGTGAACTGCCTGGCGCCACGGAGCAGGGCGACCATGAAGCCAATCCCCCAACTGAGGTGCATCGTCGGAAGCACAATCAGGAACAACCAGCGATGGCGCCACACTGCGACCTCATCCTGAACCAGACTCACCACCAGGATGAGCAGCAAATAGGCCAACGGCGCCAGATAGATGGCGCTGGCAAAAACGCTCGGCGATCCGTGAAGAACTCTCGTGAGCTGGAGCACGCCGATGATAATGCTGAGTGCAACCGCGAGAACAAGCAGCGGCGGCGCGAAAAACCGCCATGGGTTGCGACCGCCATAGCGACGCACGAGTTCACCTCGCCAGACTCCTGTCGCGAAGAATTGTCTCGCCAGTTTGCGCCAGTTCTCGCGCGGCCAATAGGTAACCTCCAGCGCCGGATCGAACCAGACCAGATGGCCAGCACCACGGATGCGTAGATTGAGTTCCCAATCCTCGCCACGACGGATCGACTCGTCGAAGAGCCCTACCGCATCGAGCACGTCCCTGCGGAACACTCCGAGGTACGCCGACTCTGCCGGACCCTCGGTCGCACCACCGTGGTAGCGTGCTCCCCCTAGCCCGAACTTGCTGTTGTACGCCCGGGCTACCGCCGTCTGAAACGGAGTCTTACCTTTCGCGAGCATCACGCCACCAACATTTACAGCACCGGTACGCTCCAGAGCATCCACGGCCGCCGTGGTGTACCCAGGCTCCAGCTCAGAATGCGCGTCCACCCTCACGACGATCGGATTGCTGCTGGCGCGGATCGCGAGGTTCAAACCGATCGGGATGTCGACATCGGGGTTCCGGACGGTGCGGATGCGCTCGTCGGCCTGAACGAGGCGCGCTACCAGTTCATCGGTGCCGTCC
>JBDTIM010000046.1:0-24017 GCA_039936355.1 Lacisediminihabitans sp. | reverse complement strand
CATTGACCACGCAGCCCATGACCGCGACCCGCAGCGGTACCGTGAGGCCCTCCAAGCCATCCGTCACGTCGTTGGCGAGCTTGTACACATCGACTTGGGCCCGGCCACAGCTCGGACAGGAGACGATTTCAAGACGACGCTCGCGCAGGCCAAGCGACTGCAGGATCTGCAGCCCAACCTTGACCTCCTCAACCGGCGGTGCGGAGAGCGAGACGCGGATGGTATCGCCGATGCCTTCTGACAGCAGAATGCCAAAGGCGGTAGCCGACTTGATCGTGCCCTGAAACGCAGGCCCGGCTTCGGTCACTCCCAGGTGCAGCGGCCAGTCCCCCCGTTCTGCGAGCAGGCGGTATGCCTTCACCATCGTCACAGGATCGTTGTGTTTCACCGAAATTTTGAAGTCGTGAAAGTCGTGTTCCTCGAACAGGCTCGCCTCCCAAACAGCGCTCTCCACGAGCGCCTCCGGGGTCGCCTTCCCGTACTTTTTCAACACGCCAGGCTCAAGCGAGCCGGCATTCACACCGATCCGAATTGATACCCCAGCTGCCTTGGCTGCCTTAGCGATGGCGCCAACCTGATCGTCAAACTTGCGAATGTTGCCGGGGTTCACCCGAACAGCGCCGACACCGGCATCGATAGCAGTAAACACATAACGCGGTTGAAAGTGGATGTCAGCGATCACGGGAATCTGGCTTTTTGCTGCGATGATCTTGAGGACATCGGCATCGTCCTGGTGCGGAACAGCCACCCTTACGATGTCGCAACCGGTTGCCGTGAGCTCGGCGATCTGCTGCAGAGTCGCGTTGATGTCTGTGGTCTGCGTCGTCGTCATTGACTGGACACTCACCGGAGCGTCACCGCCGACGAGGACCTTGCCGACCCTGATCTGCCGGGATCGACGCCTCGGCGCGAGCACGGCCGGAGCCTTCGGCATCCCGAGATTTATCGCAGCCATTCGCACATCATACGTGCGCGAGCCTGATGAACCCCCTGTCAGTCTCGGACGATGACAGCGTGCAGTGCCGCATCGAACGCCTCGGCTTGTTCCAGCTGTGGTGAGTGGCCGCAGTTCTCCAATGCCACCTCCCGATAGCTGCCCCCTGCAACCTGATATGCGTCGAGCACTGAGCGTGTCTGGGTCACCATCGGCTGCGGCGGCGCGACCTCTGCGCCTGGCCAGCCGGGAATCACACCGACCTGACCCAGCATATTCAGGTCGAAGAATGACGCGTCAGAGACAATCGCGTCATCGAGTCCCCTGACCCACAGGATCGATGGCTTCTGCTGCACATCAACGATGCCTGAGGTGTTGAAGTACTGCGGCGCCATCGTGTTGAGCACACCCGTATCGCCTGGAGCGAAGCCTGGCCAATTCTCCGAGGCAACAGAGTTGCCTGGGTAATTGCCTACTGCCGTGCTCGTCGTCAGCATCGATTCGACCCACACATCCTCAAACTCCGACACGAACCCCGCTTTCACGTAAGACGAGCGGTAGACGCTGCGAGGTGAGGTTTGTTCGTCGGCACTGCGGTCACCGGATCTCAGACGGGCCACGAAATCGGGATTTGCTCCTCCGCCGCCGGTGCCGGCTCCATCTGCACAGAGCATCGTGCCATCGGCCCTGGTGCCGCCAAAGCCGTACGGAGAGACCGGCGACAGGAGGGTAAGACTCGCCACACACTCACTGTGGTCAAGCAGGTACTGCATCACGATGCCACCACCCATGCTCCACCCGACCAGGTTCGCGCGCGTGATGTCGAGCGCGGCAAGCACAGCCGCGATGTCATCCGAATAATCGCGCAATCCACGAGTCGCGTCGACAGGAAGCACCTCACTCTCACCGAACCCGCGCAGGTCGATCGCAATGGCCCGAATGTCGGCTGGCAACCGCAGCATAGTCGGCTGCCAAAACAGCGAGGAGGAAACGTTTCCATGAATGAAAACGACGGGCACACCGCCGTCTGCAACTTCGCCATTCGCCGCCCGTTCCAGCACGTTAACCTCGAGGCGATCAGTTGCGACTTTGCGCGAATCGATACCGTCAAACACAGCGTCGCTTCCAGACTTCTCGTTCATGACAGGCTCTTTCCTAGATGCAGTGAGGCTTGCGCAGCTGACTCGACCGCGTCGGAAACCGCTGCAGCGACGCTCGCTGCTCCCCGATCCGAGAGGACGATCGTGTAGTGGTTCACGTCTGAGACTTCCGAGGTCTTCAACCCGGGAAGTTTTCTACGCCAGCTTTCGATCTCTTCCACGGTGTAGAGCGGCGTCTCCTCGTTCATGAGTCCGCGTGGTGCCGACAGGAACGTCGTCGGATGCACGAGTTCAGCGAGCGCCTTCATGAGCGATGCTCCACCACGCAACTCGATCGAGTCAGCCGCGACCGCATCGTATGAGCTTGATGGGCGCAACTCCGGCTCGCTTCCGACCAGGTCGTAGTTTAGGTAGTCCTCTACGGCCTGATTCCAATGACCAGTGAAGGCCGGGTGCTTCCTCCAGAAGTCGAGATACTCGGCACGGCTCGCGAACGTCATCGAGAGGCGCTCTGCGGCAGGCCCGAGGATTGCTTTCGTGAGGTCGTCGTCGCTCACTCCTGCGGGCGAAGCCAGTGGGAGGCCGCCGTCCACGAGCACGAGCGCTGACACTTTCTCCGGATGCCGGTTTGCCAGAACGAGCGAGGCGAACGCACCCATGGAATGCCCGAGCACAACTGCGCGGTCAATGCCGAGGCCAGAGAGGACTGCAGCCAGGTCGTCAGCATGCTGCGGCATTCCCCAGGGTCCAGGAAGTTCGTTGCTGCGTCCGCGCCCGCGCAGATCCGCGGCGACGAACCGGATGCCTGGAAGGTGCGCGGCAACGAGCGGCCAACACAGGTGGCTCGCGGTCACCCCGTGTACGGCGAGGACGACGGGGCCATCCTGTGGCCCCCACACACCAACTGCGAGGTTGCCTCCGCGGACAGGAACCGTAAGGCGCTCGTGTTCACTCATCGCGCTGTCCACCCGCCATCCATCGTGTACGAGGCACCGGTGACCATGCCGGCAGTGTCACCAGCCAGCCACAGTGCGAGATCTGCGACCTCTTCCGGTTCGACGAGCCGCTTAATAGCGATTTCGGCGAGCATGACCTTCTCGACAACCTCAGACTCGGAGATGCCGTGTGCTCGCGCCTGGTCGGCGATCTGCTTTTCAACGAGTGGAGTGCGAACATACGAGGGGTTGATGCAATTGCTTGTGACGCCATGCGGACCCCCCTCGAGCGCGGTCACCTTTGACAGCCCCTCGAGGCCGTGCTTTGCGGCGACATAGGCCGACTTGAACGCACTTGCTCGCAACCCGTGTGCCGAAGACAGGTTGATGACGCGCCCGTGGCCGCGCTCGTACATCTTTGGCAGCGCCGCCCGGATCAGCAAAAACGGCGACTCGAGCATGAGCCGCAGGATGAACGAGAACGTTGCTGGATCAAATTCTTCGATAGGACTCACGTGCTGAATGCCAGCGTTGTTGACGAGGATGTCGACGTCGAGCGTGAGGTCGGCGAGCGCAGCAGTGTTGCTCAGATCGACCCGCCAGGCCTCACCCCCGATGTCTTTCGCAATTGCTTCGGCGGCTTCACCGTTCAGATCGGCAACGATAACGTGTGCGCCCGCCGCCGCGAACGCCTTCGCGCAGGCGGCCCCGATTCCACTGGCTCCCCCTGTGACGAGAGCCTTCTGATTGCTGAGGTCTGTCATGTTCTGTCCTCTCCCTGCACCACCGGATTCGACGGTGCTCCCAACCCACGCTGGATGAACTGCATCATTTGTTCGAACACCTCGGGCGGAACGTTCGTCGTTCCACTCGCGGTCGGATCATTTTCCGCGCCGGCCCCTTCGCCGTCGCCCCAGAGCACCCAGCGCATCCCAACCATCTCGCCGATGCCCATGAGAATCCATGCGACGATTCCCGGGTCGATCGGTCCAATCTCACCGCTGTCGCGCGCCGTGCTCAGGCCGCTGATATATCCGTCGACGATGCGCGTGTAGTGCAACCTGAGCGCGCGCGGCGAGACGAACTCTGCCTCCCGGACTACTCGGTACAGTGCGGGATGCGCAGCGGTGAACTCGAAGAAGCCGCGGAACCCTGCGCGCTCTGACTCGATTCTCGTCGTTGCGCCTGCTGCTGCCACGGTCATGGCGTGACGCACCCTGCGGTTCAAATCCTCAACGAGTTCCTCGAAGATCTCCAGTTTGCTGCTGAAATACAGGTAGAACGTGCCCTGGGCGACACCGGCGGCCTCGGTAATGCGCACGATCGAAGCGTCCCCGTAACCGTTCTTCGCAAACACCTGCTCTGCCGCCTCGAGCAGCCTTGCTCGAGTGCGGGTGCCGCGGGCGGTGAGAGGCGCGTCGCTCATGAGCGAGACTCCGGCCTAGCGTGCCCCGGCAAAGATTCCACGTCGTCACCGCTCTGATAGTTGTCAATGAGAACCCGACGAAGCACTTTGCTCCCGCTCGATCGTGGAAGCTTTGCGACAATCACAATGCGCTTAGGCACCTTGAACGCGGCCACCTGTGCGGCACAGTGCTCGAGGAGATCCTTCTCGTCGGTCGCGACACCGCTCCGCAGGACGACGTATGCCACTCCGACTTCCCCCCACTGATGATCCGGGATGCCGACGACCGCGACCTCCGCGACCCCCGGATGCATCGACAGCACATTCTCAATCTCGCTCGGAGAGATACTCTCCCCGCCGGAAATATAAATGTCAGAGATCCGATCCACGACGCGAAAGTAGCCCTCTGCGTCTCGGTGCACGAGATCTCCCGTGTGCAGCCAACCACCTCGGAGCGCTATAGCTGTCTGTTCCGGCGCCCTGAAATAGCCAGGGAAAACGCTGGGCCCACGTACGAGGAGCTCGCCCGTCGCTGCCCCCTCCAGCTCTTCCCCGGTCACCGGGTCGGAGACCGCGACCTCCACGTGGGGGTAGGGCTTCCCAGCAAGGCCAACCTTTGTGCGCGCATCCTCATCGGGAAGGCACAGAACGTTCGGACTCGCCTCGGTAAGTCCGTAACCCTGCGTGAGCGCGACGCCGCGCGAATGCCAGGTACGCAAAAGCGGTTCTGGCATGGGGGCCCCGCCGACGATTGCGTGGCGAAGGCTCGACAAGTCAGTGTTACCGAACGCGGGATGCTGGGAAAGGAATAGGTAGTTAGCAGGCACACCCATCGTCGTGGTGATCCTGCGCTCCTGGATGAGATGGAGCACGCGTCCTGGCGCAAAGGTACGCTCCAGCACGACAGTCGCGCCGACCCACCAGGCCAGAAGCGGCTGAACGTTCCAGCCACCCACATGGTATTGCGGCATGACTGCGAGCACCGTGTCGGAGCTCGTGATTTCAGCGATGCGCGAGAGCGCCAGATTCGTCCAGAAGCAATTTGCGTGAGTGAGGATAGCCCCGCGCGGACTTCCCTGCGTACCAGAGGTGAAAATGATGAGCAAAGCATCGTCGTCACGCACCTCGCGGTGCTCTGGCGCCTCAGCGAGCGAGCCTCGGATCGGATGCGGGACATCCGCTTCGATACCACTTCCGCCAAGCGCCCGGACGACTATGGGCTGCAGGAGACGCTTGGTTGTCGCGGCGGCGAGAGTCGCGAACTCGTCTTCTACGAGCAGGAGTGCCGGATCAGCCTGCTCAAGCTGCAGTGCGAGTTCGCGCGGTGAGAGGCGCCAGGACAGGGGAACAAGTGTGAGCCCGGCCTTTGCACAGGCGAAGAACACCACAACATGATCTGCACTGTTGCCAGTGATTGTCGCGACGCGGTCCCCGACCCCGTAGCCGTGGTCGAGAAATGCTTTAGCAAGCCTGCCCGCGCGCTCATCAAGCTCGCGGTACGTCGTGACAACACCCCGGTCGTCAACGGCGACTCGGTCAGGTGTCGCGACAGCGCGGTCGCGCGTCCACCTGCCGAGCGTGTGCAGTCCATTCGTCATCCAATTTCCTCCAGAATCTCGCGAGGGTCGTCAGCCCTGCGCCTGCCCTTCGCGATCCGCCCGGCCACACCCGCGATCCCGCCGGGAAGGAAGAGCACTACAAGAATGAATAATGTTCCCAGGATGAACAGCGGTTGCGACAGAGGTATCCGCAGAGCATCCGGCAGCGAGCTCACAGCACCGGAGGACGCGAACGCCGTGAGTCGCTGGTCGAGCAGGGTGTACACAACGCCGCCGATCACTGCTCCCCAGCGATAACCTACCCCGCCCAGTACGACGATCACGAGAAGCGTGAGTGTGAAATCCGCGGAGGCAAGCTTCTGCGTCGCGCTGCTCTGCAGGAGCAGGTATGCCATGCCTACGACCGTTGCCAGAACACCGCCGATCACGAACGTCAGAAGTTTCACGAAGTAGGGACGAATGCCGATCACGCGAACCCGAAGCTCGTTTTCCCGTGTCGCCGCGACGACATGCCCAGCCCTGGAGCGCTCAAACCAGGAGCTTACAAGGAAGGCGAAGACGAGGATAGCAAGGCACAGCCAGTACAGATTCTTCGTTTGAAGCACGCCAACGAAGAAGTCGGGAACGTGGGTCGTGTCGAGAGCGAGACCCTCGTCACCACCGGTGAGCTTGCCTGGGTTCTTGCGAATAAGCACTGAGCCTGCCTGCGCAAACGCCAGTGTCACCATCGCGAAGGAAATTCCCGTGACGCGCAGACTCAGTGCGCCGACAGCTGCGGCGACCACGATGCCGACGACGAACGTCACAACGATCGCAGGAAGCAGTTCGAGGCCGAAGTATCGCAGCGAGATCCCGAGCCCATAGGCGCCGATCGCGAAGTACAGAGCGTGCCCGAACGAGAGCAGTCCGGCTACTCCAAAAATCAGGTGGTAGCTAAGGGCGAGGGCAGCGATGAGCATGCTGAACGCAAGCAGCTGGAGGGTGCCCGGTGTATAGGTCGGGCCAGGCAGCACACCCGGTATGTTCAGGTTCAGCAGCGGCAGGAATGCAAGGAACACCACGAGCACCCCGGCAAGACCCCACCGGATCAGAGGTTTACCAAGCAATGCCACTGTGCCCTCAATGAATGCTGTGCTCTTCATGCTTGCTGTGCTCTTCACACCTGGACGGTTCATGCCTTGCTCCCCAGGAGTCCGGACGGTCGCACCAGCAGTACCGCGGCCAAAAGAAGCACGACGACGAAGTCGCCAGTACCTCCGAGGTAGAAGTTTGCGAACTGCTGCAGAACGGCCACGAGCGCTGCGGCAATCGCCGCGCCGCTGAGCGATCCGAGTCCACCGATGACGGTGACGATGAACGCGAAGATGAGGAGGGATCCGCCAATCTGCGGCGACACGTACCCGTAGTAACTCGCCGCGAGTACACCGCCGATTCCAGCCGCCGCACCACCGATAGCGAACACGACGGTGAACGCCCGACGAACGTCGATACCGAGCGCCGTGACCATCGAACGGTTCTCGACACCTGCCCGAATGACGAGCCCGAAGCGCGTGTACTTAAGGAACGCCACGATCCCGAGCAGGACGACTACAGCGGCGAGAATGAGGATGAACCGGTTGTTTGGAATCGAGGCACCGAGGATGCTGGTCGTCCCACCGAGCCAACTCGGCCCGGTGACGTAGATCGGATCAGTTCCCCAAATCCCGTCAAACAGGGCGACAGAGGCGAGCGCGAGCCCGACCGTCACAAGCACCTGCTCGATGTGCCGCTCATAGAGCTTGCGAATGAGGAAAAATTCGGTCGCAGCGGCGAATGCGGCACCAACCACCGCGCCAAGTACGAGTGAGGCGACAAAAGTTCCCCAACTGTCTGCACCGAGCCGCCTGGCGAGTTCCCAGCCAGCGAACGCGCCGAGCGTAAGGAACGAGCCGTGGGCAAAGTTCAGGACGCCCATAAGCCCATAGATGAGCGAGAGTCCCGATGCAACGAGGAAGTACAGTGCGCCGAGACCGAGCCCGGTTACGAGAAGCAGGACAACAGTGCTCATTGCGTCGCTCCCGTCTCCGTGTGAACGCCAAGGAACCGAAGAATCATGCCTTCATCCCCGAGCAGTTCTGCGGCACTTCCGGTGTGAATCACCTTTCCACCCGCGATCACTATCGCGTCATTCGCGAGTTGGCGGACAACCCGCAAGTTTTGCTCCACGAGAAGCACCGGAACCGTTCGCGCAGCCTCGGCGAGTGCCTTGGCGACTTCGGCCACGATGATCGGCGCTAGGCCCTTCGTCGGCTCGTCCACGAGGAGAAGTTTGTTTGTGTTGAGCAGCGCTCGTGCGAGCGAGAGCATCTGCTGCTGACCGCCGGAAAGCGTGCCTGCGAGCTGCCCTGACCGAGCGACTAGGTCAGGGAACAGTCCCGCGACAAAGTCGCGGTGAGGATTCGCGGACCTTTCGGCCAGGCGCAGATTCTCTGCAACGGTGAGCTTCGAGAACACGTCCCTGTCTTCCGGGACGTAGCCAATGCCGCGCTGCACGATGCGATGGGTTCGCAGTTTCTCTATGCGCTCTCCGTCGAAGGTGACCTCCCCGCGCCGCTCAATGAGGCCGAGGATGCCCTTGATCGTGCTCGTTTTGCCCACGCCATTGCGCCCGAGCAGCGCAGTGACACCCGTAGCGGGAACCTCGAAGCTCACATCCTCGACGACCTGCTGGCCGCCGATCTTTGCGCTCAGTCCGCTCACGGTCAGGATGGATTCACTCATGCGGCATCACCCAGGTAGGCTCCCTGCACTGCGGGATTCGCCATGATCGCCTCTGGAGTGTCGTGGGCAAGCAACTGCCCGTGGTGCATGACGGCAACGCGGTCGACAAGGCCCAGAACGACGTCGATGTGGTGTTCCACCATAAGGACGGTCCTGCCACTTCCCCGATGGAGCCCGCGGATGACCTCGACGAGGCCGGGGACATCGCCGGAGGCAACTCCCGCCATCGGTTCATCGAGCAGGATGACCCTCGGGTCGGTACTCAGCAACATAGCAATTTCAAGCTTGCGCTTATCTCCATGAGACAACACCCCGGCATCCGTCCTCGCGTGATGTGCGAGGCCGACCTCCTCCAGTCGTTCCATCGCGATCATCGACGCGCGATCTCCGCGATGTGGGAACCGCACGATCGAGAGGCTGCCGCCCAGACCAACCTGGGCGGCGAGTCTCACGTTCTCCATCGCCGAGAGCCCGTTGAACAGGCTCGAGGTCTGGAAGGTTCTGCCAAGGCCAGCCCGTGCTCTGCGGTGAATCTGCTCTCTCGTGACGTCGCTCCCCGACAGGCGGATCGTTCCCGAGGTGGGGACGATCACGCCTGAAACGAGGTTGAACAGGGTCGTCTTCCCTGCCCCGTTCGGTCCGATCACGCCGAGCATCTCACCCTCCGCGACCTTGAGCGTGACATCTTCGAGGATGCGTGCGCCACCGATCTGGAGGCTGAGGTGCTCGATGTCGAGCGCAGGCTGGTTAGCAGTCATTTTCGCGATACTACGTGGCCGCGAGCCCTATTTGACCGGAGCGGGAGCGACGGTGGCTGCGTCGACCACCTTGATGAGCTCTGGGACGAACGTGGCACCATCTGCTTTGAGCTTTGCCTGGAACATCGGCTGAATAAGTGCGTGATCCGCTGCGCGAATCGTGAGCTTTCCCTTGACCGAATTGAAGCTCCAGCCTTCGAGCGAGGTGATCATCTTCGCGACATCGTCACCGCCGCCCTTTTTGACCGCCTGGACGATCATCTGGGCTGCGACGAATCCGTCCGGTGTGAACAAGTCTGCCTTCTCGTTGTTCTTGGCCAGGAACTTGATCATCGTCTTTTCGATGTCGGTGCCTGCTGCGCCACTGAAGTAGTGGCTGAGGAAGCTGATGCCCTCGCTCGCCTCACCGTAGGCTCCGTAGCTTGCAATATCGCCGAGTCCGGTGACGACCGGAATCGCGTCGAACACGCCCTGTTGCGATAGTGACTGCCACATTGCCCCTGTTGTCGCACCCGCCCACGCGACGAAGACCATGTCCGGAGCCGCGTCGCGGATTTTTTGAGCGAACGGCGTGAACTCCGTTGCATCCTCAGGGACGAGCTCGCCCGTTACGGTTGCGCCCTTCGCACCGAGGACCGCTTTGACCCCAGCGACGTTACCCTGCCCGAACGCGGTGTCCTGCGCAAACACGAGAACGTTCTTGCCGGTCAGGTCGCCAACGAAGGTGCCGGCGGTGGACACGTCCTGAACTGTCTGGCGGCCGGAGCGGAACGTGTACTTGTTCACACCGGTAATCGCGTCAGCGGCGGCTGGGCCCGAGATATAAAGAATCTTGTTCTGGGCTGCCTGCTCAGCTACGGCCAGTGCGATACCGGATGACACGGTACCAGCGATGATCTTGGTGCCGTTACCGATCGCGTCTTTTGCCGCGCTCACGGCCTTGTCAGCATCGCCAGCGTCGTCAACATAGCTGATGTCGAGCGTGCGCCCGGCTACTTTTCCCGTGCCGTCAGTGGCGTAATCGAGCCCGGCCTTGAAACCCTGCGTGTACTCGGCGCCGTATCCGGCGAGGGGGCCAGTCGTCGAAGTGATGATGGAAACCTTCACGGGTGCTGCGGCGACATCGGTTTTCTGGTCGGCGGATGGCGCGCATCCCGCGAGTGCCAGAGATGCGACGGCCAGAATGGCCGGCACCAAGTACTTCTTTGTTGCTCGCATTTTCTGCCTTTCATGCTGTGTTGACTGGAGGGAACCGTCCAAACATGACAGACGATTCAGGTCTCAGTAAGATAACCCGCTCCGCGATAGAGTGTCAAGCAGACACACCCCAATCACCCTCGCAATGGAGCACACCATGAATCAGCGCGACGTCGTCATTCTCGCCGGGGCACGAACCCCGTTCGGAAAACTCAACGGCACCATTTCCGCACTCAGCGCCGTCGAACTAGGCACTGCGGCACTTCGAGCCGCGATAGAACGCTCGTCTGTCGCGGTCGAAGACATCGGCGCCGTCATCATGGGGCAGGTTCTCCAGGCGGGAGCAAACCAAGGCCCTGCCAGGCAAGTATCCATCGCTGCCGGGATCGGATGGAATGTTCCCGCGACCACAATCAACAAGATATGCCTGTCGGGATTGACCGCAGTGATTGATGGTGCCCGCATCATCCGTGCTGGGGAGGCGGAAGTCGTCGCAGTCGGAGGACAGGAATCGATGAGCAACGCACCTCACCTGCTCATGGGCTCGCGCAAGGGCTGGGGATACGGCACAGTCTCGGCGCTCGACCACGCAGCCGTTGACGGACTAGTAGACGCTTTCGACCATGACTCGATGGGCCTTTCCACGGAGCACCACAACGCGCCCCTCGGCATTTCCCGAAGTGACCAAGACATGGTCGCTGCCGCGAGCCACCAGCGAGCGGCGGCCGCGGCTGGCTTGCTTACCGAAGAGATCGTTCCAGTCACAATCCACGGCCGCAAGGGTGACACTGTCGTCCGCGCCGATGAGGGGGTCCGGCCAGAGAGCACGGCTGAGACGCTGTCCCGGTTGAAGCCGGCCTTCGCGCCAGACGGCACCATCACTGCTGGCAACTCCTCCCCGATCAGTGACGGCGCCGCCGCTGTGATCCTCGCCAGCCGAGAGTATGCAGAGACCCACGGTCTTCAGTGGCTGGCCATCGTTGGCGCGGCCGGGCAGGTCGCAGGCCCAGACAACTCACTTCACGCACAACCTGCCCATGCGATCACCGCGGCCCTCGCGCGTGCCGAATGGGAGGTCAGCGACCTTGACTTCGTCGAGATAAACGAGGCGTTCGCCGCCGTTTCGCTGCACTCCAGTCGCGCGCTCGGAATCGACATGGACACTGTAAATATCCACGGAGGCGCCATCGCGCTCGGACATCCGCTTGGCGCCTCCGGTGCCCGCCTCGCCCTGCATGCGGCCTACGAACTGAATCGCCGCGGGTCTGGACGTGCCGCGGTGGCTCTGTGCGGTGGGGGTGGCCAAGGTGAAGCGCTCCTGCTCTCCCGTTGATCCCGGGGGCCTCGACTACTGCTGGAGCAGCTACAGAACGGCGATCGGCTTCACGATGTCGGCGTAGATCAGCAGCACGCTCATCGCTCCCAATATGACCACCACGCCGAGGGTCAATGGGACTAGCTTGGCGATATCGACCGGACCGGGATCCTTGCGCTTGAACAGCTTCGCGACGAAGCGGCGGATGCCCTCCCACAGCGCCCCTGCGACGTGGCCACCGTCGAGCGGCAGCAGCGGCACAAGGTTCAAGACCAGCAGTGCGACGTTGACCGACGCCAGCAGCCCGACCAGGTACGACATCCGGTCAACGATCGGGATCGTGTTGATGCTGGTGACCTCACCCGCCATTCGGCCAATTCCTACGACGCTGATGGGGCCGTTCGGGTCGCGCTTCTCGGTGCCGAACGCCGCCTTCGCCACGTCCACCAGCCGCTCGGGAAGATGCAGGATGACGTGGGTCACCTGGGCAATATTCTTACCGACTGCGGGAAGCACAGCGGTGAGCGGCTGCTGCTTGAGTTCGTAGGCTGAGCTAATACCGAGCATCCCCACCTTGCGAGTCAACGAGTTGCCGCTCGCGTCTTTCAGGACGGTCGAGCCGTCAGCGGCGTAGCGGTAACGCTCTGTGAGTACCGGTGTCGCGCTAAGGTGTTCGGTCTTGCCATTGCGCGAGACGACAATATCGAGTGCCATGCCTGGGGACTTTTGGATAAACGAGGTCGCCTGGGCCCAACTGTCGATCGGTGTCCCATCGATACTGACAATGGTGTCCCCGGGTTTGATGCCTGCGACGGCGCCTGGGGCCTTCGCGGTGTCCGCAGCACAGCTCTGGTCCTTGGCTGTTGCGGCAACCACACAGGTGGAGACGCTACCGATTGTCGTGCTGAGCTGCTGAATGCCAAACCCACTCAGCACGACGGCAAACAGCACGACCGCGATGACCAGGTTCATGAAGGGCCCGGCGAGCATGATGACAATACGCTTCCAGACCGCTAGGCGGTAGAAGGAGCGGTTCTCGTCGTCCATCGGGACCGCGTCTGCGCTGGCCGATCGGGCGTCCTGCACCAGGGTCTGGAAAAAACCGGTGCTGGAGGTACGGCCAACAGCATGACTTTCGACCACCGCGCCTTCGCCGCTGTCTCTGCTGGTAAACGGGAAGGTGTCCGTCCCAGATGACCGTGGTTTGCCGCCCTCTCGTGCTGGAGGATACATTCCAGCCATCGAGATGTACCCGCCGAGTGGAATCGCCTTGATGCCGTACTCCGTCTCCCCCCTCGTGCGGGAAAACAGGGTCGGGCCAAAACCGATCATGTACTGCCCGACTCGCACCTTGAACAGCTTCGCGAAACTGAGGTGGCCAAGCTCGTGCAGCGCAATCGACAAGGCCAGCCCGATCACGACGACCAGAATGCCGAGAAGGTAGAGCAGCACGGTTTCCACGCGCCAAGAATAGCCGGACAGAACCCCAAACAAGCTGGATGTTCGCTCGGGGCCGTCCACGAGCGACAGGTAAGATCATCCGAGATGAGCAATGACATCGCAGGGGACGGCGCTTCTACGCGCGCGCAGATTGGCAGCCTTCTCGCCGACCGCTACCGGATCGAGGCAGTCGTTGGGCGCGGCGGTATGGCAACGGTCTACCGGGCGACCGATGAGGCACTTGGCCGCACTGTGGCCATCAAGGTGTTCCGCGACGACCTTGCGGACGCGGACGACGTGCGCCGCCAACACGACGAGATCCGCCTGATCGCCGGACTCAACCACTTCGCTCTGGTGACTCTGTTCGATGCGGTAGCGGATGACTCATCGGGCAGCCACGGCAGGGCGTTCATCGTCATGCAGTTTGTCGACGGTCCAGACCTGCGGCACCGACTCACAAGTGGGCCCCTCGACTCGCGCACTACGGCAATGATGGGGGCCGATGTCGCGGAAGCACTCGCCTACGTTCACGACCGCGGTGTCGTGCACCGCGATGTCAAGCCCGGAAACATCCTCCTTCCCCGACGCGAAAACGAGTCAACCGGGCCGCAGGCGATGCTCGCGGACTTCGGGATCGCGCGCATCGTCGACGGTACCCGATTGACGTCGACAGGGTCCGTGTTGGGAACCGCAAACTACCTGAGTCCTGAACAGGCCGTGGGGAGCGCACTTTCCGGTGCAACGGATGTCTACTCTCTCGGGCTCGTACTCATCGAGTGTCTTACCGGAGCGAAGTGTTTTCCCGGATCTGCCCTCGAGTCTGTGTCAGCAAGGCTTAACGTTGACCCATCGATTCCAGAGCAATTCGACGATGCCTGGGCAACGCTCCTGCGTTCGATGACCGAACGCGACGCTTCTGCACGCGTCAGCGCATTCTCAGCTGCCGCGACCCTCCGAACAATCGCTCTCGCACAATCGGAGGTGCTAGAGCCCACTCTCCAGTATCCGGCTAGCGCAGTCGACGCCGGTGCCGCGAGGACGGTGGTGCTCGGTGCAGAGCAGCACGCCGCAGCCACCACCACGAAGCTGGCCGGGCCGGGTCCGCTACGCCAGAAGCCTTCCCGTCGTCCCCGCTCTTTCTCTCGCCGGGGCCGACGAGTCGTCATGATTACCAGTATCGCGGCGGTCGTCGTCGTGCTCGCCGTCGTGCTGAGCCTCTGGATCACTGCCTCGCCCACACCGTCCCCAGCCGCAACGCAAACCCCCATTAGTTATCCATCAGTCCCAGGGAACTTGGGAATCCATCTCAAACATTTGCAGAAAGCGGTGGCCCCATGAGCATTCGTAACGTCACTCTCGTCATACTCGCCGCCGCACTCGTGCTCACTGGATGCACCACCCAGGGTCTCGACTATTCCGCGCAGACGGCGCGCCCGTTGCAAGAGCAGGTACTCGCAGTCACCGAGAGCTCCCTCGCGGGCGACCCGACCGCTTCGCTCACGCGTCTTGATGAACTAGCTGCGAGCATCAAGGATGCCAGGGCAAGGGGCACGATGAGTGCCGAACGATACGCAAGCATCGCTGCCTCGATTGCGCTGGTTCGAACCGACCTCGAGGCGGCTATCGTCCTTCAAAAACAGCAGACTGCGGACAACCAGAAAGACGGTGGAGACAAGAAAGACAGTGGCGACAAGAAAGGCAAGAAGGACTAGCTCTAGGTGAAAAGCGAATGCTGCCGCAATGGTCACTGCGTTCGAGACCACTTCTGGGATGGCCACTTCGGCCGGTTCGCCTAGGGCAAAATTGCCCTTTCCGCAGTCTCCCGCGCCCAGCGTTCGGCTTCCAGCACACCACCAAGCGTTGTCGGACCAGGCTCCGGCGAGTGTCGATCCACTACAGCGGCGATAGTGTCCACGATGTCAAGGTAGCCGATGCGTCCGGCGTGAAACGCGAGCACTGCCTGCTCATTTGCCGCGTTAAACACCGCGGGCCAGGTCCCGCCTGCTCTGCCCACCGCCTTAGCGAGAGCAACGGCTGGGAAGGCGCCCCCATCCAGCGGTTCAAATCTCCAGCTGCTCGCCACGGTCCAGTCGAGCGGCACACCGACGCCTGCCACTCGATTAGGCCAGTCCAGCCCGAGCGAGATGGGCAGGCGCATGTCGGGCGGAGAGCACTGTGCGATCGTCGAGCCGTCAACAAACTCCACCATAGAGTGCACGATCGACTGCGGGTGCACCGTCACCTCGATGTCGTCGTACGCCACGTCAAATAACAGATGTGCCTCGATCACCTCGAGTCCCTTGTTTACGAGGGTTGACGAGTTCGTGGTCACCACAAGCCCCATATCCCAGGTCGGATGCGCGAGCGCCTCGCGAGGCGTCACATCCTTCAGCGACTGGCGGCTGCGCCCGCGGAACGGGCCGCCGGATGCCGTGAGCACCAGGCGACGCACCTCAGCGCGTGTGCCGGACAGGAGTGCCTGAGCGATCGCCGAATGTTCGGAGTCGACCGGAACGAGTTGACCAGGTGCAGCTGCTAGCTTGACGAGGTCACCGCCGACGATGAGGCTCTCCTTATTGGCCAGGGCGAGCGTTGTACCGGTCTCCAGGGTTGCCAGGGTTGGGCCGAGACCAACCGAGCCGGTAATGCCGTTGAGCACGACATCCGCCGGCACCGTGCGCACCAGCTGCTCCGCCTCCGCCGAACCGAGTGCGAAATGTTCGACACCGAAATCTGCCGCCTGCCGCTCGACCAGTGCCCGATTGCTGCCAGCACCGAGACCGACAATCTCGAAGCGGTCGCGGTTGGCCGCAATCACATCGAGTGCCTGCACACCGATTGACCCGGTAGATCCCAGAACTATCACTCGACGCATAGCCACCAAACTAGCCCGAATCGATAAGTCGGGCTCTGTGGCAATCGCAACCAACACCCGTACGCTGGGAAGATGCAACCGTCCAGTGCAGCCCAAAACGGTGCGGCCACGGCTGCCACGATCACAGCGCGCGTCGACGCCTGGATGTGGGCGGTGCGCCTCTACAAGACCCGCTCAGCAGCCACAGCAGCCTGTCGCGCCGGGCACGTGCGGGTCAATGGCGAACGGGTCAAGGCGGCACAGGCGCTTCACGTCGGCGACGAAATTCGGATGCGCGCCGACGGCCTCGAACGAATCGTGCAGGCGAAGCGCCTCGTCGTCAAACGCGTTGGTGCGGTCGTCGCCGCGGAGTGCCTTGTTAACCTCACTCCGCTTCCGCCGCCGAAGGAGCAGGTCGCGGTGATCGCCCAGCGCGACCCGGGTGCTGGTCGACCAACCAAACGCGACCGCCGCGCGCTCGATAAACTCCTCGGGCGCTAGTCAGAATCGTTGAACTACCAAGCTAACGGACTAACTGACGGCGAGGATATCGATCACGAACACCATGGTGTCCGTCCCGGAAATACCGGCCTGCGGCTGACCCGACGCTCCGTAGCCCTCGGACGGTGGAATAACGGCAACCACCTGGGAACCGACCGTTTGGCCGACCATCGCCTTGCCGAATCCGGTCACGACGCCGGTCGTTGGGAATGTCGCGGGAGCACCCCGCGTCCAACTGGAATCAAAAACTTTGCCTGTCGCCCAGAGCGCACCCACGTAGTTGATGGTGACGGTTGCGCCATCCTTGACGAGCTTGCCCGTGCCCTTCTTGAGCACCTCGATCCCCAGTGCAGCCGGTGGATCTGTTTTCGGCATCGTGATGGTCGGTTCGCCATTCGAGGCGAGCTTCACGGTCGGGAAGCCGTCTTTCGGAGCTACGGCAGCGCCATCCGCCTTCTTCAGCACCTTCTGCGGCGCGGTGGTCTTGAGAACGTCAATCACAAACACGATAGAGTCTTTGGCCGCGATCCCGAGGCCGCTCGATCCCGCCGCACCAAAGGCATCAGCCGGAGGAATAACCGCAACAACGCGCGCACCGGGAGCGGAGCAGTGGATGGCTTTGTACAGACCGGGAAGCAGGTTGGCCTTGTCCAAGGTGATCGATGTTCCCTTGGCCCCGTACTTGGTCGAGTCGATCTTCTTTCCACTCGTCGTGTTGTACACCGCATAGTCGATATCGACGACACTGTTCGGTTTGGCCTCCAGGCCCTTTCCCTCGATCGTGACCGTTCTCTGCGTGGTCTTGCTGCTCAGCTTCTTCGGAATCGTGACCTTGGGCTCCGTGCCCATTGTGCCGGTCACCTTCACCTGCGTACTCGCATCTCCTGCCTTAGTCGGAACGCAATCGGAGTTGCTCCCCGAACCGCTACTACAGCCCACGAGCGATACCAGAAGGCCGGCGACGGCGACAGTGCTCAGGATTTTTGAATACGACCGGGAATGCGACTTAAGCACAAAACTGCTCTCTGCGATAAACGAGTATGGGTGGGAATTGGGTCATTGTCTGAAAGACCGAGGCTCAAAGAATAAGACCTGATGAGTCTCCACGATCAGCCTATGGAAAAGCTGTATGAGTTTAGCCGACCACGATCGTTGGCTCGTGCACAATTGGGAAGTTGACGGATGCGGCGATAAAGCACTTGAGGCTCGCCTCGTGGTGGGCCTCCCGCGCCGCGTCCACCATAGCGGCGGACTCGACGGTGACGACAGGCCGCAGCGTGACCGTCGTGAACTTGCCCCCACCATCCGTTGTTTGCATCATCGTGCCCACAGGACTGTCTCGGTAGGCCGTGACTACGACTCCCTTGTTCACTGCTACGTGCAGATAGCTGAGCAGGTGACACTGGCTGAGAGCGCTCAGCAGTAGCTCCTCAGGGTTCCAGCGATCGGCATCACCGTGAAACGTGCGGTCGCTAGAGCCCGCGATGTCGTGCTTCCCCGGTGCGGCGAGAACAAGATCACGGCCATAGGCGCGATAGTCACTCGTGCCGGTTCCTCGATTACCAGTCCATTCGAGTTCTACCGCGTAGTGGTGCTCAAGATTCATGCTTCAACGCTACTCCGAGCCCTCGGTACGGTGGAACCTTCGCCGCTCGGCGGTATGGTCGTTTCACTATGAACGACACTCACGCCGCCACCTCCACACCATCGACGGTCGAGACGCTCGATGCATCCGGATCTGTCGAACTCGCGGTGCTGGAGCGCTCCGGGATGATTGAGTCCCGCCACGTCGGTGCCGCAGTCGTGCTCGCCGCCGACGGGTCGGTGCTGCGCGAGCTGGGCAATGCCGGTGCGGTAATCTACCCACGCTCCGCTCTCAAGCCGCTCCAGGCCATCGCAATCCTGCGCTCAGGGCTGCAGCTCGACGGCGAACGGCTCGCACTGGCCACCGCCAGCCACCAGGGAACTGCACGGCACATTGAAGTCGTGCACAACATCCTTGCCTCGGCAGGCCTCGACGAAAGAGCGCTCCAATGTCCCGAGGACTGGCCCTCCGACGCAGACTCGGCATTCACCGCACGGTCAGAGGGCCTCGGCAAACGCAGATCCGCGATGAACTGTTCCGGCAAACACGCCGCGTTCCTTGCGGCCTGCGTGCACAACGGGTGGCCTCTGGAAAGCTACCTCGACCCCGCCCATCCGCTCCAGCAGCTCGTACGCGCAACCGTTCTGGACTTCACCGACGGGCCCATTGCCCATATCGGAGTCGACGGATGCGGTGCGCCGTTGTTCGCGGTAACCATCCGCGGTCTTGCCACGGCAATTGGCCGCGTTTCTGGTTCCCCCGCAGCTGACCCAACAGGGGACGCTGCCCATCTGGTCACGGCAGTGCTCGCGAATCCGTGGGCGATCGATGGTCCAACCGGGCCCAACACCGTCATCACAGAGCAGCTCAGGCTATTTGCAAAAGAGGGTGCGGAGGGCGTCATGGTGCTCGGCGCCCCGGACGGCACGTCCGTGGCGCTCAAGATGCTCGACGGAAGCCCGCGCGCCATCTTCCTGGTTGCACTCGGCCTCTTGGCTTCGGTCGGCGCTGTTGGCGCGGACCAGGCGAAGCGGGTTTCGGCCGAGGTCACCGAGCCGGTCCTGGGTCATGGCCGTCCCGTCGGCCAGTTGCGGCTTGCCGACGGTGTCATCTCCTAGGCTGCCGTCGCGGTTGCGCAGGCTCGAAGCTCTGACCGATGCCTAGCCGAAGAGACTGGCAACGGCGTCGCGGAACACGACGGTGTGCCGTTCCACGTCGGCCGCGGTTGTCGCGGGCGACATGAGTGCCATGTTATGAAATGGCGTGATCAGGATGCCGCGGTTTAGGGCAAAGAGGTGCAGATACTGTTGCAGCTCGAAGTCGTCGGCAGCCGCAGCCTGCGCACCATCGCGCGGTGGGGTCGAGCGGAAGCTGTACTCGGAACGAGCACCCAGCTGGGTAACCTGCCACGGGACGTCGAACTCGTCTAACGCGGCCTGCACACCAACGGTCCACTCGGTCGAGCGGTCCACCATCCGGGTAAAAGCTGCTGGCGTGAGCACGTCCGTGAGGGTGGCACGGATGCCTGCGAGTGAGAGAGCGTTGCCCGCGAGGGTTCCGCCGACTCCGCCAACGTCGATGTCTTCGAGTTCGAGGCTGGACCGCACCAGGGCAGCAAACGACTCGGTCATGCCGAAGGCTGCCGCCGGAATGCCACCTCCGATGCTCTTGCCGACGACCACAGCATCTGGCGCGAGCCCGTCGCGTGAGATCATGCCGCCTGGGCCGGCGCTGAAAGTGTGCGTCTCATCAATAATGAGAATGACGCCGAAACGGCTGCACAGCTCCCTGACTGCGGCGTGGTAGCCGGCGTCGGGAAGGACAATGCCGATGTTGGTGAGCGCTGGTTCCATCAGGACCGCCGCGATCTCACCCGTTGCCAGCGCCGCTTCGAGCGCGGCGACATCGTTGAATGGCACGACGGCGGTGGTCTCGGACGGCGGGACTGGTGCGCCGATGTTACCGCGCCGTTCGATCACCGCACCGTCCGCATCCAGTGTTGCAAAGGCCTCGTCAACAGAGCCGTGGTAGCAGAAGTCGTGCACGACAATCTTGGGGCGCCCGGTTACCTGGCGCGCATACCGGATGAGACTGCGGTTCGCGTCCGTCGCGGAGAGGGTGAACTGCCAGCTCGGCACTCGAAACCGCTCGGTGAGCAACGCAGCCGCGACAGCGGCATCCGCGGTTGGGAGCATGAAGGTTGAACCGTGGGCAAGCTGCTCACTGATCGCCTTGACTGATGCGGCCGGCGCGTGCCCGCACATTGCTCCGGTGTCTCCGAGGCACAGGTCTACGTGGTCAATGCCGTCGACACAGGTGAAGTGGGCACCCTCGGCCCGTCTCACGTAAACGGGCCACGGGCCGGGCCACTTCGCCATCCAGAGCATCGGAACTCCGTCGGGAAGATGGACGGTCGCCTCTTTCCACAGACGCTCCGACTGGGGGTGGGCAACCCGGAAGGTCTCGATCTCGATGCGCCACAGTTCTGCGAGACGTCCACGGTCTCGATAGGTGTTCACGGTCACTTCGTCCTATCCGACTCGTTCTTGCCTCTTCCGCCTCATAGCGGAGGAGATCTGTGACGTGAGGACGAGGACAATCGCGAGTATGAACACTGCGGATGCGATCACGTTCGCCTCTGCCGGGATCCCCCTCGCTGCCGAAATGTAGATGTACTTCGGAAAAGTGTCCGTCGTGCCAGCGTTGAAATTGGTGATGATGAAGTCGTCGAAACTTAATGCAAACGAGAGCAGTGCCGCGGCGATGATGCCGGGTAGCAGGAGGGGGAAGGTTATCCTCCAGAACACCTGGTTGGGAGAACCATAGAGATCACGCCCGGCCTCCTCCAATGCCGGATCAAGCGTCGAAACACGCGCCTTTACCGTGACTACGACGAAGCTCACACAGAACATGATGTGGGCAATGATGATCGTTACGAGCCCCTTTTCGACCCCAGCGCTGAGGAACTCTGCCGCGAGACCTGCTCCGAGTACAACCTCGGGGGTCGCCATCGGCAAGAACAGCAAAAGGCTAATTGCCGAACGAAAGCGAAAACGATAGCGCACGAGAGCAATAGCGATCATCGTTCCCAAAACCGTGGCGCACACTGTCGCGATGATCCCGATGATGAGGCTGTTGCCAAATGCCTCGCACACCTCGGCTTTGTCACAGACGTTGAGCCACTTGTCAAAGGTGAACCCGCGCCAGACGATGTTCGACTTGACCGAGTCGTTGAATGAGAATGCAAAGGTGTAGGCAATCGGGATGAGCAGGAACACCAATGCCAACCCAGAATAGACGGGCAACATCCACGAACCAAGCCCAAATCGTGGCCTGCCTCTCGCGGGGCGTCGCGGCTGGGTCGTTTCTGCTTTGGCCAGAATCAGGCCCTCTTGAACCGTCACAGCAGATCCTCCGTTCCGCTCCGCTTGACGTACACGACGACCATCACCAGGATCACGGCCATCAGGATGATCGACAGAGATGCCGCTGCCGGGTAGTTGAGCGTCACCAGGAAGTTGCTCTCGATCACGTTGCCCATCATCGCCGTGCCAGTGCCACCGAGGAAGTCCCTGCCCGCGTTGATGTAATCACCCGCCGCGGGAATGAAGGTGAGCAGAACGCCTGAGACAATGCCGGACATCGACAACGGAACCGTCACCTTGAAGAACGTCACAGCCGGGCGCGCGTACAGGTCTCCACCGGCCTCGAGAAGCCGGGTGTCAAGCCGTTCAAGGGTCGCGTACAACGGGAGCGTCATGAAGGGGATGAAGTTATACGTCAGTCCGAAGATCACCGCGGAGGCTGTGCCGGTGAAATGCGCATCCGGAGCCATCAGCGCCAAGGCCTTAAGCCCCGTGATAACGATCGATTCATCAGAGAGTATCGACTTCCAGGCGAGGGTACGCAGCAGGAAACTGATGAAAAACGGGGCGATCACGAGCACGAGCATGAGATTCTGCAGAAGCGGCCAGCGTCGCGCCTTCACGCCGATGAAATACGCCAGTGGGTAGCTGAACAGCAGCGCAAAGATCGTCGCCAGAATCGCGTAGAAAAACGAGCGAAGGATGTGTTCGCCATAGAGGCTGATCGCATCCGTGTAGTTCTCCCAGCGGAATGCCGTTTGGTACTCGCCGATGTCGCCGTTCGGAATCGGCTGTTGAAACGAAGTAATAACCAGCGAGACAAGCGGCACCAGGAAAAAGAGCGCCAGATACAGGATGCCCGGCAACAGCAGAATTAGCGCGATCTTGCTCTTGCGCCGCGGAGCTTGCTCTTGCGCCGTCCCGGTCGCGAATGCACCAAATGCCACGCTAGGCCCCCTCGAGCTCCGACATCAGGGCACGCTTCTTCTGCACCGCGATGGTGGCTGTGTCGGTGTCCGCAGGGAACCGCGAAGCATCCGATGGGTCATCCTCAAGCCCGAAGCCATGATCCACCTGCCAGGCGACCCACACCTCCGCTCCTTCGCTGATGACCGACCCAAAACCCAGGTTCTGCGAAAACACGACAACATTTCCGATCCCCGGGATCGCAATGATGTACTGCGTGCTCACGCCGCTGAATGAGACATCGACAACCCGCCCAGGCCCGAGGGTATTTGTCGCCGAATCCTGGTCGGGTACGGATGTGAGCAGGCTTACCTTCTCCGGCCGGATGCCCACGGTTATCTCGCCGGCGTGGCGTTGCGCTCGCGCCTTGGGAACCGTGATCTTCACCCCTTCGACGTCGACTGTGATGCTGGTGCTCGTGGTACCGACTACATCGCCGGTGAACAGGTTGGACTGCCCGAGGAAGTTCGCGACAAACGCGGTCCGCGGGAGCTCATAGAGATCCGCCGGTGCCCCAAGCTGCTCTATGCGACCCTTGTTCATCACCGCGACGGTGTCGGCCATTGTCATCGCCTCTTCCTGGTCGTGGGTAACATGCAGGAAAGTCAACCCGACTTCGCCCTGGATCGACTTGAGCTCCAGTTGCATCTGACGTCGCAACTTGAGGTCAAGCGCTCCCAGCGGCTCATCCAGCAGGAGCAGCGCAGGCCGGTTGACGACAGCCCTCGCAAGGGCAACCCGCTGCTGTTGGCCACCAGAGAGTTGTTGGGGCTTGCGCAGAGCAAGATGATCGAGTTCGACCAGACGCAAGGCTTCGTGAGCCTTCCCCACCGGGTCGCTAATCTTGCGCCTACGCAAACCGAAGGCCACGTTCTCGAGAACCGTCATGTGCGGAAAAAGCGCGTAGCTCTGGAACACGGTGTTCACCTGCCGCTGGTACGGCTTGAGATGTGTGACGTCCTTGCCGCCAATGAGAATGGTGCCCTCCGTGGGTTCCTCGAGCCCTGCAACCAATCGCAGAGTTGTCGTCTTGCCGCAACCCGACGGCCCGAGCAACGCGAAGAACGATCCAGCGGGAATCGTCAGATCAAGTTGCTCAATGGCGGTAAAACCCGGGAACCGCTTCTTGAGCCCCACGAGTTCAAGGTCTGCTCCGCTCTCGGCGAAAGCCCCAGATGCCATCGCTCAGGCTCCGAGAATGAGAGCCTGGAACTGCGTGCCGTACTTCTGTTCCTCGCTGCTGGAGAGGCTCCGGAAACGGTGCGCGTTCGACAGGGTCTTCTCGCTCGGGAATATGAGCTGGTCGTCCGCGAGCGCTGGGTCGAGTTTCATCATTGCGTCCT
>JBDTIM010000045.1:0-6607 GCA_039936355.1 Lacisediminihabitans sp. | reverse complement strand
CGCACCTTTCGTGCCGCTGACGGGCTGTGGGAGGAACACCGGGTCGAGGATGTCGCGAGCTCCGAAGGATACGCTGCCAACCCCGAGCTGGTGCAGCGTTTCTACAACGATCGTCGCCGTCAGTTGGTGAGCGGAAAAACCCAGCCGAACGCGGCCCATCTGGCGTTGGCACGGCTCGAGAACGAGTATCCGGGGGAGGTGCTGGTCGTTACCCAGAACATCGATGACCTGCACGAGCGGGCGGGCACGACGAACCTCATTCACATGCACGGCGAACTACTGAAAGTGCGCTGCGAGAGCTGCGGCACCGTCTCCGAACGACGCGACGACGTTGGTGTTGATGACATCTGCGCTCACTGTCAGGGACGGATTCGTCCCCACATTGTCTGGTTCGGCGAGATGCCACTGAGTCTGGACGAGATCTACGTTGCCCTCGAAAGTTGCGACCTGTTCGCCGCGATCGGCACCAGCGGCAACGTGTACCCGGCTGCCGGATTTGTGCAAGTTGCCCACAGCGCAGGTGCCCACACCATCGAAATCAACCTGGAGGCATCCGAAGTGAGCACGAACTTCGATGAAATCCGGCACGGACTTGCCAGCGAGCGAGTGCCCGAGTGGGTCTTGGAACTGCTCACCGGTCAACCGCACACCGCGTAGCTAGTTCGGCGCGACATTCGCCCCGCAGTGCGCTATTTCTGGATGTCGAATTCGGCGGTCGTGACCCCGATGCAGGTGTCTTCGACAAAGTTCATGCCAGCCGAATCCGCGATTTCACGGGCCTCGGGCGAGATGATCCCCGTTTGTAACCAGACCGTCTTTGCTCCGACGGCCGCGGCCTGCTCAGCGACTGCGGCTGCCTCCTCTGACGGGCGGAACACATCCACAATATCGATGGGGACAGGAATCTCGGCAAGACTTCGGTAGACCTTTTGCCCAAGAATTTCATCCGCGTGCGGATTGACAGGGATGACAGTGAACCCCGCCTTTAGTAGGCGTCGCGGAATGCGATGAGCAGCCTTCTTCTCATGTCGCGATGCCCCCACGACCGCGATCGTGGTCGCCGTTTTCAGCAGCTCACCAAGGCGCTGATCGGTCATCGGAACACTCCCCATTCTTTGTTCATTGGTGTACTGCACTATGTCAATCGTGCCGAGACAAACTCAACAATATCGGCTAGCTCCTCCTGCGAGATCGTGTGTGCCATCGGGTAACGATGCTTCTCGAGTTCAGCATGATCCGCGAGCCAGCGACCAGTCTGATCTACGGCTGCCGCCGGGATTACGTCGTCCAGGTCGCCATGAGCCGAGAACACGGGCATCCGTGGTGCTCGGGCGGCCAGGGCTGCATCGCCCGGATGCTCTGCACTGCCGAGAAAACCGCTCAGCTCCAGCGCGAAGTCGAAGCGCTCCGGAGCCTGGCGAATTAGCTGCAGTGCCATGCATCCGCCTTGCGAGAAGCCCATCAGACCGATGCTGCTCGGTGACATCGTGAGACCGTCGATCCAGCCGAGCACACCGGCAACGGACGCATCCAGAAGCGAAGCATCACTACTGCGCAGATCCGCGTCGAACCAGGCGAAGCCGCCGCCGTAGCGCAAAGGCGCCCGAAGCGACGCAACAACCACCCCGGACGGCAGAAAGCGGTTGAGCCCGAAGAGGTCGCCTTCGTGGCTTCCCAGACCATGCATCATCACCAGCAACGGTCGACCGGATCTTTCCTCCGGGGGTACGTTCCACATCACGGCATTCGAGTCGATTTCGTGCGTGAGGGTCATGCATTCAGCCTACGTGTTGCCGGCACTTCTCCTCCCACGCCAACGCACATGATCGAGATAGCCGCGGTCAGATCAAGCCGCGAAGAAACTCATCCGGGGTCGTTCCGTTGTCGCGAGCACGTCGGGCCAACCGCTGAAACTCCTCGGGGGTGAGCCGCAGTTCAAGCATGTGCCATTCGGGCTCGTCGAAGGTGAAGAGGGTGTTATCGGCTTCGCGATCAACCAGACTCGACTCAACCAGACTTTCGGGCATAAGTCTGGGTCGCGATGACTGTGCAGTCGTCACGTGATGTCCCGAGCCACCCGTCCACCCCGGACCGAATGCAACGGAACTGCCTCGCTGGTAAGCCTCCGCGGCCGCTCGTGCCCGGGCATCCGCTGCTTCATTGAGCACGTGGCCGACGTGGCCGCGCACCCACTCGAAGTGGTACTTTCGCCCGGTGATCGCGTCGTCTATTTGCTGGAGCAGCTCGACATTCATCACCGGCTTGCCGTCGCCTTTGCGCCAGCCTTTCTTTTTCCAGCCGGGCATCCACTTGGTCACTGAATTGATCACGTACTGGCTGTCGCAGAGAATCAGCAGGTCATCGCCTGAGTGTTCCGTCGCGCGGAATAGCTCAAGCACAGCCGTTAGCTCTCCCTGGTTGTTCGTGGCATGTTTCCAACCGCCCGCGGCCCAGTTGTCGTCGTCGACGTACCACGCCCAGCCAGCAGGGCCGGGGTTGCCGAGCGCGGATCCGTCGGCGGATGCGGTGATAGTCATGCAGAAGCTCCCTGGGGTCGGGGTCAATCGTAGTAAATCGTTTGTGCCTTGAGTGGCGGATACGGGCCACGCGTCGCCCTGTGCTGCGCCGTGACGCGGCAGAATGGTCTGGTGCGCAGCGACGACATCACTCCAGGCCTCTACCGGCACTACAAGGGAAACCTGTACGACGTTGTAGGGGTTGCCCATCATTCCGAAACGGAGGAGCTTGTCGTTGTGTACCGTGCGCTTTATGGCGTGCGCGGTATGTGGATTCGCCCGTTCGACATGTTCGTGAGCGAGGTGGAGGTTGACGGACGACATGTGCGTCGCTTCGCCCCGGTGGACGACGACACTGCGCGCACGGAGAGCTGACGTGCTTTCTCTCGCTCCTCTCCGCCCCAACCCGCCTCTGTAGGCATTCTCCTCTGCAGTGGTGGTGAGCCCGCTAGCGTTCCCGGGGAAGTCAGATCATGGAAGGATGACTCCCGCACCATGCGACGATGCGAAACTTCAACCGCTGGCGCGCACTCCTTTGTCTTCGTGCTCGAACGCTATGCGGATGCCACTCTGATTCCTGCAGACATTGCCTGGGCTCGTGCTCTGCACAACGCGTGTACTGAGGCCGGGGTAGCCCTGCGAGGGATTCTGTTGAGTCACAAGTGTGGGGTGCGCTGGGTTGCGCAAGACGACTATCGCTTCGGTGACGATAGAGGTGGTCGAGGTGACGGAGCGGAATACTCTCCGTGAGCTGCTGGCGGAAGAACGGCTGCCCAGCCGGGCGAAGAGGAACGATGAGCTACAACGCCAAAGACTCCCGCTACGACCTCGCCACTCACGCAGGTCTCACTCACTAACCGCTACCTGCACGAGGTGTCGTCGGCGTGTCGGGCGAGGAGCGCATTCCTGCACGGAAACTACGGCCTTGATTTTGTAGAAGCTTGAAGGATGCTTGCGGTCTCGACCCTACACAGCGGGGCCAGAAGCGAGCCTGGCAGCGGAGTCGGGATCAGCAAGAGGAATGTTGCCACTCACCTCTCCCGCCATCTTCATCCCCTCGTGCCGCAACTCGAGCTGCGCGGTGACGAGCGCCGCAAGATCCTGTAGGTTTGCGATCTCCTCTGCCGAGGTAGTGCGTGGCACAAAATCCAACACCGAGAGCGTGCCGATGGTCTGTCCGTCGTGCCGCTTTAGAGGCACTCCGACATAGAAGCGCAAACCCAGCGGTCCGGTGACAAGTGAGCTGGTGCTTGTGCGCGGATCGGTTCTGCCATCTTCGATGACGATGGGCTGATCCTGAGGGATTGTACTTTTCGAGAGATCTACCATCCGGGCGATCCGCTCAACTCCAGCACCGTAGTAAGACCTGAACCAGGTGCGGTCATGATCGACCACGCTCACGATCGAAATCGGGGCAGAAAAGAGGCGAGCCGCCATTGCAGTGACACGGTGAAGCGCCTCATTGGGGAGTGTGTCCAAGACGTCGGGCACAGCGTCGGACAGCGCATCCGTGGTTTCCCCTTCACCGTGTGAGAGCAATGGGCCATCTACGTGGCGTGCGCTCTCCGCGATGACAGCCTGCCTCAACGCCGAAACGAGATCCCGATCCGACGGCCTCGCTGATGGCTCGCGTGCTGTCATCGCGGCGAGAAGTGGCTGCCAATGCTCGGGCAAGGTGTCAGGAATCACCGGATCGCGCGACAGCCGTGCGACCACAGACTCCACGAGCGCACCGGGAAATTCGATGGTTTGGGTGAAACACTCCAGCAGGACAAGCCCAAGTGAATAGATATCAGCGGCGCCGCCTACCTCGCCACCCGACGCTTGCTCCGGACTCAAATATGCCGCGGTTCCCGTGGTCTGCCCCTCGATCGTCATCCGTTCGATGTCGTCGGCGAGAGCGATGCCGAAGTCTGTCAGCTTCGCTCGCGCTCGCGGCGCGTCAGTACCGTAATCGACGAGGAGGATGTTCGACGGCTTGATGTCTCGGTGTATCACGTTGTGACCGTGGATGTACTCGAGCGCTTCTGCCATGTCATAGCCGATTTCAGCAATGTGTCTGGCAGAAATGGGCGAGGTTGCAATTCGCTGCTCAAGGTTAGTGCCAGTGACCAGCGCCATGACCAGGTAGCGGTTCGCACGACCGTATTCGTCACGGTCGACGCCAGCGTCAAAAAGATTCACGAGAGAGTGATGGTCCAGGCTCGCTAGTACAGCTAGCTCGCCCTCCTGCCTGCCCTGCTCGACGGAGTCAGGGTGGAAGAGCTTGATGGCGACGGACCGGCCAAGCACTTCATCATGCGCCCGGTAAACCGTCGCCATGCCTCCGGAACCCAGAATGGAACCAAGACGGTAACGGCCACCAAGTATCCGCTGCGGCGAGTCTGCTGCCTCTGCCGCTGTTGACTCAGACACTGGTGCTGTTGGCTCAGACACGGGCGCTCCACTCTCCTGGCTCAGTGTATTCAGTTATGTCCGGCGTGCGCACGTCGTCGACTGGGGGTTGACAGTAATTCGTATTTCCGATATTTACTGCACCATCGACCCGGGCCCCACCAGTCAAGCCTCGTCGAGTGGTTCCCCAGTCGGATCGTCGGCTTGTTGGTCGACAAGTTGCGCCCCACCGACGGGCTGCCCCGCCCAGGAGAGCAGTGTCCAACCGTCTTCCGGAGAGCCCGAAAGCTCCACGACACCGGTGTTGTCGAGTTCGTGTGTCCCCGCAAACGCAGACGGAACATTGTGGGCGCGCGCTGCTGCCCAGACACGAATTGCGGCACCATGGCTGAAGAACGCTGCCGTGCCGGAACCCATTTCTGCGGCAGAAGCTATCGCGTTATCGAACCTGTCAAAGAAGGCGTTGCCATCTGTGCCGCCGGGCATCCGCACACCCACATCGCCAGAGCCCCACGCGAATACGGTCTCCAAGTATCGCTGAACGGATGCTCGGTCGCTGCGTTTCTCGAGCGCTCCGGCCTCAATCTCCTGCAGTCCATCCAGCACCTGGATGTCGAGCCCACGGTCGGTCGCGAGAGGTTCTGCAGTGAGCTGGGTGCGCAGCAGAGTTGACGCGTAGATTGCCGTGATGTGCCGGGTCCGCACGCCCCGCGGAACTAGGGCGGCTTGGCGTTCACCGAGCGGGGTGAGACCGGGGCCAGGGCGAGACGTGTCGAGTTGCCCAAGAACATTGGCCGGAGTCTGGCCGTGTCGGATCAGCAAAAGGCGCATAACGCTCCAGCTTAGGCAGCATGCCGTTAGAACCAGATGCTCAGCCACGGGGTGACGTTGGAGCGGAAGGATGCATCGATGGCGGATGCTGCGCCCGGCGTCCGCTCGACAATCACTCCGGCCCGCGCAAGGAGCGTGGCCGACACCCCGCCCAGGAACAACGAGCTGAGCTCATTCACCGCGAGCGACACAACACTCGTGGTTGACGGCTCTGGAATCGCGTCATCCGCGAGTTTCGAAACGGCGCCGACTCCGCTCTGGTCGATGACCAGCAGCCATCGCCCTGCGGCGAAGCCGAGCGGGTCGGCAACGTCGAACACGATGCAACCGGGTGCGCTGTACCTTCGCGCCGCCAGGGTAGCGGGAACATCGAGGATGCGTGCCCACAGGTGATCGTGTTCGTTCGATTTCACCGCGGCACGGTAGTCGGATATCTGCCAGGATAATGGCTCCTCGACCGGGCGCATTGGTGCACGGATCTCTCCGACAAGGTCCAACTCCAGTAAGAACTGCCAAAGTCCCGCATACGCCTCGTCCGTGGCTGCACTGAGAAAGCGCACCTCGAGGATTGCCTGTCCCTTGTGCGTTTCCTCCTTGAGTACCGAATAGATGGCGAATCCCTCTGGCTTGCCTTCGGTATCGTCGTAGCGGAGGAAACGCGCAGTGCGGGCGAGGTCCTGATCGCCGATCCCCAGCAGGCGTTCCCACAACTGGCCGGCAAAATAGATCAGCCCTGGTGTCGCAAGGCGGGCAGCCTCGATAATGTCAGCCCCGTCAACAAGCAACTGCTCGTCGTCGACATACTGCACACGACCGGATGCCTGCGGCCCGGTCCACCGTGCGCGGCGGGGGTCGATGGTCCACTT
>JBDTIM010000044.1:0-23964 GCA_039936355.1 Lacisediminihabitans sp. | reverse complement strand
ATACCGACGACGTGACGTTGCGCCCAGTGCCGGGTCTGAATGCCATAAAAGAGCTCATCGCGAACGCCGGGAAGACAGGCCTCACGGTGGAATCGACCATTGAAGAGGAGCTCGGTGTCCTTCCACCCGCAGTCGACCTCGCAGCGTATCGGATTGTGCAGGAGGCACTCACGAACGTCGTCAGGCATGCTGGACCGGTAGCCACGACAGTCATCATCCGGCGCTCCACGGGAAGCGTCGAACTCGAGGTAATCAACGCGCCGGGGCTGGCTAAGTCTAAGGTCACCGGCGCGGGTGTCGGACTGGTCGGTATCCGCGAGCGTGTCGCCCTACTCGGTGGAACGCTCCAGACGGGCGGCACTAGCGACGGCGGCTACCGGCTGCGGGCGGAACTTCCGTTAGACGGCGGCACCAGATGACCTCCGTCCTCCTCGTCGACGACCAACAGCTCGTCCGTACAGGCTTCCGACTCATCTTGGATCTGGAGCCCGACATGGAGGTCGTCGGGGAGGCATCCAACGGCGAGGAAGGTATTCGTCTCGTGGCAGAGACCCACCCGGACGTGGTGCTCATGGACGTGCGAATGCCCGTGCTCGACGGAATTCAGGCGACCAGGCGCCTCACGGAGGCCGACTCGCCGGCCCGAGTCCTCATCCTCACCACCTTCGATCTCGACGAATACGTCTACGAAGCCATGCGCGCCGGCGCCAGCGGGTTCCTGCTGAAGGATGCCCCGCGCGAGCAACTCGTGGGGGCAGTGCGCGTCGTCGCAAGGGGGGAATCCCTTCTCGCGCCGTCCGTGACGAAACGACTGATCGAACAGTTCGTGCGGATGCCGCGGCCGACAGACGGCCTTCCCGATGCGATGCGTGAACTTAGTGACCGCGAACGCGAGGTGCTGACACTGTTGGCGCGCGGGCTGTCCAACGCTGAGATCGCACGCCGGCTCATTCTCGGTGACGCTACAGTGAAGACCCACGTCGCCCGGATGCTTGCGAAGCTCGGCGTGCGCGACCGCATGCAAGCCGTCATCCTCGCCTACGAAACCGGCTTCACCCGCCCAGGTGAGGGGTACCAGTCCGAGTGGAGCACCGCTCTGCCGGAGCCGTAATTAGTGGCCAAGCATCTTCTGCAGCGCCGCGAGTTCCTCTTCTGTGGGCGGCGCACCCTTGCCTTTGGCGCCGCCAAGTCCGAACCCTGCGCCGCCTGCGACTGTCGGCTTGGCACCGGACGCAAGAGCTGCGTTCTCGGCCGCGCGTTTTGCCGGGTTACCCGACTTCGAGCCCTTCTTCTTTTGCTGTTGCTTCCCCCGGCCACCGCCGAAACCCGCACCGGGAATCGGTCCCATGCCGGGCACCTGCGGCATGCCACCCCTGGCGACAGTCTTCATCATCTTGGCGGCCTGCTCGAATCGGTTGACCAGCGCGTTAACCTCAGTCACCGTCGTCCCGGAGCCCCTCGCTATGCGCACCCGCCGGGAGCCGTTCAGCACCTTCGGCTGGCGGCGCTCTGTGAGCGTCATCGACTGGATTATCGCCTCCGTGCGGGTAATCTCCGACTCGTCGAAGTTTTCGAGCTGCTGGCGCATGCCCTTCGCGCCCGGCAGCATCCCGAGCATGCTCTTGATCGAACCCATGTTCTTGAGTTGCTGCATCTGGCCGAGGAAGTCCTCAAGCGTGAAGCTATCGGTCGCAAACTTTTCGGCGACCTTTCGCTGTTCTTCCTCGTCGAACGTCTTCTGCGCCTGCTCAATGAGCGTGAGGATGTCACCGAGGTCGAGGATCCGACTCGCCATGCGATCCGGGTGAAAGGGCTCGAAGTCGTCGAGACCTTCGCCGGTGGACGCAAAAAGGATGGGGCGCCCGGTGATGGATGCGACGGAGAGCGCAGCACCACCGCGCGCGTCACCGTCCAGTTTGGTCAGCACCACCCCAGTGAAGTCAACGCCATCCTGGAACGCCTTCGCGGTGACCACCGCATCCTGTCCGATCATGGCGTCGATGACGAACAACACCTCGTCCGGGTCGATCGCCTTGCGGATGTCTGCCGCCTGCTTCATGAGCTCAGCATCGACGCCAAGGCGACCTGCCGTGTCAACGATGACGGTGTCGTACTGTTTGTCGCGCGCGAATTTCAGTGCATCCTTGGCGACCTTGACGGGGTTCCCCTTGCCGTTACCCGGTTCTGGCGCAAACACCGGGACTCCGGCTTGCTCTCCCACCACCTGCAACTGGGTGACGGCGTTGGGACGCTGAAGGTCGGCAGCGACCAAAAGCGGCGTGTGGCTCTCGCTCGCCAACCACTTGGCCAGCTTGCCTGCGAGCGTGGTCTTACCCGCGCCCTGAAGTCCCGCGAGCATGATGACTGTGGGCGGATTCTTCGCGAACCGGATGCGCCGCGCGTCACCGCCGAGGATCGTGATGAGTTCGTCGTTGACAATCTGCACCACCTGCTGGGCAGGGTTCAGCGACTTCGACACCTCGTCGCCGAGGGCACGCTCGCGCACTCGAGACGTGAAGTCCTTGACGACGTCGAGGGCGACGTCGGCGTCGAGCAGGGCACGACGGATTTCACGGACGGTGCCGTCGACATCCGCTGGGCTCAGCTTGCCTTTTCCGCGGAGATTCTTGAAAGTCTCGGAGAGGCGGTCGGTCAGGTTTCCAAAAGTGGCCATGGTGACTCCAGTTTAACCGCAAGATACAGACTGTAAGGCGAATGTGTGGCCGACAGCCCGGAACGTCCACATCGGTCCAAAACGTCTATGTTGAAGGAATGACCGCACTCATACTGCCGTTCGGCGGCAACACCCCCATCATCGCCGGTTCTGCCTGGGTCGCCCCCAATGCGACGCTCATCGGTCGAGTAACCCTCGGCGAAAAAGTAAGCATCTTCTACGGCTCAGTGCTGCGAGCGGATGTCGACTCCATCACGATCGGCGATGGCAGCAATATTCAGGACAACGTTTCCATTCACTGCGACGCCGGCATTCCGACCACGGTCGGACGCGGCGTGAGCGTCGGCCATTCCGCCGTGCTGCATGGCTGCACGGTCGAGGACGACTGCCTGATCGGCATGGCTGCGACCGTGCTCAACCACGCTGTGATCGGGCGCGAGTCGCTCATCGCCGCTGGTGCGGTCGTTCTGGAAGGCACCGTCATCCCACCCGGATCGCTCGTCGCCGGAGTGCCGGCGAAGGTGCGGCGTGAACTCAGCGCACAGGAGCGCGAGCATGTCCGCGACAACGCCCGGCGTTACGAAGACGTCGGTCGGGCGCACGCCGCAATACTTCCCGCCTGACAGTCACCAACTGTGTGAAACTGCGAACAAAAGTTTCCTGACCATACCCCTACTTTGGGGGGTATAGTCTCAGCTACTCCAGCATCGCGCCCTGCGGCATCCAGACGCGGGTATTGCGAGTGTTGGCGATGCAATGGGAGACCCAATGGCACCCCAGATTGTCCGTGTAGCGGTACTGCGATTCCTCTGGGCTCCCGGCCCCGCAAGCGGCGAAAACCCCCAGTTAATGTGGCCCGACGACCTGTTCTTTCAGCTTTTCCAGGGCAGCAATGGGTGGAGCCTCCGGGATTATTGGCTCAGGTCTTCGCTCGGCCTGTTCCAGTTGGAATTCGATCTGAGCATCGCGCACTGGTGGCGGTTTGGGGATCATACCCATGCCGAGCTCGCGAATGATCGCGCAGGAATCCTGGCGGCCGCTCGCGAGGTGGTCGAACAGGACAACAGCACGTCGCTCTCGGGATTCGATCGGGTAGTCGCGTTCGTGCACGCACCCCCGTCGAATGCTGGTGCAACACCGGGCGGCGCAGTATTCGACCAGGGTGGCAGTATCCCGTTCTTCCAGCATGAGATGGGTCATGCCCTCGGCTTTGAACACTCTTTCGGTCCTTTCATACCGCCTCCCAATGAGTTCGGTTCGCTCTATAACGATCCTTATTGCGTCATGGGCTACACAGGCCTGCAGTCGCATTCGATCCCCACACCTGCAGAATTCGCGCAGACCCCGATCTCTGACCCAATCGCATTCTGGCAAAGTGAACGGCGCCCAGCTGCCGCGTCGTTGTATCGACGATTCAGCGGCACTGAGGACTTCGTGAACTCCGGATGGGTGGCCAAGGTTGACATTGGTGCGCGGTTCTGGGTTGCTGCGCTGAGCGAAGTTAACAACACCGCCCCGGTCCTTGCCGTGCACCCTGTTCCCGGTCAACAGAATGCGTCACTCACGGTCGAGTACCGAACCGCCAGCGGGGACGATGCGGGGGTGACGCCTGCCGTCGTCATTCATTCGATCGGAGTACACGACGTTGGCGCGGGCAGAGGCGAAACTAACCCAGCGTGGTTTGAGGGGACAATCTCACCCGCTGTGGGGAGCTCGTTCGACGTTCTCGGGGTCCGATTCGAGGTCATGACGGTGGACACCGGCCACCCTGGCGGTGTCGAACTGCAAGTCACTAACACCCACGCGGCCATCTTTGGCAAAGCGAGCGAAGGAGAAGTCAACGCTCATCCGATTCTGTCCGCGAGAAAAACAACGACTCCGGCGGGGCCGCTGGGCCCCATGACAGAGTCGAGCGAGGTGTCGACTCCGATGGGAGAGACCACGAAACCGAGCACTCATCTGGGCAGGTTCTCCCCGCCGGTACCCTAAAAACGATGGAGAATTCGAGCCGGCCGTTAGTCGAGCAGGCCCTGCACGAAGACGTGAGGCGTGAATCCAGTGAGGTCCCCTATGCCCTCGCCCTGCCCGACCAGCTTGATGGGGATTCCCGTCTTCTCCTGGACCGCGAGCACGAAACCACCCTTTGCCGAGCCATCTAACTTCGTGAGTACGAGCCCTGTGACTCCCGCGTGCTCGATGAACGCCTCCGCTTGGGCGAGGCCGTTTTGACCCGTCGTGGCGTCCAGCACCAGTAACACCTCGGCTATCGTCGCCTGCTTCTCGACCACGCGGCGGATCTTTCCGAGCTCGTCCATGAGCCCACTCTTGGTCTGCAGCCTTCCCGCGGTATCAATCAACACGATCTCAATGCCCTCGCGCTGGGCTCGCTCCACCGTCTGGAAGGCGACGGATGCCGGATCCTGGCCCTGTTGTTGCGGCATTTGGATCGCAGCACCGCCCCGTTCGGCCCACGTCGCGAGTTGCTCTACGGCGGCCGCACGAAAGGTATCCGCAGCACCAACGATCACGCTGCGGCCATACCCGGTCAGGAACTTTGCGAACTTGCCAATGGTCGTCGTCTTGCCGACCCCGTTCACCCCGACCACGAGCACCACTGCAGGGCGGTCGCTGAGCTTCAGGGTCGGGTCGAGCCTGGCTAGACGCTCCTCGAGGGATTCGCGCAGCATCCGCTTGAGATCCGCGGGATCGGTCGTCTTGAACCTCGCGACGCTCGCCCGTAACTCAGCGACCACAGCATCCGTCAGATCGGAACCAAAGTCAGCGGAGATCAGCGCGTCTTCGAGGTCGCTCCAGGTTTCATCGTCGATCGTCTTGCGAGCGAACATTCCGCGCAGCGCGCCGGACAGGGACCAGGGAGAAGCCATGCGACAAACTTACCGGCACGAAACCGGCAGGCGCCGCAAGAACGGAAAGGCCCCGGACTATGGTGAAGAGATGCCGCGGACGACACTATGACCATTTCAGGCGCCTGGGAACGTACAGCACGAGGTGCGGGTCTCCTGGGCTCGGACGGGCTGTTGCGACCCACCATCTTCGCGGAGATGTCTGCGCTCGCTGCGGCGACCGGTGCCATCAACCTTGGGCAGGGTTTCCCGGATGAGGATGGCCCTTTAGAGGTTCTCGAGGCCGCCAGGCAGGCCATCAGCGACGGAGTGAACCAGTATCCACCCGGGCGCGGTTACCCAGTTTTGCGTAACGCGATCGCCGCGCACCAGAAACGCTTTTACGGAATCCACGTTGACCCGGATCGCGATGTTCTCGTGACGACCGGGGCAACCGAGGCACTTGCCGCGACAATCCTTGCCCTGGTGAACGACGGCGACGATGTTGTCACCTTCGAGCCGTTTTACGACTCTTACGCGGCCATGATCGCGCTCGCCCGAGGAACGCACCGCACAGTCGCACTGCGCGCACCGGAATTCCAACCAGACCACGGCGAACTTCGGCGCGCCATTACCGACCGTACGAGACTCATTCTGATCAACAACCCGCACAATCCGACCGGCACGGTGCTGGATCGAGCCACCCTCGAACTGATCGTTGAGCTCGCGCACAAGCACGACGCCATCATCGTCACGGACGAGGTCTACGAACACCTTGTTTACGGCGCCGAACACATTCCCGTCGCGTCACTGCCGGGAGCCGCGGAGCGCACCGTCACCATCTCCAGCGGCGGCAAGACCTTCAGCTTCACCGGATGGAAGATCGGATGGCTGACAGCGCGCCACGAACTGGTCGAGGCGATTCTCGCGGTCAAACAGTTCCTCAGCTATGTCAATGGCGCGCCATTCCAGCCCGCAATCGCCGTGGGACTCGGTCTCCCCGACGAGTACTTCAGTGCGACAGCGGCCGTCCTAGCCGGAAAGCGTGACCTCCTCTCGTCCGGACTACGGAAGGCTGGCTTCACCGTCTCCGAACCCCGTGGCTCGTACTTTATCGTCGCCGACGCCGCACCGCTGGGGTTCGCGGATGCGGCAGCCTTCTGCCGCAGGTTGCCGGAACTCGCAGGCGTGGTCGCCATTCCCATCACGGCCTTCGTCGGGCCGCGACACGCAAGCGACTACGCCTCGCTCGTCCGTTTTGCCTTCTGCAAGAAGACGGAGTTACTGGAGCGCGCATCCGCGCAACTCAGCAGGCTCTAGGCGCTCGTCAGGGCGTCGGCATGCTCAAGCATCGGCAGGTTAATGCTGAAGCAGGTGAACACGCCCTCTTCGCTGGTGACTCCCATATCGCCGCCGTGAGCACGGATGATCGCCCTCGTAATCACGAGACCGAGGCCAACGCCTGGGACCGCATTGCGGGTGGCGGTCGTCGCACGGAAAAATCGCGAGAACAATTTGTCAAGTTCGGCCGCCGCGATGCCCATACCGGTGTCCTGAACCGTTATCACGACATCTGAACCCGCGGCGCTGAGTCCGACAGTGACCGACCCGCCGCTCGGTGTGAACTTGATCGCGTTGGAAATCAGGTTGTCGCAGGCCTGCCCGAGCCGTACGGCGTCGCCGTTGACACAGAGCCCTTCGACGAGCTCGGTATACAGCGTGATTCCCGCCGCCGTTGCAACCGGACGCGCCGACTCAACGGAGGCTGTGATGATGGGGGCAAGATCCTGCTCATGCTGGTCGAGGTTGAACTTACCTGACTCCACTTGCGCGGTGAACAACAGATCGCCGACAAGCCGAAGCAGACGATGAGCGTTGCGTTCGGCAACCCCGAGGTAGCGCAACTGGCTCGAACTCAGTTCCGTCTCGTCCTCGTCGCGCATGAGCTCGAGGTATCCGAGGATGGAGCTGAGCGGTGTGCGAAGCTCGTGAGAGATCAGACCGACGAACTCGTCCTTGAGCCTGGCGACCTCGCGAGCCTTGGTTATGTCATGGCCGACGAAGAGGTATCCGACCGTTTCACCGCGTTCGTCCACGCGTGCCGTGACACTCAACTCGACAGGAATGTGACTGCCGTCCTGTCGAACATAGGTCCACTCGCGAACCTCGGCATCACCCTTGCGCGCGGCCTCGACGAGCGCGGAGAACCCCGGATTCAGCACGGTAGCACCCGCCGGGTAGTCGAGCTCGCGCGCTCGTTCGAGAAGCTCTTCTGGCAAATGGAAGTGATCGATATAGAACTTGCCCTCGACGTCGGCGTCGCGATTACCCAGCATGCGCTCCGCACCAGGAGCCCATGCGTCTATCAGTCCAGTCACGTCAGTCCCGATGATTGACTGCTCAGTCACGGCGTACCAGAGGCCACGAAGCATCTGCTCCGCTTCACGAACCTTCGCCTCACTTTGCTTCAACTCGATCGCGTGTTGGACGCTCTCGGCAAGCATGTCCTTGCCCTGTTCAGCCAAGCGCCGTACCTTATTCAAGCGGTGTCTGGCTGTGCGAGACAACTCATTGATGACAGCCGCAGCGACGCCGAAGACGAGCACCGAAAATCCACCGCGAATCAACATCTCATGGCTGTTGACGAAACTCTTGCCCAGAATAAACGGCATAAACACGGTAATCGCAGTACCCAACGCAGCGTAGAGGACGTATTGGCGCCCCTCTTCCGCCGCAAACCACACGAGCGGCAGTGCGACGAGAGCAGCAAAGGCTGAGGTGCTGGCACCCGTACCGTCGCGCAGAAGACCGATGGCAATGAAGTCGACTCCTGGGATGATTAGACCCCAATCCCATAACGACTGACGAGGACCGATGACGACCGCAAACACGGTCGCTGCGAGGATCAAGGCGACGCCGATGGCGACCTCACCCGGTGAGGCAATCAACAGCACAGGCGACAGGCTGACACCCAACACTGCCGCGACGTACAGCAATGCGGTCGGGGCCTGCTTGAGTAGCGGCGATGGAGCGTCGACCCCCAGTCGCTTGTACAGTGCGGCGATTTTCATGATCTGACTCCGATCGATGGGGCGAGCAAAGACAGACGCTCCGCCAGTTGACGCGGACTGAAAGGTTTCGTGAGGTAGTCGTCGGCACCGGCGTCACGTCCAAGCTGTTGGGATACCTCATCGACCGCTGCAGACAGCAGGACGACGTGCATGGTGCTAACTCTGGCATCCGCACGAATCAGCCGACACAACTCCAGCCCGGTCTTGCCAGGCATCGCGACGTCGAGCACCGCGAGATCAGGAGTGAAAGCCACGATGGAATCCCAGGCGTCGTCACCATTACCGAGCTCGTCCACCAGATCGAGGCCCGCCTTGAGCGCTGCGAAGGCGACGAGGCTGCGAATGTCCGGGTCGTCGTCCGCGACGATGACGCTGACTTTGGTTCTGGAGTCGCTCATGGCGCTATCCATCTCGGTACGCAACTGAGTAGCACCTCGCGCACGCTGGCTCGCGTGACGGGCTTCGGAAGAGCCGTCCGGCTCGGCGGATAGCTCTCCAAGTCAAGAACTGAGCTGATGGCAACCGGGCAGCCTGGAACATCGGCGTAGAAACGCTCGCTGAGTTCCCATCCGTCCATCCCCGGCAGCATGAGGTCGATCACCGCGAGGTCCAGTTCGACCGTGCCGTAGGCGGAGATCGCCGACTCGGCCGTCGCTGCCACCGTGACGTCGCATCCAGCGATTTCGAAGTGGCGACGGAGAAGGTGAAGTTGATCGTCGTTGTCATCAACGATCAGAACTTTGACGCGCTCCTGCGTCGCGGTGCTGAGGCTCATTCGGCGATGTGCTTCCTGTTGGCGAAAACGACCATCGGAGATCCGATGTTCGCTGGGGCCAGCCGAAATGCCTCGGGCGTGCTGAATTCTACTTCCCCCGCTAAAGACTGTACCTGTGGGTGACGAACAGCGCATCGAATATTCCCCCTCCGCGAACCCCCATTCATGGGGGCTACGAGACTTGAGACGAGTCGCGGAGGATCTCGAGCGGCTCGCAGCTCTCCCCTTGCCCATAGCGCGACCAGTAGCGCGCGGTGGCTACGGCGAAGTCCGGCTGCAGGTATTTCGCCCGCTTGCCGTTGCGAGCGAAACACTCCAGCATCGCGAGCTTGGCCTCGACGAATCCGTCGATACTGACAAAGCGGTTCGGATGGAAGTCAACACTCGCGGTCGAACTTTGATAGCACGCGACCGTGCGCACCGTGTTGCTCGCGAGCACGGCCGCGTCGTACACCGCTCGATGGTCCTGGTGCCGATCGCTTTTGCTGTGTACGTAGACCACAGTCGGACTGATCTCGGCGATAACACGCCTGATGATTCCGAGCGTCGGCTCCGCGCTGCTCAGGTTCGGCTCCGGATTGTCTTCGAGGACGAGGGTGGCCCCTATCACGGAAGCGGCAGCCGAGCCTTCATCCCAGGCTGTGCGGATGCCACCATCACGCGTTCCCTTTGACAGGGTAAGAATGGTGACGGAATCGCCGGCCGCCCTGTGCGCAGCCAGGATGCCTCCTACCGCGATCTCCACGTCATCCGGATGCGCGCCAATGGCGAGGACAACCTGGCGCGCCGGTGCGTTCGCCCACGCCTCGCGTGCGGCGTCGGCGAGCCTCGTCACGTGTGTAACGAGATCTGCGCTTGACACCGGCTTGGTGAGGAACTCGTCTGCCTGGTTGCGCAACGCACCTATGGCATAGTCGACGGAGACATGCGCGGTCATCACGATGATCGCGACGCCTGGTCGTTCCTCTTTGTAGACCGCGATCAGTTCAAGACCGGAAACACCGGGCATTTCGATGTCAGTGATCACCACATCTGGCTGCAGCTGGGCAACCGCAGCTCGCGCCTGTCTCGGGTCGGACACCGTAACGACTTCGCAGCCGAGGCGTTTTTCCAGCACGGTTTTCGTATAGTCGGCCACATCGAGGTCATCCTCGACCACGACTACCCGGTATGGTTCAGACACTCAAGCCCCCGCTCGAATCACGTTTCCCCTCACTTTACGCGGCACAGGGGCGCGATGGGGTACAGCGGCACCCCCAAAGATGGTGCCTATCGTGGCACTGTCCGGAACCGGCGGAGCGCCAGCGCAGGGTTCACCGTGCGAACCTGCACCAGTCGAGATGCGGACAACCAGGCGATCGCGACATCCTGAATCTCACCAACCGCGGCAAGCGTAACTCCCATCGGGTCGACGATCATGCTGTTGCCCGCACCAATCGGAGGTGCTTGATCTGCGGCGGCGAGGTACACCGTGTTTTCGAGAGCTCGTGCGGTCACCAGAGTGCGCCAGTGCTGTTCCTTAAGCGGGCCGCGCACCCATTCACTCGGTACCAGAACAAGTTCCGCGCCCGCGTCAACCAGCCTCCGAGTCACTTCGGGAAAGCGGATGTCATAGCAGGTCTGAATGCCAACTTTTAGGCCAGCACCGCCGGGAATGCCAAGGATGAATGTCTCCGGCTCTTCGATCTGGCCTGGGACGACCCAGTCCGATTCTCGCTGACCGAACGCGTCGTAGAGGTGAATCTTGCGATACTTCGCCACGAGAGTGCCCTGCGGATCCGTCGCGACGATCGTGTTGGAAAAGCGAGCCGCGTCGTCCGTTGTTTCCAGCATTCCCGCGACGACATGCACTCCCAGCTCATTCGCGATCGCCGAGATTCCTGCCACGAACGGCCCATCGAGCGGCTCGGCGGCTGCGACAGACTGATCTCCGAGCTCCGCCGTGAAGAAAGAGGAATACTCCGGGAAGACGACAAGCTTTGCGCCGCGCCGCGCCGCGGTGAGCGCCAGCTCCCGGATGGCGGCGAGGTTGTCGGCCTTGTCGGTACCTGGTGCGAACTGGGCGACGGCAACCGCAACTGTGCCATCCTCGCGCTTATCTTTCTCGGCTGGGACCATGACTCCAGCTTAAGAGCAGATGCGCCTACCGCTGTGGGTCGTCGTCCACCCAACCGAACGTGCGCTGCACAGCCTTCTTCCAGAAGCGGTACTCGCTCTCACGACGGCTGGGATCAATCGTCGGCTTCCACTCTGCTTCCTGTGCCCAGTTCGCGCGCAGGCTCGCAAGGTCCGGCCAGAACCCTACGGCGAGACCTGCTGCGTAGGCGGCGCCCAGACTGGTTGTTTCGGCGACCTTCGGCACGACGACCGCGACATCGAGGGCATCGGCGAGCGTCTGCATGAGCAGCACATTCGACGTCATGCCGCCGTCCACTTTGAGCTCGGTCATCTCGATCCCGGTGTCGGCTAGCATCGCATCGACTACCTCACGGGTTTGCCAGGCGGACGCTTCCAGCACAGCACGCGCTATGTGCGCCTTGGTGACGTAGCCAGTCAGCCCCGCAATCACTCCTCGCGCGTCGCTGCGCCAATAGGGAGCAAACAGCCCTGAGAAGGCCGGAACAAAATAGCAACCACCGTTGTCGTCGACCGATCCGGCGAGCGCTTCGATCTCACTCGCGTGGGCGATCGCACCCAATTGATCACGAAACCACTGCACGAGCGCGCCCGTGACGGCGATGGATCCCTCCAGCGCGTACACAGCTGGTTCGGTTCCAATCTTGTATCCGACCGTGCTGATCAGCCCGTGCTCCGACTGGACTGGTTCGGTTCCGGTGTTCAGGAGCAAGAAGCTCCCCGTGCCGTACGTGCTCTTCACGTCGCCCTTATCGAAGGCGGTTTGTCCGAACAGCGCAGCATGCTGGTCACCGAGCGATCCAGCAACAGGCACACCGTCGAGGAAACCAGTCGCGATGCCATACACCTCGGACGAGGAGACGATCTCGGGGAGAAGTGATCTCGGAATCGTCATGTGCTCGAGCAGCGTCGCGTCCCACTCGAGGCTGCGCAGATCCATCAGCATCGTTCTGCTCGCGTTGGTCACGTCTGTCACGTGGCGGCCGCCATCCGCGCCCCCTGTTAGGTTCCAGATGAGCCAACTGTCTATCGTGCCGAAGAGTATTTCGCCGGCGTCGACCCGTTTCCGCAGCCCATCCACGTTGTCGAGCAGCCACATGACCTTTGGTCCCGAGAAATAGGTCGCCAGCGGCAGTCCGGTGAGATCACGAAACCTCTCTGGGCCGACGGTTCCGCCCAGCTCGCGCACTATCCGGTCGGTGCGGGTGTCTTGCCAGACGATGGCATTGTAAACGGGCTCGCCCGTGGTTCGATCCCACAGCACGGTGGTTTCGCGTTGGTTAGTGATGCCGATCGCGACAAGGTCCTTGGGCGAGAGCCCGGCGTCTGACAGCGACTCCTCCACGACCTTCTGAACATTCGTCCATATCTCGCTGGCATCGTGTTCGACCCAACCGGGCTTGGGGAAATGCTGCCTGTGCTCGCGCTGCGCAACCGAAACGATCACGCCGTCGTGATTGAAAACGATGCACCTGCTGGATGTCGTGCCCTGGTCGATTGCAGCCACGTAGCGCTGTTCAGTCACCGCTGTCCTCTCACCGTCGAGAATGCTCTTGCTTCCGCCCGCCCCAGCCTATCCGGCACCGTCGTCGCCGCCACAAGCCCATCGACCTACTTTCCCCACCACTGGCCAGCCATAATTCCACCGCGGGCGTAGCTCGCCAAGCATTCCCACGTGAACTACTCTCGCGAACCGACGACGTCCAATACATCGGCGACGGTGCCCCAGCGAGCTTGATAGAGCCGCGGTGCTACAACATCCGCTATCTCGCTTGCCCACACGCGGTACGTTCGACCATCGCCGAACGGTGATTGCGCAAGCTCTCCGACCTGCGATAGCGCCACATATGCGGTTCGCGTAAGACTTCCGCACAGCTCGGCCGTTATCTGGTTCATCAGCACGCTATGGTCTTCGGCGATCTGACCGAGCCTGCTTCGAAAACCGGGCACTGATTTGATCGGCGGTATACCCGTGACGAAGATTCTTGTACCGGGGGGTGAGTTTTCCTCCAGATGAGTCAGTGTCGCAGTCAGCCGTTCGCGCCACCGATGCAACGGGGTCAGCGACACGGCATCATTTGCACCGAGTACGAGGATGACCACGTCGTATCGGTCCACGGCAACTCGGCGAAACGCCTTCTGGGCGTTGCCAACGTTAAACCGCATGTGTGCCACCAGGTCGACATCCGTTCCATGACGCGTGTGAGCTGAAAGGGCTCTAGCGAGTGAGCCGGGGAGAGCGATCTCGTGACTGGTCACTCCCCAGCCGACTGCTGGTCCGGAGCCGAAAATGAGCACGCGATCACAGCCAAAGCCGTCGGCATGCGCACGCGGAGCATCGGTGGGCTGGGGAATCGACTGGCTGTCGAACTGCTGCGCGGCCAACCAGGTCCTCATCAGCAGTGCTGCTAAAGACAGTTTTATCCGCGGCATCCCCCGACACCTCCCCGCCCACAGTTTACCAATCAACCCACATCGTGACAGCTCACGGCATGGAATGGCCGTCAAGCCACGTCCCCAGTTGTGGGCCTTACGGGCCGGGCTGCCACATCCTCGAGCTCGAGAGTGGCTGAGCGGTAAGGAACATTCGTGCAACGCAAAAGGCCCGGAATCGCTGTGATTCCGGGCCTTTTGTGACTTGCATTGGTTGCGGGGGCTGGATTTGAACCAACGACCTCTGGGTTATGAGCCCAGCGAGCTACCGAACTGCTCCACCCCGCGGCACAAGAAGCAACACTACCACAGGGCCCGAAGCGGCGAGGCTCTAGTTGCCACCCTCCAACGCGAACAGTGCCTTCAGCGCGGAAACTAGCGCGGCATCCGCCGTTGCGTATTGGGAAAGGTCGCCCGACTTCAGCGCGGCATCCCGATCGGTGAGCGCTGTCTGAATGTTACTGAGGGCTGCTTTGACCGCGGCGCTCTCTTGCGGAGTGCCTGGCGTGGTCGGACCAGCCGGCGTCTCTGGCGTGGATGGTGTAGACGGTGCTCCGCTGTCACCGGCGTTCGCACCGGAATCACCACCAAACAGGTCGTTGAGCGCGGCATCCAGCGTGTCTTCGAACGCGACTTTGTCGCCGAACGACACCAGCACCTTCCGCAGAATCGGGTAGGTCGTTTCAGCAGTCGATTCTACGTACAGCGGCTGCACGTAGAGGAGTCCGCCACCGACGGGAACGGTGAGCAAGTTTCCTCGCTTTACCGTGGTGTCGCCCTTTTGCAGCAGCGAGATCTGGTTGGCGACCGCCGTGTCGGTGTTGAAGTTGTTCTGCACCTGGCCCGGTCCCGGAACCGTGTCCTGCTTCGGAAGAGTAAGCAACGTGAGTTTGCCGTAATCGGGAGAAATTTTGCCCTGGCTGTCTCCGGCATCCCCATTAGCTGCGAGATAGCCCGTCAGGATCGACCGGCTGTCTGAGCTGGACTTCGGAATGTAGGTCGAATATAGCGAGAACGCGGGCTTGTCGGCTCCTGGCATCTTCATCGTCAAGTAATACGGGGGTTGCAGGACGGCCGTCGCCTTTGGCTGCACGGGGTCAAGCGGCGTGATCCAGGCGTCGCTCGCCGCATAGAAAGTGCCGGGGTCGGTCACGTGGTACTCACCGAGAATTGCTCGCTGCACCTTGAACATGTCGGCCGGGTAGCGAACATGACTGAGCAGGTCTGGGCTCATGTCTTTCATTGGCTTGACCGTGGACGGGAAGATTTTTTCCCACGTCTTCAGGATGGGATCAGTAGCATCCCACGCGTAAAGGGTCACCTTCCCCGTGTACGCGTCGACTGTCGCTTTCACCGAGTTGCGGATGTAGTTGATGTCGTCGAGCGGATACGCGGGCGCCGGAGTGTAGGTGTCTGCGATCGAGCTGCTGAGCTGCTCCGTCTTCGAGTACGGGTATTGCGAGCTCGTGGTGTAGCCATCCACAATCCACTTCACGCGGCCATCGACCACAGCGGGGTACGCGTCACTATCGAGCGTGAGATAGGGAGCGACCTTTGCAATTCGTGCCTTGGGGTCACGCGTGTAGAGAATCTGCGATTCGTTGTTGACCGAGCCTGAAAGCAGGATCTCCTCCGACTGGAACTTGATTGCGTAGATCAACTTGGTAAAGACGTTGTCGAGCCTCGGTCCCCCGTTGCCGTCGTAGGTCGTCTTCGCATTCTGCTTGGACTGCTTGTCGCCGGCCGGGTAATCCAGCTCTATCTTCGGTGCGCCCTTCGGTGCCCCAACGATTGAGTAACTGGGCGAGTTCTCACCAAAGTAGATGCGCGGTTCGAACGTGCCGAGCTTGCCCTTCACCGGGATTCCGGACTCGAGGAAGACGGGGAAACCCTCGACCGAGCGCTGGTTGCCGTATGCCGCCACTACGCCATAGCCGTGGGTGTAAACGACAGTGTTGTTGTACCAGCTGCTGGAGGAGCCCAGCTGCTTTTGATCCAGTTCGCGCACCGCAATCACGGTGTCCTGAGTCTGACCGTTAATTTTGTACCGATCAACGTCAAGGTACTGAGGGAACTTGTAATACTGCTTGATCTGCTCGAGCTGAGCAAAAGTTTCTGAGACGAGCGCGGGGTCGAGGATGCGAATGTTGGCCGTTGTTTCGACGTCGTTTCTCAGGGCGCCTGGCTCAGCATCCGACGTCGCCGTGTACGGCTCCTCGGTCACCTTGGAGACACCGTATGCATCCCGAGTCGCATCAATAGCCCGCTGAATATACGGTTTCTCCAGCGTCTGGGCGCTCGGTTCGACCTGGAACCGCTGCACGATCCACGGGTACACCGAACCGATCAGAAGGCCACTGACTAAGAGCAGCGCTGTTCCGACGATCGGCAGGCGCCAGCGGCCAATAATTGCCGTGATGACAAAGAGGATGGCGACGACCGCGGCAATACCGGCCAAGATCGCGCGTCCGGGTATGACGGCGAAAACGTCGGCGTACGAAGGCCCGGTAAACAGGTTGCTGCTTGTCGTGGTCGACATGGTCGCGTACTGGTCTAGCCAGATACTGACCGCTTGCAGCGCAAGATACACGGCGCCAATGGTGGCGATCTGGATGCGCGCGGACTTCGAGATACGCACCTCGCGCCCGTTAAACCGTATAGCGCCGTAAAGATAGCTCGTGGCGAGTGTCGTGATCGCCGACAAGAGCACGACGGCGGAGGCAAACGCCGCCACGGCTTGGAAGAAGGGGAGAGCGAACAGGTAGAACGAAATGTCGAGACCGAACTGTGGATCGACCTTCCCCACATGGGTGCCATTGATCCACTGCAGGGCGAGTGCCCAGCGGGACGAAGCTGCCGCGCCGGCGAACAGGCCCAAGATGATCGGAATGCCATACATGGCAAGGCGACGCAACGGCTCGATGACCTGCTGATAACGGTCCAGTTGAGAGTTGAGCTTTGCGTACACCGGCCGCCAGCGGAACGCCACCTCGATACTGATCCACACCGGGACGGCCATACCGAAGAACCCGATGAGGAACATGACAGCCCCGGCGATCCACTGGGTGGTCAGCACGTTGCGGAAGCCGAGTTGGCTAAACCACAGCCAATCGGTATACAGGCTAGCGAAGATGAAGAAGGCGACCACGAACACCGCGATAACGGCGACCGTGATGAGAAGTGTTGCCCTCGATCGAGAGCGCGGTTCCTGTTGCTCGTCTGTGGCTGTAGAAGTCAAAAGACTGCTCCCGGGTAGAAAATCATTGTTTGCGGCGCGACTGTACAGCGAGCCCTAACTCCCCATCCTAGGACAGTCAAATCTGAGAAGAACCGCGTGCCACGCTGCCTGCTAGCCGGCTGAACAGCTCCTGAGTGAGCCCGTGTCGCCTCCGGCGGCAATAACTTTGAGGTCGGCCAGGGAGTCGTCGAGCGTTTTCACCGCGAACACACGCAGTCCGTCGGGAATATGACCGACAACCTCGTCACAATCACCGTACGGTGCCAGAAAAATCGTGGCTCCAGCGCGCGACGCGCCATACATCTTCTGGCGGATGCCGCCGATCGGCCCAATCACTCCACGCTCATCGATCGTCCCCGTCCCAGCCACATGCTTGCCCCCGGTCAGCGACCCGGGAGTGAGCTTGTCGATGATCCCCAGTGCAAACATCTGCCCCGCGGACGGACCACCGACGTTTTCCAGTTGGATCTTCACATCGAACGGGAAGTCGTAGTTGATGGCAACGCCGATGCCCAGGATGGGCACCGGATTTGCACCACTACTAGAGATGGAAGTCGCCTTCACCGTTCGCGGTTCCCCATCGCGCTCGATGTCGATACTGAGTGTGGATCCGGCTTTGCGTGAGGCAATCGCTTTACGCAGGCCCGCGATAGTGGAGACCCCCGTGTCGTCGACCCGGACAATCGTGTCGCCATTTTTGAGGACGCCACGGGCGAGGGATCCCTTCGTGATCGCCTCCACTGTGACAGTTGCCGGAACCTCGTGACCGAGCGAGCGCAAGGCCGCCGCGATGGCATCCTTCTGCGAGTTCTGCATATCGATCGCGCCCTGCTTGTTGGAGTCCTCGACGGAATACCCCGGAGGGTAGACCGAAGCGACCGGGAGCACTGCCTGGCTCGGATCGAACCATGCGGATGCCACATCCACCCAATTGGGCAAATTGCTACGGTCCCCCGCGAGGTTTACCGTCAACATGTCGAGCGAACCGGCCGTCGCCCACGTTTTCTGCCCTGGAATCTCGATCATCGGAGTCGATTTCCCACTGATCGTGACGGTACCGAGCGTGTCAAACACCGGGCCGGGCCGTTCGATCACGTACGGGGACGGAATAAGCGCGAGCACCAGTGTGCCGACCAGCGCAACCACAAGCAACGTCCACCCAATTCGCACGCGGCGACGCGGACGAGGACCTGTGCTCTGAACGGCTGGACTGGCCCCTGCGAAGAGTGTCACCGCCGTCCTTTCGGTCGAATCACCATGATGTTCGCCACGGGCGCACAGTCGAGCGTTAAGCCTAGGTCAATTCCCACCCGGAGCAGGCGCGTCGCGACTACCGTAGATTTCATGCCTGAAGACTCGAACGAAGGCCAGGAAGACGAATTCCGCGACATGCTGCGCGATTTTCTGGCCGGCAACTCGGATATCGACCCCAGCCGCCTTGCGAGCGCGGCTGGACTACCCGACGACCCCGCCATGCTTCAACAGCTCATCGGCCAACTGCAGAACGCGCTCAATAACAGCGGGGACGGCATCAACTGGGGCCTTGCCGAAGAGCAGGCCAAAGCGCTGGCTGCCAAGGACAGCAAATCCACGACACCGGCAGAGAGTGAATCACTTGAGCAGGCGTTCAGCGTGGCTGAGCTGTGGCTGAGTGAGGCGACTGTTATATCCGAACTCACTACCACCCCACGGCTGCTCAGCAGAACGGAATGGATCACAGCAACCATGCCGGTGTGGATCCAGTTGGCCGAACCTGTCGCCACGAACATCGCCAACGCTCTCACTCAGGTGCTGCAGGAGCAGGCTCCGGAAGAGATGTCCGGAATGATTGAGGGTGCGAGCAAGATTATGCGTAATGTCGGGGGAACCCTCTTTGCGATGCAGCTTGGCCAGGTTGTCGGGCAGTTGGCGGGCGAGGTGGTCTCCGGTGGGGATATCGGAATCCCCCTGCTCGGAACGGTCGGCGGTAACGAACAGCAGGCGGCCATCGTCCCGCAGAACCTTGCCGCTTTCGGTGAGGGCCTCGACATTGACGATGAGCAGGTGGAGCTCTACCTTGCGGTGCGGGAACTTGCTCACGCCAGACTCTTCCGACACGCAAAGTGGTTGCGCTTGCAACTCATGACATCCATCACCGAGTTCGCGCAGGGCATCCACATCGACACCGAGCGGATCGAATCGCTTACCTCGAGCTTCGACCCGTCGAACCCCGAAGAGTTGCGGGATGCCGTGGCCAGCGGCGCATTGATCCCCCCGAAGTCTCCCGCCCAGCTTGCGGCACTTGCTCGGCTCGAGACGATGCTTGCTCTCATCGAGGGTTGGGTCGATGTAGTCACAGCCCAAGCGACACTGCGCCTGCCAAAGTCAACAGCCATCGCAGAAACGGTGCGTCGCCGACGTGCCGCTGGGGGCCCAGCGGAGTCGGCGTTTTCCACCCTGGTCGGCCTCGAACTGCGCCCCCGCCGCCTGCGCGAAGCCGCAACCATGTGGCAACGGCTGACGGATGAGGTGGGCGCCGAGCGCAGGGACGAGCTATGGTCGCACCCAGACCTCGTGCCCACACCGGAGGACATCGACGATCCGAGTGCGCTCATCGCCCGACTGATGAACCCCGAGCCGCAACCAGACGACGTAGACCAGGCAATCGAAGATCTCCTTAACGACGATCGCGACGACCGCCCACGCGAAGATGGCAGCGGCTCAGCAGAGGATCCTTCGTAGGAGTGAGACCGAGCGGGGCTGTGGATCGTTTGCGCGCGGTGTGAACGATGTGGCCATGATCGTGGCGTGGTCCTGAAACTCGATCCCCGCCTCCCGCTCCTCTGGCGCACTCCAACGAGTCTGCAGTTTGGCGCAGAGACGCCTCCTGTCGTGTTGGGCTCGGTGACGAACGCCGACGAGCGCATGATCGCAGCACTGGTCGGCGGGGTGAGTCGCTCTGGACTCAGCGCAATCGGCACTAGTGCAGGTGCGGAAGAGGTCGAGGTTGTTCGTCTGCTCGACGCCGTCTCCTCCGCGCTCCTGCCCGCTTCATCCCGGTCGCCCGCATCAGATTCGACAGTGGTGCTCAACGGTGCTGGGCCAACCGTGGCCGCAATTTGCGCACTGCTGCGTAGCCACGACATCAGTGTGGCGCTGAATGAGACGGGAGCGAAACGCCCGGATCTCGCCATCATCGTTGCGCACTTCGTGATCGAACCAGAGTTGCACGGGCTGTGGCTTCGCCGCGACGTTCCGCATCTTGCCGTCGTTTTCGGCGATACCAGTGTGCAGATTGGACCGGTGATCGAACCGGGTGATGGTCCCTGCCTCTACTGTCTCGAACGCCACAGAACGGATGCCGACGCGGCAAGACCCGCGCTGGCTTCCCAACTTTGGGGCACAAGCAGCCCAGCAGAAACCGCGCTGGCGTCCAGCGAGGCAGCTGTGATAGCGACCCGACTTGCCCTGGCACGCCTCGCGGTGGCACGCACGAGAGCCTCACAGCCACCGACGGCGTTGCCGTCATCAACCGCTGTCGGAGGCGCGGTCTCCCTGCACCTGGAAGTCGACAGCGGGCGGATCAGCCGACGGAGCTGGCGTCCACACCCCGAGTGCGCGTGCTTAGCTCTGCCAGGAAACGACTCGGTTGACGCGCGCCGCGCACCGACCCGGAGGCCCATGAGAGATGCAGCCGTCGCCGTGCCCGCGTGATCCCTACGTAAAGAAGGCGCCGCTCCTCGTCTATCGTCTCGAGGGTCTTCGCGTAGCTGACCGGAACGAGGCCCTCGCTCACCCCAACGACGTAGACCGTATCCCACTCGAGGCCCTTGGCTGAGTGCAGCGTCGCGAGGGTGACAGCAGCCAGAGTGGGCTCGTGCTGGTTGGCAGCACGCTCGAACAGTTCATCGACGAATTCACGCAGCGTGATTGTCTCACCGGAAGATTCGGCCAGACCCATGAGCGCATTGAGCGACTCCCAGCGGTCCCGCACTGCACCGCGCGCCTCCGGAGCATCCTGGGTCCAGCCGAGGGAGCGCAGAACATCACTGACCGTCTTAAAGAGCGGCTCTTTCGTGCCAGCGACGAGCGCCCCTTTCAGCATCATGAGAGCCTGTTTGATCTCCTGCTGCTCGAAGAAGCGGGTTCCACCACGCAACTGGTAGCTCACGTGAGCGTCGGCGAGCGCGGCCTCGAGCGCCGCGGCCTGACCATTCAGTCGATACAGGATGGCGACATCCTGAGGTCTCGTCCCCGCGGCGATCTGTTCCGCAATGCGCGTGGCCACCGCCCTGGCCTCAGAGCTATCGGTGCCGTAGCTGTCGATGGTGGGCTCGGCAGACTTTGGCTGTTTCGCCGATGCCGTGGCACTCCGGTCGTCGTCCCGACTTACGGCGTGTAGGTGAAGGGCCCCCGTTCTGCCGCGCATGAGCCGGTTGGCCGTCTCGACGATGGGCGGGGTCGAACGATAGTTCTGTTCCAACCGCACGACGGTGGCATCACGGTACCGGCTCGGGAAGCCGAGGAGCGGATCGGAGGATGCTCCGGCGAAGGAATAGATGGTCTGGCTCACGTCACCGACGACGCAGAGATCTCGTCGGTCGCCCAACCAGAGCTCAAGCAGAGCCTGCTGTAACGGTGACACGTCCTGATACTCGTCCACGACAAAGAAGCGATATTGCTCCCGCACCTGCTGGGCCACTCGAGGCTCCGACTCGATCATCCCCGCGGTCGCGAGCAGGACATCCTCGAAATCAAGCTGGTGCCGCTCGTCCTTGAGCGACTCGTACGCTCGATGCATGGCAATCACCTTCTCGGCATCGAGCATGGGCGGGAGCGTGCGGCTGCCAACCTTCACGGCGTACTGCTCGATAGTGAGCTGCGAGACTTTGCGCCACTCGATCTCGGCAGCGAGGTCACGCAGGGCGGCCGTGTCGAGCTTGAGCCGCAGGGTCTCGGCCGCGTGGCCGAGCATCCGCCCCTTGCTCTCGAGGATGCGCGGCATGGTTCCACCGATCACCTGCGGCCAGAAATAGCCGAGCTGAGAAAGCGCCGAGGCGTGGAAGGTGCGCGCGGCGATCCCGGTCGCACCCAGTTGCCGGAGCCGACCACGTAATTCTGCTGCGGCTCGCGCGGTGAAGGTGAGCGCCATCACCCGGCCGGGAGCGTACGCACCGGTGGCTACCCCGTAGGCAATGCGGTGTGTTATCGCCCTGGTCTTGCCGGTTCCCGCACCCGCCAGGAGGCAGACGGGCCCGAGCAACGTCTGCGCTGCGACTCTCTGCTCGTCATCGAGACCAGCGAGCAGAGCGTCAGCCGAGGATGGGGCCGGAGCACTCACCAGGGTTGCCCGTCTTCAATGGGGCCGCCGAACCAGTCTTCAATGATGAAACGGGCAATCGAGGTGTGGCCAGGCAAGATGATGCTGCCGAGGGCCGCGGTGAGCTCGTCGCGGCTGAACCAGCGCAGTTCGAGGATCTCGTCGCCGTCCGGAGTGAGCGTCCAGTCCTGGTTTGGATCGACTTTGGCACGAAACCCCACCATGAGCGACGCGGGGAATGGCCACGGCTGCGAACCAACATATACCGGATCAATAAGCCGAATTCCGGACTCCTCATACACCTCGCGCAACACCGCACTCTCCAACGACTCCCCCGGCTCAACGAAGCCCGCCAGCAAGGAGAAACGATTCTCCTCCCACAGCGCGTTCGAGCCGAGCAGAAGACGGTCGTCGGCATCCGTGATGCCGACGATGATCGCGGCATCCGTGCGCGGAAAATTCTCGTGGCCCGGTGCATCCTCGGATGCCGGACTGCGCCGCACCCAGCCGCCCAGTTCCGGCACCGTTGGCTCCCCCGTACGCGGCGAGAATCCGTGCGACTGGTGCCAGTTGGCCATGGCCAGCGCCTCGGTGAAAAGTCCGGCATCGCGGCGACTGAGGGCAGATCCTAGATCGCGAAGGCTCGCCCAGGTGGCCGGGTCTGGACTCAGCTGGGCAGCCACCTCATCCGACACTACGGCCGCGAGCACTGGCGTGCCCACCGCTTCCGGACTGGACTTCGAAAGCGAGCGGCCAAGATAAATGCGCAGATCCGCCTTCGGTACCCGGTCGCTTGGCAACAGGTCCAGGTCGGCACCCTTGACCAGCGCCTTGCCGTTCCAGAGCACAAGAACACGGGCAGAATCTTCGATGGCGAGCTCTTCGAAAAGGTGTGGTCTGCGGCGGAGCAGGTAGTCGCGATCATGCTCAGACCTCGACAAAGGCAGTTCCGGGTGGAACGAACCAGACATCGAGGTGCCAATCATCGAAGGGGGTGGGAACAGCGTGGCGTTAGCGCCGGTGGGCGGCGCGCGACCTACCCTGTCAGGTATGGCCAGATCTCATCTCACTCTAGCCGCGTTGGCGACCTCGGCCGTAGCCGGCCTCGATGTTGTTGGCACGGCCGGTTTCGGCTCGACTACGCACGGCGAATTCGACTCCGCCCTGATCACGGGGCGCGATGGTCGACACTGGATCATCCGAGTACCGCGATCTGAAGCGGCCGAAGCGGAGCAGTCTGCCGACCTCGTCGCACTTCGGGCGCTCAGCACCGGTGTGCGTTCCCGGCTGCCGTTCGCGGTCTCAACGTTCGCAGGGCAGACCCCGATCGATGGCACGCGCGCTGTGGTCTATGAGTTTGTCTACGGTTCGAAGGTCGGCCTCGGTGATCTGCACGGTCGGAGCGACCTCGCCGCGTCCATCGGTCGCGCTATCGCCGCCATCCACTCGCTACCCACGAGCTTCGTCGCGGACGCTGGGCTCCCGGTGCTCACGC
>JBDTIM010000043.1:0-1848 GCA_039936355.1 Lacisediminihabitans sp. | reverse complement strand
GACAAGCTACGCACTGACTACAGTGCCGTACACACGCGAGCAGCGAGTGCATATCCGACAGATAGCCGCGTGAGCCTCACATCAACTAAGAGTCAACATCGACCTTCAGGCTTATCGGCCTGACCGCCCATATCCGGGAACCTCGAGGCAAAATCGCCTGCTAACGCGACCCGTGTACTGCCGCCCTCCGCGCATCGCTCTGCGGTTGCCCTCGAGCGTGTGGTGCAGCCTGCGCATGGTGGCATGGTTGTGCGGAGCAGGGCAGGAGGTCACGAGGCGCCCCTCCGAGGCACCCCGCGCGGCATCCGCGTAACCTCCACACCCTCACACCCGCTCAACAGCGACCGATCACGCGCAGTACGCACAGCTCGTTGCCGAAAGCATCACGCGCCCCAGCACCGGGAATCGGGTTCCCGCACTTGTCGCACGCACGAAGGCCCATCATCGTGCACATCTCGCAATCTGGTTCTGCCATAGTCATCACCCCCTCCCATCACGGAACAGCCGCCGAACACGGAGCCAGCTCACGCCGCAGGCGACGTTGCACCGTGCGAGTGAGGCCCGTGAACGACCAGCCCATGCGGTGCTTCTTCTTGCGTGGATGAACGGTTTACAGATGCTCGCAGCGGACCGAGGCGGATCGAATTCACCAGCATTTGTGGCAGGAGCGGATCCAGCTCGAAGAGCTTCGGAGCCAGCTCGATGCCATCGCTCACGATCGCCAAACGAGCGGAAGCTAGCGCCTCTGCACAGCTTGGGTACCTCGTTCGCTGAACGGTGAACCAGGCACCCAAGCAGTCGTCGACGCACTCTTGATAAGCAGGAGCCCAAAACAAGCGCTTGCGGCGGCCGTCGTCCTACGCTGGCAGCATGTGCGGCAGATTTGCGATGAGTAAAGAAGTCGATGACATGATCGTCGAGTTCATCGCCAGAACGGGCAAGCGTGCCGAGGAGTGGCGGCCGAACTGGAACGTGCGCCCCACCGACAAGATCCCAGTGATCATCGAGTCAGCTGCCGGCACGGACACTGTGGAGCGACGGGTTGAGATCGGCCGGTGGTCGCTAGTCCCGCCCTGGTCGAAGGAACTGAAGCTGAAGTTCCCCACCTTCAACGCCCGCTCCGAGGACATCACCTCGAAGTCCACCTGGAAAGGCCCCGTGAAATCCCACCGGGCGATCATCCCCGCGTCCGGGTACTACGAATGGAAAACCGCTGCGGACGGCACGAAGACGCCGTTCTACATTCACCCACCCGACGGCGAAACGATGGCACTCGCAGGGCTCTACTCCTGGTGGCCCGACCGCTCCTTACCGGAAGACCACGAAGACTTCTGGACGCTCACCACGACGATCCTCACGTCCTCCGCCGTGGACGAACTCCTAGATATTCACGACCGCAATCCCGTCCCGCTGCCCCGTGACTGGTGGGACGACTGGCTGAACCCCGAGCTGGAGGGCGATCAGAACTTCGTGGACGCCGCGGTCGCTGCAGCACTGCCTGTAGCGGCATCCCTCGATATTCGCCAGGTCACTCCTCTCAAAGGCAACGGCCCGGAGCTCATCAACCCCGTCTGACGCCGGCCTGCCGTTGCGGGCGCGCATGACGGCGCCCAGCGACGTTCACTTAAGTCGCGGTTCTGCAAGCCTTCGAGCGGCCTCGACGACGAACTGGCGGCGACGCGCACGTTCGTTCTCGTCGTGAGGTGCAGCCCCGGTGATCATTTCAGCCAGCTGGGGAACTGTCTGCCACCATGCCGCGAGTGCAATGAGTGCGAAAACGAGATGCGAGGGGTCAAGTGCCGGATCGAGAGTGCCCTCGCTCTGAGCATCAGCAAAACGCTTGACCTT
>JBDTIM010000042.1:0-6780 GCA_039936355.1 Lacisediminihabitans sp. | reverse complement strand
GCGAGTTCCGCGAGCGACTTGCCCGTCCGGGCCACCTCCGCGGCGAGGTGCAACCCGGTGAGGATCCCGTCTCCCGTGGTCGCGAACTCGGTCATGATCACGTGGCCAGACTGTTCGCCGCCCAGGGCGAGATGCTTTTCGTTGAGCATCTCAAGCACGTAACGGTCGCCGACAGCGGTCTGCAACAGTGTTACACCGTGCTCTTCCATTGCGACCCGAAGGCCGAGATTGCTCATCACCGTTGCCACCAGGGTGTTGTCGGTGAGGGTGCCGCGCTCCTTCATGGCCAGGGCAATTACGGCCATGATCTGGTCGCCGTCGACAACGCGGCCGAGGTGATCGATCGCGAGGCAACGGTCGGCATCACCGTCGTGCGCAATCCCCAAATCCGCTCCGTGTTCCAGCACCGCGGCGGCAAGCTGGTCGAGGTGGGTTGACCCGACGCCGTCATTAATGTTGTAGCCGTCTGGCTCAGCACCAAGCACGGTGACCTGAGCGCCGGCGAGAGTGAAAACATCGGGAGAGACTCCGGATGCTGCGCCGTTTGCACAGTCCAACACCACGTGGATGCCATCAAGGCGATGCGGAAGCGTCGACACGAGATGCACGACGTAGCGATCTTCGGCGTCGGCGAAGCGGCGGATGTGCCCCACCTCGACGCCATCCGGCGCGAGCTTCGTTTCAGCGAGTGCGGCCTCGATCCGATCCTCGACAATGTCGGGCAGCTTCGTGCCACCCCTCGCGAAGAATTTAATACCGTTGTCTGGTGCAGGATTGTGCGAGGCCGAGATCATCACACCGAAATCGGCCTCGAAGTCCGCGACCAGAAAGGCTAGCGCAGGGGTCGGGATGACGCCAGCGTCATAGATGTCGACCCCTGAACTCGCTAACCCTGCCGCAACCGCGGCTGAGATGAACTCTCCGGACACCCGAGGGTCACGAGCGACAACAGCCACGGGACGCCGACCAGATGCGCGCCGACCGTCCGCAACACGACCTTTGCCAAGGACGACGGCCGCAGCCTGGGCAAGCCCAAGCGACAACTCAACCGTCAGATCGTGGTTTGCGAGACCTCGAACACCATCCGTTCCGAAAAGACGCGGCATACCAGCTCCCCGGCTGGAATTAACGCTTCGAGAACTGAGGAGCCTTACGTGCCTTCTTAAGTCCGGCCTTCTTGCGCTCCTTGACACGAGCGTCGCGGCTCAGGAAGCCTGCCTTCTTAAGGGCAGCGCGGTTGTTCTCTTCGTCAATCAAGTTGAGCGAGCGTGCAATGCCGAGACGAAGCGCCCCTGCCTGGCCGGAAGGGCCACCACCGGTGATGCGTGCAATGACGTCGTAGCTCCCGAGCAGGTCGAGAACCTTAAACGGGTCGTTGATGAGCTGCTGATGAAGCTTGTTCGGAAAGTACTCGGCCAACTCGCGGCCATTGACCGTGAAGGTGCCGGAGCCCGGCGTGATGCGCACGCGGGCGATAGCCTGCTTGCGACGGCCAACGGCCGCGCCGGGAACGTTCAGTACAGCGCGAGGAGCCTTGACGGCCGCCTCTGCCGGGGTCTCGGTCGAGTAGCTGCTGGGAGCATCAGCCGTGGTGTCCGTGGAGCCAGCGCCCTCGAGTGAATCTGCGATTTTCGCCATTGTCAGGAAATCCTTTTAGTTCTAGGCGCGCTACTGCGCGACCTGGCCGAGGGTGTAGGTCTTGGGCTGCTGGGCAGCGTGGGGGTGCTCCGGTCCTGCGTAGACCTTGAGCTTGGTGAGCTGGGCCCGACCAACAGAGTTCTTCGGGAGCATGCCGCGAACCGCCTTCTCGACCGCGCGGGTCGGGTGCTTTTCCAGCATCTCAGCGTAGGTGCTGGCCGACAGCCCGCCCGGGTAGCCGGAGTGACGGTAGGCCTTCTTCTGCTCGAGCTTGGCGCCGGTCAAGGCAATCTTCTCGGCATTGATGATGATGACGAAATCGCCCATGTCCATGTACGGAGCAAAGGTCGGCTTGTGCTTGCCGCGCAACAGAATTGCTGCGTGGCTGGCCAAGCGACCGAGGACGATATCAGTCGCGTCGATGATGAGCCAGTCGCGCTGGACATCATCTGGCTTGGGAGAAAAGGTGCGCGTCACAGTAGTGCTGCTTTCTGATCGAAATGAGGTGTTCGTGAATCCCACTCCGCTGCGTGTTCCGACGGGAAGATTCCCGCAGAACCCGGTCGATGGAGGGCTCAAGTTCGGGTGACGCGCCAGGAAAGCGCAGGCACCAAGGGTCAAGAGTAGTGCACTGCCGGTACCGTGGTCAAACTGCGGTCGTGCGTCGCGCCCTGGTTTGCTCGGCACGGGCTGCCAGGTCTGCGTCGTCCGGATAGCCAAGCTCGACGAGGGTGAGTCCCTTCGCTGGCACCACCTTGAACTCGCTCGACCTGGTGAGCTCCTCTCGCAGCCACAGGAGCCGCTCGGGAGTGAGCTTGCCCTCACCGACGGCGATGGTGGCTCCGACGAGCGAACGCACCATGCTGTGGCAGAAGGCGTCCGCCTTGACATGCGCAATAAGCACCCCGTCGCTTTCACGCGTCCAGGTGAACTCCTGCAGTGTACGGATGGTCGTCGCGCCATCTCTGGGCTTGCAGTACGAAGCCCAATCGTGCAGTCCAATCAGCGACCCAGCGCCCTCATTCATGAGTGCAACATCGAGTTCAGCCGGATACCAGAGTGTGCGGTTGCGTTCGAGCGGATTGCGCGGGCCTGCGGCATCCGACACCCGGTATTCGTAGCGACGCCAGAGCGCGGAGAACCGAGCATCGAAGCCGGCGGGTGCGAGCGAAACGCGCGAAACGTGAATGTCGCTGTCAAGCCCCGCGATTCCATTCAGTCTGCGCGCAAGCGCGGCTGGGCCGTCGGGGAAGGAAGCCTTGCGGAGTACCCTGCCGCGCGCTATGGTTTCGGGCGCTGCTGCGTCGCGCGCTGCTGCATCGAGGGCCGAACCCTTCCGCGTAGGCCTGCCGCGGTCCAAACGAAGCAGGCTGGCGAACTGGGCGGAGCTGAGATCAACGTGCGCGACCTGTCCGGTTGCGTGAACTCCGGCATCCGTGCGCCCTGCCACCGTCAGTGTCGGTGGTGTTCCATGGCGGCCAAACACCGTCGCGAGCGCCGACTCGAGTTCTCCCTGCACGGTTCTGAGGGCCGGTTGCTTCGCCCAGCCAAGGAACTCACTGCCGTCGTAGGAGATGTCGAGGCGGAGGCGCACGGTGGCGCCATCCGTTCCACTGGGGTTGACGGATCCCCCGTGCAGCGCGGGCACCTTTGCCTCGTCCTCCGGCACGCGATCGTTCACGAGTTAAAGAGTAGGGTACGACCCTCGGGCCCACGTGGGCCGAGTTGACCGAACGGCATTGGGAAGTCAGCATTGAAGTTGGCAACCCTATGAAAACTCCCCCTCGCGCCGGATCCGGCATCGTCTCCGTGGTTCCTCCGTTCGATCGTGGGATCGTGGGCGGTCGCATGTCCGGACTCGACGGGTTGCGCGCAATCGCGGTTGCCGCGGTTATCCTGTACCACTTGAGCCCCGGTATGGCCGTGGGTGGCTACCTCGGCGTCGACATCTTTTTTGTGATCAGTGGATTCCTGATCACCGCGCTGCTACTGCGCGAGAAAGACACCACGGGCAAGATCAATCTGCCGAATTTTTGGCGCCGCCGGGCACGCCGACTCCTTCCCGCGCTTGCCATCCTCGTGCTGAGTTGCTCCACTGCGGCCTGGGTGATCGGCGGCAACGTGCTCGTCGATCTGGGACGGCAGGTACTCGGAGCGGCGACCTTCAGCAGTAATTGGCTCGCCGTCGCGGGGCACAGGAGTTACTTCGATGAGACCGCGCCCGAACTGTTCCGCAACCTCTGGTCGCTCGCCGTCGAAGAGCAGTTCTACCTGGTCTGGCCACTCGCGGTACTCCTCCTCATCCTGATCCGTAAGCAGCGCATCCGGCTCGCCATCGTTGTCGCGCTCGGTGTGGCCTCGGCCATCGCGATGGCTCTCATCTACCTGCCCGGAGCGGACGCCACCCGGGTTTATTACGGCACGGACACTCACAGTTTCGGGCTCGCTATCGGTGCGGCGCTCGCACTCCTCAGCCAGCACTGGTCCGCACTGCCGCTGAGCTGGCCGCGAAGCGCGCGCTGGGCACTCCCCTCGATGGGCACGCTCGCCCTGGGTGGTCTCGTCGCCGCATCCGCACTCATGCCAGCGGATGCCCCACTCGTCTACCAAGGCGGTCTCGCAGCCATTGCCGTCATCACCGCGATCACCATCGCGGGAGCCATCGTGCCAGGGTCCCTTCTCGGCCGCCTGCTCGACGTCCCGCCCATGAGGTGGATCGGCGAGCGCTCCTACGGGCTGTACTTGTGGCACTGGCCGGTCTTCGTCCTCGTCCTCGGCGCCCTCCCCAACTGGCCCCGGCTGGGCGCGGGCGGTTGGGCCCTCGGCGCCATTGCCCTTTCCATCACGGTTGTGGCTTCCGCACTGTCGTACCGGTTCATCGAGCAGCCGATCAGAAAGAACGGCTTCCGCGCCGCCTTCGGGACGGTGGCGCTGCACTGGCCAACCAATGGTCCTCGCCGCCTGGGACGGGTTGCGGTCACGCTTGTGGTTGTGCTCGCCGTCACGGGGAGCGGCTTTGGAATGGCCGCAGCCCTGCAGGGCGACCCTGGCAAGAGCGATGCAGAGCTACAGATACTGCGCGGACAGGCGGCGATTCACGAGACACAGTCCCCAGCGAGCCCAGTCCCGTCGAAGACTGTCGATCCCGCAGCCGCCGCGCCGCAGACTGCGCGAGCGCTGCCGGGCGGAGACCAGATCACCGCGATTGGCGACTCGGTCATGCTAGCGTCTGCCGCAGGGCTCCAGGAGGCCTTCCCCGGTATCCAAATCAACGCTGTGGTCTCTAGACAGATGTCGCAACTGCCATCAATCGTGCAGGGCATGAAGGCGGATGGCACGCTGCGTCCAATTATCATCGTGGGCCTCGGAACCAACGGTCCCATCGACCGGGCATCCCTCGACGAGGCTCGCGCACTCGTCGGTTCACGCACCCAGCTCGTACTTGTCAACGTACAGGCACCGCGTGGATGGACGGATGGCGTGGACGTGGCCCTCTCGCAATATGCGCAGCGGTACCGTGACGTCGAGCTCGCCAACTGGAGGGATGCCATCGCCAGCCATCTGGATCTGCTCGCGCGCGACCAGATCCACCCCGGGTCCCGCGGAGGCGAGATCTACGCGGGAGTGATTAAGGACGCGCTGCAACGGCTCGCAGAACTCCCCCCGCTCCTCGGGCCGAACGAATACGGTCTTGCTGCCACGCCACTCTAACTTCCGCTCACAACCGCACACATCCCGAGCCAGGTAGCGGGGAAGGGCGCGAGTCCCGCGAGTCGCGCGAGTCCCGCGAGTTGCGTGAGTTGCGCGAGTTGCCCACTTCTGTCGCAAAATGCGCCCCGATCGACCCAGAAAGTGACAAAAGTGGGCAACTCGACGGAGTCGACGGATGACAGAAGGCCCGCCTAGGGGCGGGGCCTTCTGTGTAGTACTTGTGTGTGCTGCCTACTTAGCGTCCTCAGCGGGAGCGTCCTCGGCAGCGACCTCGGCGGTCTCTGCGTCAACGGCCTCGGCCTGCTCGGTCGACTCGGCCTGCTCAGCCTTAGCCGGCTCAGCCTTAGCCGGCTCAGCCTTAGCCGGCGCAGACTCCGTCGACTCAGCAGCAGCAGCCGTGGCGTCAGCATCCGCAGCGTCCTCATTAGCGGGCGCATCTTCGGCGACCGGCTCAGCCTTGGCAGGCTTCTCCGCCTTCGGGCTGCTCTTCGCCTTCGGCTTCGCGTTCACGGGCTCGAGGACGAGCTCGATCTGCACCATGGAGGCGTTGTCGCCCTTGCGGAAGCCGAGCTTGGTGATACGGGTGTAGCCCCCCTCGCGATCGGCAACCAACGGCGCGACCTGCGTAAACAGTTCGTGCACGACGGTCTTGTCGCCGATCACGCCGAGGACACGGCGACGCGCATGCAGGTCACCGCGCTTCGCAAATGTGATGAGCCGCTCTACGACGGGACGCATGCGCTTGGCTTTTGTCTCCGTCGTCTTGATGGACTTGTGGGTAATCAGGGCAGCCGCGAGGTTCGCAAGCATGAGGCGCTCGTGCGCCGGTCCACCGCCGAGGCGTGGTCCCTTAGTTGGTGCAGCCATTAGTTATTCCTTCAGGTGTGAAAAGTCGTAACGCGATCAGGGACGACGCGCTCTAGTTGCTCTCTTCGGCGTCGTCGTACCCACTGTAGAAGTGCGCGCCATCGAATCCAGGAACCGTGTCCTTAAGCGACAGTCCGAGCTCTACGAGCTTGTCCTTGACCTCATCCACCGACTTCTGTCCGAAGTTGCGGATGTTCATGAGCTGAGTTTCCGACAGCGCAACCAGTTCGCTCACGGTGTTGATGCCCTCGCGCTTGAGACAGTTGTAGCTGCGCACGGACAGATCGAGGTCTTCGATCGGCATGCTCAGTTCGCTCGAGAGCACGGCGTCGACCGGAGCCGGACCAATCTCGATTCCCTCTGCAGCGGAGTTGAGCTCGCGCGCCAAACCAAACAGCTCGACCAGCGTCTTACCGGCAGAGGCGATCGCGTCGCGAGGGGTGATTGCCGACTTGGTTTCGACATCCACCACCAGGCGGTCGAAGTCGGTGCGCTCACCGGCACGCGTCGCCTCGACGCGGTAGGTGACCTTGAGCACGGGCGAGTAGATCGAGTCGATCGGGA
>JBDTIM010000041.1:0-17917 GCA_039936355.1 Lacisediminihabitans sp. | reverse complement strand
GGTAACCGCATCGATGGTCAATGCTCTCGTCCAGGACGCGGGCCACGGACACGGTGTCGACGCGGTCTTTACCAGCTATGCCTTGAGTGTCATTCCTGACTGGCGTTCGGCTTGGCGTTCCAGCACTGCTCTGCTGAGACCGGGAGGACGGGTCGGAATTGTCGATATGCAACCGCCGACCGGATGGGCGAAGCTGCTCAGCCCGCTGGCCTATCTTGCCTGTGCGGTGGGTGGCTCCGACATCCGGGCCCGTCCGTGGACGGCCATCGAAATGGACTGCATTGACGTCTCGGAGCAGGCACTGCGCGGTGGCCACATTGTCGCAGCCGCGGGGACGCTGCTTTAGCGGTGGAGCCGGTGGCTTGCACGCCGACTCAAAGAAAGCTGCAGATCTGTCCCGGGTCGCAGCTGACAGGGTCTGCGGCGGCGACCACGTTATGAAGTGCGGCGACGTCAGATCTGAGCGCTAGCAGTTCGGAAACCTGCTGGTCTAGGTCTGCGAGCTGTCTGGCGAGGAGGTCCCGCACGTGGGTGCACGGCGCTTGGCCGGCGTCGCGGACTCGAAGGATCTCACCGATTTGGGTCAGGGTGAGGCCGGCGATGCGGCTGCGGCGGATGAAGTCCAGCCGAGCTATCGCATCGCTCCCGTACTCGCGGTAGCCGTTGCCTGCACGACGTGGGGCGGGGAGGAGCCCGCGCCCTTCATAAAATCGGAGGGTTTTGGTTGTCATACCGGTGGCGGTTGCCGCTTCACCGATGTGCACGAGGCACCTTCATTTCTTGTTCGTCAATCTGACACTTGACCTTCCACTATAGGGGAAGGTGCAGGGTGGAGGACAGCAGTGCGAACGAGACCATCCCCGTCTCGAATCGGCTGCCCAGGTGTTTATGTTGTGGAGGAATCATGTCCGGAGCAGCCGTACCCGAGTTCGATCTGGCCGTCGTTGGCTCCGGCGGTGGAGCGTTCGCCGCCGCGATCCGTGCCACCAATCTTGGAAAACGAGTGGTGATGATTGAGCGAGGCACGGTTGGCGGTACCTGCGTGAACACGGGCTGCGTCCCATCCAAAGCCTTGCTGGCGGCTGCCGACGCCCGGCACGTCGCGGTAGATTCTGGCCGATTTCCCGGAATCAGAACGGCGGCAGACCCGGTGCGGATGCCAGAGCTGATCGAAGGTAAACGTGCGCTGGTCGACACCATGCGGGCCGGTAAATACGTCGATCTGATCAGCGAGTACGGGTGGGAATTGCTCCGCGGTGACGCCGCTTTTGCTGGGACAGCTGTCGAACCTTTCCTGACGGTCACCGGGGAGGACGGGACAGTGGAAACGGTACGGGCAGCACAGTACGTGCTGGCCACGGGATCGGCTCCGTGGACCCCACCGATCGACGGCCTGCACAACGTTGATTATCTGACCTCGACGACCGCGATGAATCTGAATGAACTCCCGGCCACAATGCTGGTTCTCGGTGGTGGGTATGTTGCCATGGAACAGGCGCAGTTGTTCTCCCGGCTCGGGTCGACGGTGACGATGCTGGTGCGCTCGAGGCTCGCGTCTGTGGAGGAGCCGGAAGCTTCTCAGGCGCTGGCAGAGATCTTCGCCGATGAAGGCATTCGTGTCGTTCAGCGGGCAAACGTGACCGCAGTGCGCACCGACCAGGCCACAGGCGAAGTCGTCTCGACCGCTACGGTGGGTGGCAATACCGAGGAGTTTCGAGCCAGCAGGATACTGGTCGCCACCGGTCGGCGACCGGTGACCGACGGCCTGAATCTGGCAGCAGTCGGCGTCGACGTCGGAGAACGCGGCGAGGTTGTGGTCAATTCGATGCTGGTCAGCACCAACCCACGGATTTGGGCGGCGGGAGACGTGACAGGAGACCGCAAATTCGTCTATGTGGCGGCCAACCATGGTTCCCTCGTGGTCGAGAACGCGTTCAACAATGCCGCGCGAGAGGTCGATTACTCGCACCTTCCCCGGGTCACCTTCACCAGTCCAGCACTGGGCGCGGTAGGAACGACCGACCGGGAAGCAAACGGCGAGGGCGTGCGTTGCCAGTGCAGGATCCTTCCGCTCGAGTATGTACCACGTGCGTTGGTCAATCGAGACACTCGTGGATTCATCAAGATCGTTGCGGAAAATAACACCGGGCGCATTCTCGGAATCACCGCCGTTGCCAAAGATGCCGGAGAAATCGCCGCTGCTGGTGTCTACATTCTGGAAGCCGGAATGACTGTGGACCAGGTCGCGAACATGTGGAGTCCGTATCTCACGATGGCTGAGGGGATCAAGATTGCCTGCCAGTCCTACACCACAGACGTCTCCAGACTTTCCTGCTGTGCCGTCTGAGCCACTGAAAGTTCCGGACTCCTGGTGAGTGTTGGCGGGCGTCGAGCCGGTCTACTGTGAAGTTCATGGCTGCGAAAATTTCGACGATCCTTATTCTTGGCGCTCGCGGAGATCTTTCGTCACGCCTGCTACTTCCTGCCCTCGGTCAATTGCTGATGATGGAACCGGATCGCGACGTTCGTCTCCTTGGATCCGGAAGCGGTGACTGGTCGAACGAGACGTGGCGAGCGCTGGTCAAGAAGTCCTTCGATAGTGCAACGGCTACCGGGGAAACAGCCGCGTCACTGGCGAGCTCCACCGAGTACATTCAGGGTGACGTTACGGACCCGGGCGACCTGCAGAAGCTGGTCGACGCTTGCCATGGAGTGCCAGCGATTTATTTCGCTCTTCCGCCAGCCATCGTTGTGAAGGTCTGCACCGCTCTGGAGAAAGTTACCCTTCCGCCAGGCACCGTGATCGCTCTGGAAAAGCCTTTCGGCACCGATGAGAAGAGTGCCCAGGAACTCAACAAGCAAATTTTGAAGCTGGTTCCGGAAGATCAAATACACCGTGTGGATCATTTTCTGGGCAGATCGACCGTATTCAATCTCATGGGTTTGCGCTTTGCCAATCGAATATTCGAACCGTTGTGGAACTCAGAACACATCGAGAAGGTCGACATCGTCTACGACGAGCAATTGGCCTTAGAAGGGCGAGCTCGCTACTACGACAAGGCCGGCGCACTCGTGGATATGATTCAAAGCCACCTGTTGCAGGTCATGGCTGTGTTGGCGATGGAACCACCGGTGACGCTCGACGCTACAGACGTGCGCAGCGCAAAATTCAAAATACTTCGCGCGACCCACGTTTTCAACGACGACCCAGTGGCATTCAGCCGACGCGCCCGGTACTCTGCCGGAGAAGTGTCCGGGCGTGAGCTGGGATCGTATGTGGATGAGCCAGGGGTTGACGCTGCGTTGGGCACTGAGACGCTCGCAGAAGTCACCTTCGGAATCGACACCTGGCGTTGGGCTGGCGTGCCATTCACTCTCCGATCCGGCAAGGCGCTCGCCAATCGGCGTCGAGAGATCGTCGTGACGTTCAAACAGGTTCCGCATCTTCCGACTGGGCTCAGGGGGCTCGATACGCCGACAATTCTGCGTATCGCGTTGGCCCCGGATGAAATGTCACTTGAGTTGAACATCAACGGCCCAGGTGACCCAACTGTTTTGAAACGGGCGAGTCTGCGTGCGGAATTCGGTCCGGGCCAGCTTGTGGCGTACGGGGAAATACTGTCAGGCATCCTCGACGGCGACCCGGCGCTGTCCGTTCGAGGGGATGCCGCTGAGCAGTGCTGGCACATCGTTGCTCCGGTTCTTTCCGCCTGGCGTGAGGGCGCGGTTCCTCTGGCAGAGTATCCAGCCGGCTCGGACGGGCCACGAGAATGGTCGTGATTCAAAACGACTGGCGGTGAGCACCCAGCGAAACGTTCGCTCTAGCGTTCGTTGAGCGTGTGGAGTAGCGTCACCAGTATCCAAGGCCTCGCTCTTGTGTGGCGCGAAGCCGAAGAGGCACCTTGCGAGGTTTTCCGTGTTGCGGTGCCTGGTACTGCGGTGAGGAGGGAACGTCGGTGTCAGAATATTTCTTTGGTGAAACGGGGCCGATTAAACTTCCTGCTGGCATTCAGTCTGCTGAGCAGGGGTATCGAGTGCCGAAGTCGGCTGACGAATTGCGGAGCGCTCGGCATAGTGCCACCGCGGTAGTTGACCGAGATAGTGTGCCATCGAGTCGGCTCCGCGAGAACGATAAGCGAACCGACAGCGCGGCCCCAACGTCTAGGCCCGGGTCGCGCGCGTCACGATGAGGTGGGCGACCAGGGCGGTCCAGCCAGTTTGGTGGGATGCGCCCAGTCCCTGTCCGGTGTCGCCGTGGTAGTACTCATAAAACGTGACGTTCTCGCGCCAGCGTGCCGTCGCGGGCACAGGTGCATGGCCAGAATCCGCGGCACTGACCCCGCTCGGTCCGGGCAAAAATAGCGAGATTAGCCGCGCGGACAGATCGTCTGCGATGTAACCAAGGTTGTGGTGTTCTCCAGAACCTGCCGGATACTCCAGGTGCTGAGCTTCGTCCAGGCTGCCGTCATACCGATGAAGTGCCTCGATGAGAAGAACGTTTAGGGGGAACCAGACGGGGCCACGCCAGTTTGAGTTTCCGCCGAACAGACCACTGGCTGACTCGCCCGGTTCATAGTCCACAGTGGCCTGCGCATTATCCACTTCGACCTCAAACGGGTGATCGCGGTGCCAGGCAGAAATACTGCGAATGCCAAATTCTGACAGCATCTCCGAACTGTCCAATACCTTGCTCAGGATGCGCGCGAGCCGCTGCGGCTCAACCAGTGCCAGCAGCGTCGCGCCAGAGGGGACAAGCGTGCCGCAAAACTGCCGATACATCGGCTTCTGATCAAGAAACCACGCACTCCTGGCCACGAACTGGTCAAGCTGCTGCACCGCCGTTTTGTCGAACATCAAGGACGCGGTGACCGGGATGAGGCCCACGAGTGAGCGGACCTTCATCGGCATGTCGACGCCGGTACGGAGGTGCAACACGTCGTAGTAATACGAATCCGTCTCGTCCCACATTCCAGCATCGTTGGCTGCGGCCGCGATGGCGAGGAAATGCTCGAAAAAGGTTGTGGCGACATCCTCATAGGCACGGTCGTGCACGGCCAGGCGTAGGGCCATTGTCAACAGATCGAGCGCATACACGGCCATCCATGCGGTGGCATCGGCCTGCTCAAGAAAACCCACTTCCGGCGGCAGGGTCGACCTGTTGAGTGGCGAAATGTTGTCCAGACCCATGAAGCCTCCCTCGAAGAGGTTCTTGCCATCGTGGTCCTTGTTGTTCGTCCACCAGGTGAAATTCATCAAGAGTTTATGGAATACACGCTCAAGGAATTCGAAGTCGGTGCCACCGTCAATTTCAAATACTCGAAGCGCAGCCCACGCATGGGTGGGTGGTGTTGCGTCGGAGAAGTTCCACTCGTAGGCCGGCAACTGGCCGCTCGGGTGCATGTACCACTCGCGAAGCATCAGGATCAATTGGGCCTTCGCGAACTCCGGATCGACATGCGCCAGGGTGACGCAGTGGAATGCGAGATCCCAGGATGCGAACCACGGATACTCCCACGGGTCAGGCATCAAGATTACGTTCCGGGAGTTGATGTTCCTCCAGGTGCTGTTGCGGACACCTGCGCGCTCCGCTGGTGGTGGAGGTGTGGCCGGGTCGCCGTCAAGCCAGCGTGCGACCTCGAACCGGTAAAACTGCTTGGACCACAGCAATCCAGCAAACGCCTGGCGCATCACTCGAGCCTCGTCGGTCGATGCATCAGCGGGCGCCAACGCTGCGTAGAAGTCATCCGCCTCACCCTCGCGCCGCTGGAGCACCTCGTCGAAGTCGCGGAAGCGGCTTTCGCTTGCGCCCGAGGTATCCGCTGCGTCAGTTTCTGATAAGCGAAGTCGAATCTCGCGACGTGCGCCGGGTTCGACAGTGACGGTGTAGCGCAGTGCAGCTTTGGTCCCCTCGTTGGCCGGATTAACGCTCGATGCGCCGTTGACCACGTGGTCATTGATTCCGTCTTTGGGGTAGGCGGTCGTGCCTGGTTTGCCATAGAGACGCTGCGTGTTCGTCTCGTTGTCGCAGAAGAGTGGCTCTGGGCTGCCGTCCGCATACAAGGTGATATCTGGCCTGCTCGGCCTGGATGCGACGAGGCCATCGGGGTGCGCTCGCACACTAGGACGGGCCACAGTCTCGTTGGTCCATGACCACGTGTTGGGAAACCACAGCGTGGGTAGAACAGTGATCGTGGCCGCGTCCGGCCCGACATTTTCCAGTGTGATCCGCATCAGAAGATCGTGGGCGTCAGCCTTGGCGTAGTCGACCGTGACTACCCAAAACCGGTCTTCCTCGAAGATTCCGGTTTCCGCCAGTTCGTACTCCGGTTCGTGCCGAGAACGGTGAGCGTTGACCGTGACCAAGTCGTCATAGGGGAACTCGTGCTGCGGGTAGTGATAGCGCCAACGTTGCCACGAGTGGGTCGGCGTCCCGTCGAGGTACCACCAGTATTCCTTGACGTCTTCGCCGTGGTTTCCTTCCGCGTTCGACAGGCCGAACATGTGTTCCTTCAGGATCGGGTCGACTCCGTTCCACAGCGCGAGCCCCAGGCACCAGGACTGTTCCCGGTCGCAGAAACCGGCCATACCGTCCTCGTTCCAGCGGTACGTGCGCGACCGGGCCTGATCATGCGGGAACGACGCCCACGCGTCACCATCGGCGCTGTAATCTTCACGCACCGTACCCCATGCCCGCTCAGCGAGATAGGGCCCCCAGTCTTGCCAGGATGAATCTGTTGCACAGTCGGCTAGTCGATTTCGCTCCGATGGCGCACCCGTCCGTCGTTGATCTCCCATGCTGCGATCGTAACCCGGCACCGATAACGAAAACGTCGAAGCAGTTTTCCACGAGCGACGCGGCGATTACGGGCGGTCACCGGCCGACGTTTTTGTCAGACGCTTCGGCCCCGCAGCTCCCGATAGTGACGAATGAGTCCACTGGTGGAGCCATCGTGGTGCAGGGTCGGGGCACTCTCGTCGATGAGTTCGCCACTGATCTTTGTGGCGAGGATTTTGCCGAGTTCCACGCCCCATTGATCAAAAGAGTCAATATCCCAGATCGCACCCTCGGTGAATACCTTGTGCTCGTAGAGGGCTATGAGACGGCCGAACGCGCGCGGATTGAGGGTGTCCAACAGCAGCGTCGTAGTCGGTTGGTTACCTTCGCAGACCCGATACGGGATCTGTTCCTCCGGCGAGCCAGCCTCCCGCAGTTCCTGCTCAGAACGGCCGACCGCCAACCCCTCGGTCTGCGCAAACACATTGGCCATTAGCAGGTCGTGCTGGTGTTCCAGATGGCTCAGCGGAGCGACGATTCCGATGAAGTCACACGGGATCAGCTTCGTGCCCTGATGGATGAGCTGGTAGAAAGCGTGTTGGCCGTTCGTGCCGGGCTGGCCCCACATGATCTGTCCGGTTTGGTAGTCCACCCTGTCTCCGGCCAGTGTGACGTGCTTGCCGTTGCTTTCCATTTCCAGTTGCTGCAGGTACGCAGGCAGATGGGCCAGGTCGTGACTGTACGGCAAGATTGCTTGCGTTTCGGCCCCGAGGAAGTTGGTGTACCAGACCGACAGCAACCCCATCAACACGGGGATGTTGTGCTCGAATGGCGTGGTTCGGAAGCACTCGTCGACGTCGTGGAATCCTTCCAGCATGTCGAAAAAGTTCTCCGGCCCGATTGCGACCATCAACGAGAGCCCTACTGCGGAATCGACGGAGTATCGGCCGCCCACCCAGTCCCAGAACCCGAACATGTTCCGGGTATTAATGCCGAATTCGGCGACTCCGTCGGCGTTGGTGGAGACCGCGACGAAATGGCGGGCGACGGCAGCAGTGTCGCCGTCGAACGCTGCCAGGGTCCACTCGCGGGCGGTTGCAGCATTGGTGAGTGTTTCCTGCGTGTGCCAACTCTTTGAGCTGATGATGAACAGAGTCTCGGCCGGGTCCAGACCGTAGGTCGCGTCGACGAATTCCGCCCCGTCGATGTTGGACACGAACTGCACCCTCAGCGCGGGATCACCGAACGCGCGCAAAGCCTGGTGGGCCATCCGCGGCCCAAGGTCGGAACCGCCGATGCCGATATTGATCACGTCGTGGATGCGTTTGCCCGAGAACCCCAGCCAGGCTCCAGACCGGACCTCTGTGGCAAACGCGGCCATCGCATCAAGAACCTCATGGACGCCGGTCACCACATTCTCGCCATCAACCGTGATGGTCGTGTCGCGCGGTGCGCGCAACGCGACATGCAGAACCGCGCGATCCTCCGAGACGTTGATCTTCTCGCCGGCGAACATTGCGTCGATCCGCTCGCGCAGGCCGCATTCCTCCGCGAGCTGGATCAGGAGCTGCAACGTTTCTGAGGTCACCCTGTTCTTCGCGAAGTCCACATACATTCCCAGTGCCTCGATGGTGAAGTCACTGGCGCGACCCGGATCATCATCAAATAGCGTTTGCAAGGTCGTGCCTCGCATCCGCTCGGCGTGCTTCTCAAGCGCGAGCCATGCGGGAAGCTTGCGTCGCCCCAATCCGGCCCGAGATGGCGTGCCTGGTTTGTCGGTAGGTTTTGCGTGCGTCATGTTCTCCTCAATTTCTTCGCGAGAGGCCGGACGTGGTCTACAGTCCCGGAAAGGGTTCGGTCAAGGACTGCAGGATGTAGTCGGCCCCGGCTGTGATGAAGTCCTCGGTTTCATAATGCCCCGTGGCGACGCCGAGTGCGGTCGCACCGGCGGCGTGTGCCGCGTCGATATCACGCGGCGTGTCACCTACAACGCAGACGTCGTCGAATGAAAGCTCGTGACCGTGCAGGCGAGCGGCCTTACCGATCGCCTGCCGTGTGATCTCCGCCCGATCGGGGGAATCCGACCCGTATGCCCCAAAAATGAAGTAGCGATTCAGCTTGCCGGGGTCCATCTTCATCCGGGCGGCGCCTTCCATCGCACCTGAAATGACGCCGAGGAGAACTCCCGCTTCCGACAGTGATTTCAGGACGTCATCCACACCGTCGAGAACCCGGTACCCTGGGGCACTCCGAATGTCTTCGGAAAGATGCCACAGGTATTTCGAGTACAGTCGCGCCAGCTCATCTTGGCTTGGGTTGCGCCCGAGCACCGCACGAAAGGTTGCGCGACCGACCTGTGGGTCAGTCTCTCCCGCGGAGGTGTGTTCACCGATGTCAGCGGGCACGTCATACAGCTGATCGAACGCCCATGCCCAACTGCGCGCTCCGGCCCCTCCGGTGTGCACGAGTGTTTCGTCGATATCGAATAGTACTGCCTGAAACATACTCTCCAGGTCCGTTCATCATGGTTCGTTAGAGTTCGTTTTTGTCGGTGGCGTGGTCAGGGTGACGCCTCACGCCGACGGTTTCTCGTCGTGTCCGCCGAACTGTTTGCGCATCGCCGATAGTGCCCGGTCCGCGAACTCGTCGAGGTGGCGCGAAGAGAACCGGGAATCCAATGCGGCGGTCAGGATGGGGGCAGGCACGCCTTCTTCTATTGCTGCGATTGCCGTCCATCGGCCTTCGCCAGAGTCGGACACCCGCCCGGCAAAACCATCCAGCGTCGGTGATTGGTATAGGGCTTCGGCCGTGAGGTCGACCAGCCATGAACCGATCACGCTTCCGCGGCGCCACACCTCGGCGACCTCAGGCAGGTCTATGTCGTAACGGTAGAACTGGGGATCTTCCAGCGGTGCGGTCTCCGCATCGCGGTCTTCCTGGGCCTGATTGCCGATATTCGCCTTGTGCAGGATGTTCAACCCTTCGGAGAGTGCGGCCATCATCCCGTATTCGATGCCGTTGTGCACCATCTTCACGAAGTGCCCAGCGCCGTTGGGGCCGCACAGCAGGTACCCGTTCTCGGATGACGCGACCGCGCCATCGCGACCCGGGGTGCGCTCGGCGACGGTCACACCGGGGGCAAGCGATGCGAATACCGGCTCGACCTGGGCAAACGCGTCGGCGTCGCCGCCGATCATCAGGCTGTACCCGCGCTCCAAACCCCACACTCCTCCACTGGTGCCGCAATCCAGAAGCCGAATGCCATGTTCGGACAATTCTTGTGCGTGCCGGAGGTCATCGCGGTAGTACGAGTTGCCACCATCGATGACCGTGTCCCCGGCTTCCAGTTTTACTGCGAGCTCGTCGATGACGGACTGCGTTATCTCTCCGGCCGGAACCATCACCCATACCGCTCGTGGTGCGGTGAGCTTGGATGCCAGTTCCTGCACCGAATTGACACCCGTTGCACCTTCTGCTGACAGCGCTGTGACCGTGTCTGGGTTGGGGTCATAGACGACACACTCGTGGCCGTCGCGCATCAGCCGACGCGCCAGGTTGGCGCCCATTCGTCCGAGCCCGATCATTCCTAATTGCATGATGCTTCTTCCCGTCCGTCTGTGTCGTACTCTCGTCGCTGACGGCGGGGTCTTCATCGCTCAGGTGTGGGCTTGACTCCGTCACTGCTGCGACAGGACCCATCTCTTCCACGCTAATGCGCCAGTGGCCAAAAGCAATGATGGCGGCGACTCTCACAGCGTGCGGTCAGTCTGGGAGCCACCTGTACGTGGACTGTGGATACTTGACCGGTCGTTGACTCCGAATTGGTCGAGACATACCGTGGAGATGTTGCCCCAATCCCCGATTGCGGTTCATCCCGCACGATTACCGGGGAGCAACCTTGGAAAACGAGACGTTCTCACAAGAGTCGGTCGGCAGCAGAAATGTTGTCCTGACTGGCTAGAGCGCTTCGCTCACTCTCGGAGACCCGGCAAGTATCGACAGCTGTGTTGTTTCCGGTCGGCTTCGGCTGGCTCCGTGTCGTTCCGGTTGGGATCGTTCAGACCGACAGAAAACCACTGACCCAGTCGGTCCAACCTGACGGAGCATCACTGCGATGCACCCCCAACAACCGAGAAAATGAAGAAGACGAATCATGAACCAGAACGAAATTGACTTTGCACGACGGCTCGCGGCCCAGTTGCGAGTGGATTCGATCCGGTGCAGTACCAAGGCCGGCTCCGGACATCCGACATCATCCTTATCGGCGGCGGACCTGATGGCAGTCCTGTTGGCCGGGCATCTGCACTACGACTGGGATCAGCCCCATCAGGCAAACAACGATCACCTGATTTTCTCCAAGGGACATGCATCCCCGCTGCTGTACTCGATGTTTCGGGCTGTGGGCGTGGTCGACGAAGACGAATTGGTCAACACGTACCGAACGCTCGGGGCTCGCCTTGAGGGTCATCCCACACCGGTTCTGCCGTGGGTGGACGTTGCCACTGGCTCACTGGGTCAGGGGCTACCCGACGCAGTCGGTGTTGCGCTGGCGGGCAAATATCTCGACCAGCTTCCGTTCCACACTTGGGTTCTGTGCGGAGACAGCGAGACTGCGGAAGGCTCCATCTGGGAGGCGCTCGATAAGGCCAGCTACTACAAACTCGGGAACCTCACCGCCATCGTGGACGTGAATCGCCTCGGTCAACGTGGACCGACCGAATTGGAATGGGATGTGGACCGTTACGCGGCCCGGGTGGAGGCCTTCGGTTGTCGTCCACTGATCATCGATGGACACGACGTCGAGGCGATCGACGGGGCTCTAGCCGAGGCGCGGGCGTCCTCAGATGTGCCGACCGTGCTGGTGGCGCGGACCATCAAAGCCAAAGGAGTCCCCGAGATCGAGAACAAGAACGGTTGGCATGGCAAGGCGTTGCCGCCGGAGATGGCCGAGCGTGCCATCGCTGCTCTGGGCGGAGTCACCAACCTGCACGTCACGACCGAGCATCCGCAGCCGTTAGAGCCTGCGATCACCCCCGACCCAGAAGCTGCGGTGAGCCTGCCCAGTTACCAACTCGGCGAGAAGGTGGCAACGCGAGTGGCGTTCGGTGCGGCTATCGCCGCGCTGGCTGCCCTCCCCGAAGTTGTGGTGGTCGACGGCGAGGTCGGCAACTCCACGCACGCGGAAGAGTTCGAGAAGGTCGCGCCGGAACGTTACTTCGAGGTCTATATCGCGGAGCAGCAATTAGTGGCCACTGCGGTTGGCCTGGCAGTGCGCGGCTATGTCGCATTTGCATCAACATTCGCCGTGTTCTTCTCACGCGCATTCGATTTCATCAGGATGGCCGGGGTCTCCCAGGTGAACATTCGCCTGGTGGGTTCCCACGCCGGAGTAGAAATCGGTGAGGACGGTCCATCGCAGATGGCGTTGGAAGATATTGCCTCTCTACGGGCGGTGCATGGATCTGTGATCCTGTACCCATCTGATGCGGTTTCTACCGCCAGGCTGACAGCACTGATGGCTCATACCGACGGCATCGTGTATTTGCGCACCACCCGCGGCGCCTACCCGGTCATCTACGGCCCCGACGAGGAATTCACCGTCGGTGGTTCGAAAACGCTACGCTCCACACCGAACGATCGCGTCACCCTGATTGGTGCCGGCGTGACGCTGCACGAGTGCCTGGCCGCGGCCGACCAACTCGCCAGCTCCGGGATCAGCGCCAGGGTCATCGATCTCTACAGCATCAAACCCATCGACCGGGACACCCTGATCGAAGCATGTCGAGTCACTGGCAGCCGCCTGGTGGTGGCCGAAGACCACTATCCAGAAGGAGGCATCGGCAGTGCCGTTCTGGAATCCCTTGCTGATGCTGACGTGCCAGCGCTGCACGTTGCGCTGCTCGCAGTGAAAGATTTGCCGACCTCCGGCAAGCCCGCTGAACTGCTCGACGTGGCCGGGATCTCCGCCTCGCACATTGCCGCGGCCGCCACACAGCTGGTTGAACACTAGATCATTAACATTCGCAGAGACGCATATGAGGAACAACGATGAAAGCGACGCAAAAGCTGCACGAATCCGGCCAAAGCCTATGGCTGGACAACATCACCCGCGGACTGCTGGATGAGGGAACCATGGCCGGCTACATCGCCGACTTTTCGATCACCGGCCTCACCTCCAATCCGACCATCTTCGACAGAGCCATCGAGGGTGGTACAGACTACGACGTCGAGATCCTCGCCCAAAAGTCGGCCGGTGCCTCAGATGAAGACGTGTTCTTTGAGTTGGCGCTGACCGATCTGCGTCGGGCTGCCGACCTGTTTGCGCCCGTCCACCAGAGAACCGATGGTGTTGACGGATGGGTGTCATTGGAGGTGTCGCCAGTGTTGGTGAACGACACGGCCGCCACAATTGAGCAGGCTGCGCTGTTACACGCCAAGGCGGACCGACCAAACGTCTACATCAAGATTCCAGGCACCCCGGAAGGCGTGCAGGCTATCGAAGAGTGCACATTCGCCGGGATACCGATTAACGTGACCCTGCTGTTCTCGGCTGATCAGTATCAGGCCGCGGCGGAGGCCTACCTGCGGGGCATCGAGCGCCGGGTCGAAGCTGGACTGAACCCGGCCGTTCATTCGGTCGCGTCGGTGTTCATCAGCCGGTGGGATAAAGCGGTGGCAGACAAGGTTCCCGCGCCGTTACAGGATCGGCTCGGAATAGCGGTGGCCGGCCAGACGTATCTCGCATACCGAGAACTTGTGAACTCGCCACGGTGGCAACGTCTGGCCAACGAGGGGGCTCGACCCCAAAGGTTGCTCTGGGCCTCGACCTCGTCGAAGAATCCGGATGCGCCCGACACGCTGTATGTTGCGGCTCTGGCGGCGCCGTTCACCATCAACACAATGCCGGAAAAAACGCTGCACGCGTTCGCCGACCACGGGACGATAAACGAGAGCATGCCTGTCGATGGCGTCGAAGCCGAAAAGACCCTGGCCTCCTTTTCCGGAATGGGCATCGACTCCCGGGCGCTCGCAGAACAACTCCAAAAAGACGGGGCCAACGCTTTCAAAGACTCGTGGAAGAGTCTGCTGGCGACCATCGCGGCTAAATAGTACTAGCGCAGACTCCCGGCATCGGGACCGATGCAGAATAACGATCACCTACACGAGGACTCACGATGTCACTACCAAGAACAAAGTTGCTTAAGAAAATAGAAGCTGCGGAGGGAACCATGTCGTTCCACTTCGAGAAGCCTGCCGGATTCGAGTACAAAGCCGGCCAATTTGCCGACTACACCCTGCTATCGCCGCCGGAAACCGATAAAGAAGGAAACATCCGCGGCTTCTCGCTGTCCAGCGCACCGTTTGAATCAGTACTCATGGCGACCACTCGGCTGCGGGACACCGCGTTTAAACGAGTCCTCAAAGATTTACCAATTGGTACCGAGCTGGAGTTGGATGCCCCGTACGGTTCATTCACTCTGCACAACAACACGAAGCGTCCCGCGGTCTTCCTCACCGGCGGGATCGGTTCCACCCCGGTGCGGAGCATAGTGCTACAGTCCGGACACGACGCAACCGGCCACACGATCGTCGTGTTCTATTCCAATAAGCGCCCGGAGGATGCCGCCTTCATGGACGAGTTTTACGACGCGGCCGCAACGAACGAGAGCTTTACCTTCGTGCCAACCATGACGAAGCCGGAACTTTCTGCACAAGGTTGGGACGGAGAGACCGGATTCATCGACAAGGACATGATTGCCCGCTACGTCGATGACATGACCGCACCCATTTACTATCTGTGCGGTCCCGCAGGGATGGTCACGGCGATGCGCACCCTGCTGAACGATGCAGGCATCGACGACGACGACATCCGTACCGAGGAGTTCACCGGATATTGAACGCGCCGGGATACGGATCTGGCCGGTCAGCGACGGATCTCGCGCACGAGCGTCGGACCGCGCCGCTTCAGTTCCTCGACCGTGGAGACGCCGAGGAGCGTCATTGTGCGCCGAAGTTCCTCGGCCAGAATTTCTATGACATGGCTGACGCCTGCTGAGCCGGCGGCGGCGAGACCGTAGAGGTATGGGCGGCCGATAGAGCAGGCGTCCGCTCCGAGCGCGAGTGCCTTGGCGATATCACTGCCGCGACGGATACCGGAGTCGACGAAGATTTCAATGCTGTCGCCGACGCGTTGGCGTGACTCCTCGAGCACATCCATCGGGCTGAGCATCTGGTCTAGTTGACGTCCGCCGTGGTTGCTGAGCTGCACCGCATCAAGGCCAATGCTCGCGGCCCTGGCCACGTCATCCGGATTCACGATGCCCTTCAGCACAATCTTGCCGGGCCAGAGTGCACGCAGCGCCTCGAAATCGTCCCAACCCCTGCTCGCGTCTGAATGCCCAAGAATCTGCTGCCACATTGACGGAGTGACCATCGAACTGTCTTTGTCGTTCGGGTCGAGGTTGGGGAAGCGGATGCCGTCGGCCAGCAAGAAATGCACCCACCAGCCGGGCCTGCGCGCGATCCCAAACAACGCGGTGGCGGTCAGTGCTGGGGGAGCAGTGAACCCGTTCCGCTGGTCGCGTTCGCGGGAACCGAGAGCGCGCGTGTCTGCGCTGAGTAGGAGCGTGTGGAACCCGTTCGCCGTGCACCGGTCCAGCTTCGCCTTCAGATAGCCGGGATCTGACGACAGTCCGAAGTTGAACCAGCGGTCGAGCGCGGGGGACTGCTTCGCCACAGCCTCCAGGGACACCGTGCTGAGTCCGGCCAGAGCGTAGGGGATGTGCGCTGCCTCGGCCGCCCTCGCGACGGCGAGTTCGCCTTCGGGGTGAAACAGCCTGGTTGCACCGGTCGGAGTGAGTGCGAACGGTAATGCCGCGCTACGCCCGAGCAGTGTTGTGCTCGTGTCTGGTCCGGTGACCGGACCCCAGGACGGCATGAGGCCCCAGCGGTCGAAGGCCGTGCGATTGCGCCGGAGCGTCGCCTCGTCTTCTGCCCCGCCATCCAGGTAGTCAAAGATGCCAGGGGGGAGGACCCGCTTGGCGGCGCTGCGGTACTCGTCGACGTTGAAGGCGTCCTTCAACACGCGACGTTTTCGTGAAAGAACCGGCAGCTTCACCTGGACAAGCTGCCTGACGTCGCTGAGCTTCATTGCGTGTGGTTCCTTTTGCGTCGATATCCTGCCGGTCAGCCTAGGATCGCAAACCCCCGTACTCTATGGATAATTAGACGAAGGATGCCGGGTCTGATCGTGACGAAGTACCAAGACCTCGTGGAGGGTGCAGCAACGATGTCTGTCAAGAAAACGCCGAAAACACCGCGCACGATTACAGCGAGCGACGACTACCACCTGCCTACCCTGGCCGAGCTAAGCCAGGGCATCGGAATGGCAGTGGCAAGCCTCGTCGAATCACCGGCTGGCGAGCAGCAGACAGTGTCTGGGGCGGTTCTCTATGACCGATCGGAGCCCGTAGCCCGTTTCCCCGGCGCCGTCGCCCTCGCCATCGGCATCCCGCTGTCAGGGGAGCGGTTGCCCGCCCTGTTCTCGGAGCTGAGGGAGGCTGGCTACGTGGCGCTGGTCTATAAGGCGCACGGTGCTGCGGATGCGGAACTGCGCCAGGCCGCGCGCTCCGCCGGCATTGCGCTGCTGCGGGCATCCGATTCCGTGCCGTGGGACCAGCTCACACAGATCGTTGCCGCCGCGATCGTGCCCCGTGGGCAATCCCGCCTCGCCCTGATCGACATCCGCCCCGGTGACCTGTTCGAGCTCGCGCACGCGGTAGCCTCTCTGGTCGGCGGTGCGGTGGCCGTGGCCGATCCCGACCAAAACGTACTGGCGTATTCGACACTGCCCGAACAGCCGATCGACGACACCAGGCGCAGGTCAATCCTTCAACTCCATGTGCCGCACACCGCACAGAATGATGCCGACTATCGTCGGGTACACGCCTCACGTGAGGTCGTGAGTGTCGCGCCCGGAGAGCACTCGTTCACCCGGTCCGCCGTGGCAATCCGAGCCGGGAGCGTTGTGCTCGGCTCCCTCTGGGTGATCAACACCGAGAACAGCAACAATCCGGACATGACGCGGGTACTGCTCGAGGCCGCGAACGTCGCAGCCATCCATCTTTTGCATCGCAGAACCACTCACGACTCAGGCAGGGCAAGACAAATTGACCTTGTCAAGCCGCTCCTGTTCGAGCCTGACCGCGCGGAACTGGTGGCGGTGCAGCTTGGGATCTCTGCCGACGCTGTGCGGGTCGTCGCGATGACCGCGGGAGAGGCAACCGGAACTGCAGCGGACATCCTGCAGTCCAGCCTGCTGCTGTTCGACACGGTGCGCACCGCATGTGCGGTCTGGCTCCCGACCGCGGTGTGCGGTCTCGCCGACAACATTGTCTACATCGTCCTCCCGCAGAGTGCGAAGAGCTCTGAGGCATTCCAGCACGACGAGATCCTGCGGATCGCCCATCACACCAGGCGTCTTGTGTCGCGTCCAGTGCTGGCCGGGTTCGGGCGCGTGAGTGCGCTCGCGGGCATCGAGCAGTCGCGGCTGGACGCCGAGGCAGTGCTGGCGATGCTGCTGCGGGATCTCGACGAGAAGCGTGTGCGCGTCGATTCGGACGACATCGTGGCGAACCTGCACTCGCTCGGTCCTCGTCTGCAACTGCGTCAGATCGTGACGGCGCTGCGCGCATCCGGCCACCTACCGGGAGACTTCGCCACGCGGATTAGCGAACATGACTCGGCCAAAGGAACTTTCTTCGAGGAGACGATCCGCACCTATTTGGAGTGCAATGGCAACGCGATTGAGACGGCAGCGCGGCTCGGCCTGCATGCAAACACCGTGCGATACCGCCTCTCCCGCATCGAGCCAGTGTTCGGGCTGCGATTAGAGGACCCGGAAACCAGACTGCTTCTCTGGTTGCAGTTGCAGGCAGCGTAGCGCCCGCACCGACTAGACGACGTCGGCGCGGACGCTACGTGGCGAGCTAGGACTTCGAGGCAGCGTTGATGGTGATCTCGGTGAGTCCGCCGCTCTCGACGCCCCACTTCGCAAGCACCTTCGTGTAGCTGCCGTCGTCGACCATCGACTGCAGCGCCTTCTGGATCACCGCAGTGAGCTTGCTGTTCTTGGCGACAGGG
>JBDTIM010000040.1:0-11749 GCA_039936355.1 Lacisediminihabitans sp. | reverse complement strand
GTCCGGTCGGATTGAACTGGACGTCGTGGCATCAAGCAGGCCATTGGCGTCGCCCGCGGCCGACACTGTGATCGTGCCGCGTGGCCAGACCAAGACGGTTGATGTGCTCGCCAACGATGCGGCAACCAATCCATTCCCCGGCACGCCGCTCAGGGTGATCGCGATTCGCGGATTGGGCGGTGACTCCATTCCAGCCGGGATGGCAATTGCGCCGAACGCGGACAACAGCAAACTCACTGTGACGGTCGGCACTTCCGCACAGCCCGGGGACACGAACATCCAGTACCAGGTGGCCGATGCTACGGGAGACCAGGAGCGCTATGTCTGGGGGACGGTTACCGTGTCGGTGCAGGATCGGCCAGATGCACCTACTGGCGTCAGGGAGGTGTCCTTCGGCGATCGGGTCGTGCGAATCACCTGGACCGCGGCACAGTTCAACAATTCGCCAGTTACCGGATACGACGTTACCGCGGTACGTGCGGACACCGGCGCGGTTGTCGGGACGACCAAATGCCAAGTTACGTCAGGATGCGACATCCCCACACCCGGGAACGGGCCGGGCAACGCCATACGAATTTCGGTCACAGCGACCAACGCAATTGGAACGTCTGATCCCGGCGCCCTCGGCAGTTCGGTGTGGTCTGACATTCTTCCGTCCGCGCCCACCATCACCTCCCTCGCAGCAACAAGTGACGCTCCTGCCGGCGGCTCGATTGCAGTGAACTGGGCCGGCGGCTCAGTTCCTGCGGGGGGTAGTTCTCTCGTGGGGTACACCGTCGTAATCGGAGGTGTCAGCGTTGATGTAGCGGCGGATGCATCCTCGTATGCGTTTTCAAACTCAGGGGGCGAACTTTCGACGGGCGTTTCATACCCGGTCACGGTGTACGCGCGCAACGGCGCACAGGTTGCAAGCCAAGCCGACTGGAACCGCAGCGCAGCAGTCGCGGTTACGACGGTGGGGCCGCCCAGCCAGGCAGCTGGAGGCGTGAGCGCGATCAGCGATCCGGCGACCGGGAACATGCAGGTTACCTGGGGTGCGAGCGATCCCAACGGAGGGTCGACGATTGACTACAAGATCACCCGATTCACTGAGGGTGATGCGGTGCCAGCAGGCTGCCCGCCAGGCGGCAGTGCCGGGGTGAGCTCGCCATGGACAGATACCACAGCGAGAGAGGGAAGCCGATACTTCTACGTGGTCAGTGCGAGTAACGGGCTCTATTGCACCCCCACCGTGTCCGCCGTCGCTACGAGTCTGAGGGCGCCTGGAGCCGCGCACGGTTCCGCCAGCATCCAACCTCACGGTGTCTCGGGTCAGTACGACATCCAGGCGGGCGGCAGCTTCTCGGTCGCTTCTGGCACCGCAGAGAAATACCAATACAGGCTGAACGGTGCTGCCTGGGTGGACGTCGCGCCGCTGCAGTGGCTCACCTCGGCGGGTGACTCGAGCGTGTACGGCACTTCCGTCACTGTCGAGTTCCGCGGTTGCAGAGATTCAAGTGACAACTTCTGTGGGCCCGCCTCGAGTGTGATAACACGGATCCCTGTCGACACGCGCGCGTCGATTCAGGGGTGCATGGCAGGCGGCGAAGTGGCTTTCATCAACCCGACCAACTTCGTCGGGGCGGTGACAGTTAATTATAAGGTGAAGTATTATCATCCTAATTTGGGTATAGGCAACTGGGATGCGATGTGGACGTCATACTCCGCCCCCGCACCCGCAGACGCGACCCAGGTCGTGGTCCAAGCCACTGTTACGGCGACCGCGAACGGCATCAATTACACTGACCCGGGGCAAGGGGGACCAGTTGACTGCACGCCGTGAGTACAGACATTTCGACCGAATCCATCAAGGGGTAGAGCAATGACCATGACACCCGAGCAAGCCAGCTGGTTCTCGGAGATCTTCAACCGGCTGGTTGCCAACGTCGACCAGGTCCTGTTGGGCAAGACTTTCGTGGTCAAGTTGTCCTTCACGGCGCTGCTGAGCGAAGGTCACCTCCTTTTGGAAGACTTTCCAGGCACCGGTAAGACCTCCCTGGCCAGGGCCATGGCGCAGAGTGTCGACGGTGCCAACAACCGCATCCAGTTCACTCCGGATCTCCTTCCTGGCGACATCACCGGGGTCAGCATCTACGACCAGCGCTCCGGAAGTTTCGAGTTCCATCGTGGACCGATCTTCGCCAACATCGTGTTAGCAGACGAGATTAACCGAGCAAGCCCAAAGACACAGGCTGCACTTCTCGAGGTGATGGAGGAGGGGCACGTCACCGTCGACGGAGTTACTCACGACGTTGGTGCGCCCTTCATGGTTATTGCCACTCAGAACCCGATCGAGCAGGCCGGAACCTACCGACTCCCAGAGGCTCAACTTGACCGTTTCATCATGAAGGCATCGATCGGCTATCCTGACCATGCTTCGACGGTGAGGATTCTTGAGGGTGCGGGAACCAAGGCACACGAGGTCGTGGTTCCGTCAATCGTCACGGCCGAGACCATTGTCGAGATGGGTGCTCTCGCGCGGACCGTGCATGTTGACCCGTCCATTAACGACTATGTCTCCAGGCTTGTGGATGCGACCAGGACGACCGTAGAGGTTCGATTGGGGGTGAGCGTACGGGGTGCACTCGCGCTCATTCGCACGGCAAAAACGCTCGCTGCAGCGAACGGGAGACACTACGTCATCCCGGACGACATCAAGGCGCTCGCGGAGCCAGTGCTTTCCCATCGTCTTGTGCTCGATTCCGAGGCAGAATTCGAGGGCGTCACACCCTCAAGCATTATCAGCCAGATACTGATCGAGACACCGCCACCTAGCGACAGGCAAGCGGTGTGAACACCAGAGCGGGTTCCACGCGGACCAGCGGACGATCGGTCCGCACCTCCGTCTCGACGAGATCCGCGCGCTTCGACACCACCCACACCACAGCTACCGAAGGCCTCAGCAACGCACGCACGCGGATTGTCGGCGACCGCACGGGAATCGTGGCGGATGTCGTCATTGCCATTGTCCGCGCGACCGCGGGCGCACGCAGGCTGCTTTCCTTGTGGTGGAAGGCAGCCTCTGCGGTCATTACACCCCTCGGGTGGTCCGTCGCGGTGCTCGTTCCCGTCGCGTTCGCGTTCGGCTATGGGTTGTCTTGGCTGGAACTCGTGGTCGCGGCGTATTCGGGATTCGTACTGCTGGTCGTCGCGGCCGCATACCTGTTTCGAAAACGCGCCTTTGTTGTTACCATGTCCGTCCCACACAGCAGGGTCGTGGCTGGGGAGACCGCACGTGGCGTCGTCACAATGACGAACCCAACCCGCCACCGCCTCACAGGGGCGAAGGTAGAAATCCCTGTCGGGGCCGGCCTCGCAGAGCTGGCGCTGCCAGGACTCGGGGCGAAGGTGACCGCCAAACACGAGTTTGACATCCCCACGGTTAGGCGAGGGGTGCTCACGGTAGGCCCGGTGCGAACAGTGCAGGCTGACCCGATTGGTCTTGTGCGCCGGGAACTGTTCTGGACCGGCACGGTCGAGCTGTTCGTGCATCCCAGAACGATCGGCATCCCGAGTACCAGTACCGGCCTGATTCGGGATCTTGAGGGCAATCCGACCCGCGACCTCAGTAACAGCGATGTGTCGTTTCATGCCCTTCGCGAGTACGTCCCGGGGGATGAGCAGCGCAATATCCACTGGAAGAGTACGGCGAAGACGGGCACATACATGGTGCGTCAGTTTGAGGAGACCAGGCGCAGTCACCTGGTCATTGCGCTGAGCCTCGCCTCGTCCGACTATGCCAGCGATGACGAATTCGAAATGGCTGTGAGCGTCGCTGGATCGCTCGGCGCGCGGGCGATTCGGGATGCAAGGACGGTATCCGTCGTCGCGAGCGAGCGGACCCCGGAGTTCGCCAAGCGCAAGGTCCTTGCGGTGCAACGACTCAGCACGGTCAGCAGTTCCCGCCTGCTTGACGACCTTGCAGCTGTGGAATCGGCAGAGTCGTCGCTCGCGATCCTGGACGTCGCGAGAGTGACTGCGGAGCAGGTAAGCGGGATATCGGTAGCCTTTCTCATCTGCGGCTCGCTGCCGACTCCAGCCCAGTTGCGGGCGGCATCCACACGTTTTCCTCTGGGGGTCGAAGTGGTCGCTATCGTCTGCGATCCAGACACGGTACCCGGCCTGAGACGCGTTTCCGGTCTCAGCGTGCTCACCATCGGGTTTCTCGAAGATCTTCGCAAATCGTTGGCACGATCGGCGGCAGCGTGAGGTCATCCGGCTCGCTCCACCCCGGATTCGTCCTGGTTAACACCGCGGCGATGTGGGTGGCCATCGCGCTCGCTTCGGCCACGCTCTGGCCGATTTACTACAGTACGCAGCTCATAGTCCTGGTTGTGGTGACAATGGTGGTCAGCACCGCCATTGCAATCCTTGGGGCGGTCTTTCGTTGGCCTGGCTTTGTCATGGCTTTGGCATCGCTGGGGGTGTTCCTCCTGTTCGGCGTGCCTTTGGCCGTGCCTGGCAGCGCACTCTACGGCGTACTGCCGACCGGTGAAGGATTGTTATCGCTGCTGAGTGGTGCAGCCCTTGGCTGGAAACAACTGCTGACCATCACACTCCCGGTGGGAAGCTATCAGGCACTGTTGGTGCCAGCATTCGTGCTCGTCCTTCTGAGCGTTGTCATCGGCCTGTCCGTTGCGCTCAGAGCGAGGCGTGGCGGCCTCGCGGTCTTGGCTCCTGTGGTGTTCTTCATCGTGGGGATTGCGCTCGGTCCCGATTTCGCTACGTGGCCTCGCGCTCTCGCACTGGGGCTGGTCGCAACGGTCCTGGCGTGGTTGGCATGGCGGAGGTGGTATGCCAGGCGGGAGGCGATGAGGCTTCTCGCCCGTGTCGGTAGTACGGACGGCCCCGTCTCGCGTAGGCGCGTATTTTCTGGTGTTCGCACCATCATGGGTGCGGCTCTCGTCTTGGCCATCGCGGCGACATCCGGCGCGGCCGCATCTGTGCTCGCCCCGCCGTCAGGACAGCGCCAGGTATTGAGGTCGGCAATGGTCCAGCCGTTTGATCCGCTGGCGTATCCGAGCCCCCTGAGTTCATTCCGCAGCTATGAGAAGGCGCCAGCTGCGACCAGTCCGATGCTCACCGTAACGGGATTGCCAGCCGGAGCCCGCATCCGGATCGCCACCCTGGACAGCTATGACGGAATCGTCTATTCGGTGGGCAATGGGCAGGCCAATGCGGCATCCGGTTCGTTCACGAGAGTTCCGTATCGATTCGACCAGTCCGCCGTTCGCGGTACGCGGGTGACAATGGATGTCAGGATCGATGACTACGCCGGCGTCTGGGTACCCACGGTAGGGAAGCTGGAACACATCGATTTCAGTGGGACGAGGGCCGGAAATCTCCGCGACTCTTTCTACTACAACGACAACAGCGGCACGGCAGCGGTTGTGCGACCGCTGACAACCGGTGATTCCTACACGCTCACGTCAGTAATTCCGGCGCAACCTTCACCCTCTCAATTGGGTACTGTGCAGCCGGGAACCGCGACTGTGCCACAGCTCGGTGTCATTCCAGATGCGCTGTTGACGACGCTGGATGAGTATGTGAATGGCATTTCCGGTGCAGGCGCCCGGCTCGCAGCCGCCGTGGCAGGGCTCAAGGAGAATGGCTACATCAGTCACGGGGTCTCTCCAGACGAACCGTTTAGCCGCTCCGGACACGCCGCGGACAGGATTACCCAGCTACTCACCGACCAGCGCATGATCGGTGATCAGGAACAGTACGCCGTGACGGCGGCTCTCATGGCGAGGCAGTTGGGCTTTCCCGCGCGGGTGGTTTTCGGTTTTGTGCCGAACATCGCGGCAGCAGGTCCGACGAGGGTTCAGGGCAGTGACATTTCGGCGTGGATCGAAGTGGATACGGCACAGTTTGGCTGGGTCTCCGTCGATCCCACGCCTGCTGTGCGAAAGATCCCCGATGAACAGCCTCAGGATCCGACCCAGATCGCCCGGCCGCAGTCGCCAGTACAGCCGCCTCCGCAGCAGCCGCAGGCAGACAACGTTCAGACTCCACCCGACAGCACGCAGGAGAATCCGGCGGTCGAGAATGCGCTGCTCGCGATCTTGTTCGCAGCGTTAGTCATCGCGGGATGGTCGATCCTCGCCATCGCGATCGTGCTCGCACCGTTCCTCGCGATCATCGTAGCTAAACACCGCCGTCGGATTCTTCGCCGACGCGCTCCGCTCGCTGTGGAGCGGGTCAGTGGCGGGTGGCGGGAGTTCGAGGATTCTGTGCTTGATCATGGATATCCGATTCCGCCGGCACCGACCCGCACAGAGGTCGCTGCCGTCGTGGGAGGGATGCAGCCCCTTGTCCTCGCCTCGGTGGCCGACCGGGCAGTGTTCTCGTCAGGCGAGCCTGATAACGAGGAGGTATTGCAGGTATGGCGTTCCGTCGACGAGTTGCGGATTTCCCTTGGCGCCGAGCTGAGTCGCTGGCAGCGGATCAAGGTCCTGATTTCTGTGCGTTCGCTCGGTGGTTATAGTGTCAAGAGCCTGTTCAAGCGATAGAGGGTGCCCACGGTGAAATGCACGTACTGCGATACGAAGCTGCCTGACGGCGCGCTGTTCTGCGGAGAGTGCGGCCGAGCGGTTGTGTCGGAGAGCATCGTTCAGAACGTGGCCGCACCAGCGTTAGTCGACTTGGGCGTGACGTGCGAACAGTGTGGAGCTGAGCTGGGAGAGGATGACATCTTCTGCGGTGAGTGCGGGTATGTCACGCGATCCGCCAGTGATCATTTCAGTCGCCCGCGCGACACCGTCATCATCGAGGCAGTGCAGGTCGAGCGCGACGCGCAGGTCGCTGACACCGCGATGGCGCCCTCGATTGTCGTGAAGGCCGAACGGCACAGCCCTCTACAGCACAGCCCTCAACAGCACAGCCCTGCTCTTCCCTGGAACTCTGGCGACAACGTTGACGACGTGGAAGCAACTCGCATCGTGAGCAAGCGCAATGCCGGAGCCCGCTTCGTGCTGCAGTTCAGCACCGGCGAGAGCTTTACTGTTTATGGCAATGGGCTAATTGGGCGCAACCCGAAACCCGAGCCGTCGGAATACTTCGATCATCTGGTGCGAGTTCTTGATCCAAGCCGATCGGTGTCCAAAACCCATCTCGAGTTCGGCCAGGAGGCGGGCGCGTTTTGGATCAAGGACCGTTTTTCCGGCAACGGCTCGACCGTTCGTGAACCTGAAGGCGACCCGGTGCGCTGCCTGGCAGACCGGCGCTATCGCGTCGTGCGCGGCACCCGGGTTGAGATCGGCGAACAGTTCTTCATCGTCAGCTGAGGCGCGACTACTCCTCGACCGCTACTTTTTTTCGCAGTAGTCCAGAATGGCTCACTGTACTTCGGGAGTAGGCCACAGGTATTGATTAGCTGTGTGCGTGAGTGCACCTGACGATTCTGCTGCCATTGCTGGGCCTGCGGTTTCCCAGTTGGATGCGGCGCCCAGATTGCGATTGCCGCGGCTGCCGCAGGCATCACCACCGAGATCCTTCCCGTTTATCGCGACCATTGCCCCGGTCATAGGCTCTGTTGCGCTTTGGGCCATCATGCGCTCGCCCTATGTGCTTGTATTCGCCCTGTTGGGTCCGCTTGTCGCACTAGCAAGCCTCGGTGATGCCGCACTTCAGAACCGGCGCAGTCAGGCGCGGGAGCGGAAACGCTTCGGAGTCGAGGTGGGGCAGCTGCGCGAGGCGATTGTGCGGGGGCACCGCGAGGAGCGTGCAGCTCTGTGGGAAGAGCACCGGAACCTGAGAGCGCTTGCCGCAGCATCCCAGCGCGATTCGGAGCGGTGGCGAGGGAGCCTGACGTTGCCTCTCCCGGTTGTCGCAGGGTCTGGGCGACTCCGCAGTGCACTCGGGTTCGATGTAGGCGACTCCGGCTCGACCGAAGAGGTCCTGGTCGACCTTCGGAGGGAGTTGGCTTCGCTGCGAAGACAGGTCGAGTTTGTGGAGGGGGCACCGATTGTATTGGACGCTCGACGGGGAATCGGTGTGTGCGGTCCAGCCGTGCTCTCTGCCGCCTGTGCCAGGGGTCTCGTCCTCCAGTTGGCGAATGCCCTGTCACCTGCCGACTACGGGATTCTGGTGACGGGAGCAGTGGGCACAGACTGGTTAGCTTTACTTCCGCACGAGATGGCCACACTCACGGCAACTAGCAGCGCGGCCACGAGTGTGGAGTTTCACCGCCGCAGAACGTTCGGCCACCGCGGCGAGGAAAATGAGCGCGCTTCAAGTGGGCCCGGTTCCGGGGACGTGTCCGTGCTGATCGCCTGCGCGCCCACGGTCGACGCCCTGCCGAGAGCGTGCCGAGTCGTGTTTCATGTCGATGGGGTTTCCTCCGTCCGGGTGCTGCCGCAACCTTCCTGCACTGCCGACGCGATTCTGATGCCAGAGCTCGTGTCGCTCGAACAAGCCCGTGCTTTCGCGAGGTCCCTCTCCGCGGCAGCCGAGGCTGCAGGATTGGTGAACAGCACTGCGGATATTCCAGAGAGCCTCGAGTTCGGAATGCTCTACCCTGAGGTCGACCTCGAGCGGAACGCCGGCGTCCTCCCGGACACGCTTCGCGGCTCCCTCGCCTGCACACCGGCCAGCGGTTCAGCGGGCCCGATAACTCTTGACCTCGTCACAGACGGGCCGCATGCCATCGTCGGTGGCACAACCGGCAGTGGTAAGAGCGAATTGCTCGTGAGTTGGGTGCTGGCGATGGCTGCACAGTTTCCACCGGATGTCGTGACTTTCCTGCTGGTCGATTTCAAGGGCGGTGCCTCCTTCACGGCCGTGCAAAATCTCCCACACTGTGTTGGCGTCATTACGGATCTGGACGACCACACTGCTCACAGGGCGCTCACCAGCCTGAAGGCAGAGTTGCGCTATCGCGAGCGAGCGCTCGCAGATGCAGGCGTACGGTCGATCGAGCAGCTACCACAACGACACACGCTGCCGAGGCTCGTGATCGTCGTCGACGAGTTCGCAGCTATGATGCAGGATTTTCCTGAGCTACACGAGCTATTCGCCGATGTGGCGGCCCGAGGTCGGTCTCTTGGCGTGCACCTCATCCTGTGTACTCAGCGCCCGGCCGGTGTCGTGCGAGACGCAGTGCTCGCCAACTGCACCCTGCGGGTTTCGCTCCGCGTCAACAACCGTTCGGACAGCATCGCCGTGATTGGTACTGCTGCTGCCGCAGAACTGCCGCGGTACCCGCTCGGGCGAGCGCTGCTGTGCGTGTCCGGAGGGGAACCGCAGGGTGCCCAGGTGGCGCTCGCCCGCCCTGAAGACAGTGAAAGGGTCACCCGGATGTGGGCCAAAGGTGCGAACGGTGGCGACGGAGCAGGCCTCAAGCCACGTCGGCCCTGGTGCGACCCGCTACCACCGCTGATCCGTCTGGAAGAGCTCGATCAAAGCGGTGACGGGCTGATCTTCGGTCTTGCCGACATTCCCCGGGAGCAACGACAGGCTCCTGCGTCATACCGGACCGAAATCCACGGGAGCCTGTTGGTGGTCGGCGCGCATCGCTCGGGCAAAACTGGGCTGCTCACGGCGCTGGTTGCTGCGGATGATAAAGGCGTGGTCGAGACTGTCCCTCGCGACCAAGAGGGCGCCTGGGATTCCATCGCCGGACGACTTGCGGCCATCCGCAGAGGCGATACCAGCAAACGAATAGTGCTGATTGACGACATTGATGCGCTTCTCGGTAGCTATCCGGAGCAGTACGCCCACGCTTTCACTGAGCTCGTGACTGCGATCCTGCGTGAGGGCGGACGGGCTGGGTGCTATCTCGTTCTCACAGCATGCAGGTTGGGTTCGAGTGTCCAATCGCTCGCGGTCCTGTGCGACTCGCGCCTCGTCCTGCGATTGCCAGACCGACAGGAACATGCCCTTGCTGGGGGAGCGTCAGCGGAGTTCGATCCGAACATTGGACCGGGTGGTGGCCACTGGCTGGGCAATCGTGTGCAGGTGGGCGTGCCAACGTCACCGGCAGACCTCAAAATTTCAGTGACGTTGCCAGCGCCCCGATGGGATCGGTGGCCAGGCTGGGCAGTGGTTGCCGCGAGGCCCGCGGAGTTAGCGCGAGTGCTGACCGCAGCGCGAGGAAACGACCTCTTAGGCCCTCCAGAAGGTTGGGAACTCGTGGAGTTGGGTGCGCGATCCGCGCCGTTTGCGCTTTCCGGAGGCACCTTCTCTGAGGGGGTGGCCGACGAATTGGCCGTCGGCATGCCATCGCGGGGAAGAGTAATCATCGCCGATGCCGAAACGTGGCAATCGCACTGGGGACTCATCGGCATGCTGAAGACGACCATGCCGATCCTGTTCGTGGGGTGCAGCACGGCGGAATTCAGTGCCGTCAGTTCTCTGCGCGCGCTTCCGCCGCCGATCGCGGCTGGTTCGGACTCAATCTGGATGCTCACCCCCGACGGAGTGGTCAGCCGCGTTCCTCCACCGTGGAAAGCTTCGATCTAGGGCTGCGGAAGCACCTCCGATTGTGAGGCAAAAGACACACGATTCCGCATCAAAAGTCACGATCGGATGCTGATTTCGTAACATTCGTCCTTGAATCTAGTTGTTTCGGTTGTTTTTAGTTGGAATCCAGCGACGTACTGTGTCAGTATCGAGCAACACAGGACAAAGCCGTCCACTCGATACGCGTTGTCGTAAAGGAGTTGCAATCACATGGTCAAGCCATTGCCAGAAGATCCATTCATCCGCAGTCTCGTCCTCCAGGCGCAGCGCATGCAGTTATCGCGTCGCGGAATGTTGAAGGGAGCGGGTGTAAGTGCCGCAGCCCTCGCGCTCGCTGCCTGTTCAAGCAGCGCTCCTGCGAAAGTTAAAGCCGCGAAAGACAAGTCGGACACCGACAAGATCGTTCGCTGGGACAACTGGGCGCTCTACCTCGATGTTGACGACGCGGGTAAGTACCCGACTTTAGAGGCGTTCTCGAAGAAGACTGGCATTAAGGCCACCTACACCGAGGCCGTCGACGACAACAACACCTATTACGGCAAGGTCAAGGACCAGCTCAAGCTTGGCCAGGACATCGGATGCGACACTGTCTGCCTTACCGACTGGATGGTCGACCGGATGATCCGTTTCGGATACACGCAGGAGCTCGACCACGCGAATATTCCGAACTTCAAAAACCTCGAACCGGCCTACCTGAACGTCGACTTCGACAAGGGGCGCAAGATGTCAATCCCGTGGCAGGGTGGCTTCGCGGGAATCGCCTGGAACAAGGACCAGCTTCCCGGAGGGCTCACCTCCGTCTCCGACCTGTGGGACAAGTCGCTCAAGGGCCGCGTTGGTGTGCTTTCCGAGATGCGTGACACCATGGGCTGCATAATGCAGGATCTCGGCACCCAGATCGATGGCAAATGGGGTGACGACGAGTACAGCGCCGCGATTGACGTAATGCAGAAACAGGTCAATGACGGGCAAATCCGTAACATCAAGGGCAACTCCTACAAGGAGGACCTGCAGAACGGCGACACGCTCGCCGCCATCGTCTGGTCAGGCGACATCACCCAGCTGAACGCTGAGGCGGGCGACCACTGGGCGTTCGCTTTGCCAGACAAGGGCGGCACGCTCTGGAACGACAACTTCCTCATTCCGATCGGGGCCCCTCACAAGAAGAACGCCGAGACCCTCATCAACTACTACTACGACCCCGAGGTGGCGGCGCAGGTCGCGGCCTATGTGAACTACATTCCTCCGG
>JBDTIM010000039.1:0-8479 GCA_039936355.1 Lacisediminihabitans sp. | reverse complement strand
GCATCCGGATGCTAGTCTCGTACGGTGCTTTCGTCAGCGCGCCGGCAATCCGGCACGTCGTCGGCGCGCCCCCTTAGCTCATTGGTAGAGCACTTCCTTGGTAAGGAAGAGGTAGTGGGTCCGATTCCCACAGGGGGCTCGGTCCTCCCTTCGGACAACCGGAGCGGAAGACGCGGCGGGGTAGCTCAGGTGGTTAGAGCACACGGCTCATAATCGTGTTGTCGCGGGTTCAAGTCCCGCCCCCGCTACTACAGGATCGCAACTCAGGTTGTGTTCCGGTGGGCGCTTCAGAGCTCACCCGACAATGGCGGCAAGCGAACCCCCGTCGACTACGTGCGTGGCGTTTGGCATCCGGAAGCCTTCCACAGATGGGGTGTGTATCGCGGCTACTTCGAGGGCTGGTACATCACGCTGGTGTCGGCTGACCTGGCGCAGCGGTGGCTACCATGTACACTTTCGTTTGAGTTAGCGAGAGGCACGGGGGTCAGGGTGGCACAGGCACGGGCACAGCGTGAACGAGCGGTTCGGTCGGATTCCTTGCGGAACCGTGACGCGATCCTCGAAGCGGCTGCCGAGTGCCTAGCCGCGAACCCGTCCGCGAGCCTTGCCGACATCGCTCAGACTGCGGGAATCGGCCGGGTTACTCTCTATGGGCACTTTTCGTCGAGGAACGAATTGCTCACGGCGCTCCTGCACCACACGATGGAGCGAGTCGAGTCGGAGCTCGCCACCGTCGACATGCATGGTGACGCATGGACGGCCCTGGATGCGCAGACTAGCTCATCATGGAAACTCGTTTACCGCCTCGAGAGGCTGCGCGGGGCGGTTGAGCTGGCGCTGCCGGCTGAGCAAATGCATGGAAGCCACGACCGCCCGAGGGAACGCGTGGTCGACTTGCTCACCAGAGGTCGCGCCGAAGGGTCCTTCCGAACTGACCAGAGCATTGAGTGGCAAACCGCAGCTTATTTCGCGCTTCTGCACGGCGTAGCATCCGAAATCCGGTCGAGTCGCCTCACTGAGCGGGAAGTGCGAGTGGCGCTGCCCCAGACCCTCCGTGCCCTCCTGCAAACACCGCACCAGCCCTAGAACACACGTGTCTTAGCCCGCACGGGCGCCAGCCCTCGTAGGCATCGCTTTGCAAGCACTTCCGGCCTGCGCGGAATTGCCCCTTGACTAACTCATACAAGGGTGTTTATCTTAGTTTTGCAAAGTCAAACACTCTTGTATGAGTAAAGACTGACTCGGGTCCGCCGGATCGCCGAGTGCAAAGCGCAAGGCTTTCAAGAATCGATCTCTCATGACCCGCAACTCATCAGCACACGACCCCAGTTCTGCCGCCACTGCTCAGTCAGCGAAACGGAAGCGACTTCCGGTGTGGCGCCGGCTCCTGAAGGTCGCGGCCATCGGCGTCGCGAGCGTCCTCGCCCTCCTACTCATCTCCATCGCAGCAAATGCGATGTTGACCAGATCCGAGAAATCCGATCTCGTCCCCTACGGCACGAAGGTGTCGATCGCGGCCGGAGATTTGAACGTCTACCGCAATGGCGGAACTGGCCCGACGATCGTCCTGCTCAGCGGATGGGGAACCGCGGCGCCCGCCGTCGACTTCGCTCCGCTCATCCGCGAGCTCGACGCGTTCAACGTCATCGTCATCGAAGGCTTCGGTTACGGCTACAGCGATCTGGGCGTGACGGACCGCACTGTGGAGAACATCTCCGCAGAAATCCATGAGGTGCTCGCGAAGCTCGGCGTCGACTCGCCGGTCATCCTCGCCGGGCACTCGATTGGGGGCCTATACACGCACTACTACGCGAACGCGTATCCGGGCGAGGTGGCCGCCATCATCGGCATCGATCCGATGACGGCACAGACCTCGAGCCTGGAGGTCAGCGATGCATCCACCGTCTTTGGAACGCTGGCCGATCTGGGATTGGTTCGCGTCGCCAATGCCCTCGCGCCTGCGCTCGTGCAACCGAATGGCACGGCCTTCACCACGGATGAGCGCAAGCGCATCGTCGCGATGACGGACTGGACCTCTGGTAACGCCGCCGTCTCCGACGAATGGGCACGGATGGCCGCCAACTCAACCAAGGCCGCTGCGCTCCCAATCCCCGCGGGCATCCCCGTCCTGGAAATGCTGGCCACCGACACCATTAACACGAACACCCACTGGCTGCCGGACCACAAGGCTGAACTCGCCGAAGTCACCGTTCACGAGCTCGACATCATCGAGGGCACCCACTACCTGCATTGGACACAGGCACCACTCATGGGCCGGACCATCGCCGCGTTCCTGGCTGCCCACCTCAGCCACTAATACCAACAACCCGTCATACCAACCAAGAAGGGGGCAGGCCATGGCCAGCCAGAAGAACACCACTCTCACCTCACGCACCGCCGCCTGGATCGGGGGGATCGCGCTTCTCCTCATCGCGATTGTCGCCGGAATCGGCAACCTCGGATTACTCGCCCCCCTCATCTCCAGCGACGACGCAACGACACTCGTCGACAAAGTTGCAGGATCAGAACTTCAGTTCCGAGCGGGAGTTCTCTGCATGATCATTGCGGCGATTCTCGACGTGGTCGTGGCGGCGGCCCTCCTCAGAGTGTTCGAGAACGTCAACCGAATCGTTGCCGTGACAGCCGCATGGTTCCGCGTCTCCTATGCCGCGGTCTTCGTTGCTGCCATCGCGCAGCTTGCTACCGTACCGGGATTGCTCGGGGAGCCGGATGCCGCCCTTCACGCGGTCGACGCATTCAACGTCGTGTGGCAACTGGGCCTGATCCTGTTCGGAGTGCATCTCCTGCTCGTCGGCTACCTCGCGTTCAGGCTCGGTATCGTGGCGAAGATTGTTGGCGTGCTGGTCGCCATCGCGGGCCTTGGCTATCTCATTGATGGGATCGCCACCGTCATGATCGACGGCTACACTCCGACGATCGCAACCTTCATCTTCATCGGGGAAGTCGTGCTCATCGCGTGGCTCATCGCCACGGCACTGACAGGACAGAAGCAGCCGGTCGAGACGCTCGGACTATAGCCCGTCGCACCGTATCCAAATCACGAGAGCTGGGTGGCCCTGATCCCATTGGCGGGGCCGCTCTACTTTCACCGACAATCGCCACCTCGATCACCATCCGTGGTGATGCCGTGTCGCTGTGACCCTCGTAGATTCGGATTCGATGACTGTCGCCACCTAGCTCGCGCACAGAAATCGAGGTCGCTTTCATGCCACCCATCGCTCGCCTCACTTACGGCTCCCTAGTTAGGATCCAGAATGACCCTCACCACCGCAATCGCCACCTGCGTCCTCCTTGGGCTTCTCGCCCTCTTTCAGATCGCGCTCGCCTCAGGCGCGCCGCTTGGGGAGTTCGCGTGGGGCGGCCAGGCGAAAGTTCTGCCCACGCGGCTACGAATTGGCAGCATCGTGTCAATCTTCATTTACGCGGCTATAGCCCTTATCATTCTCGAGCGCGCTGGGCCCATCCAGATCCTCGGGAACGCGGCCGTTGTTCAGGTAGCGGCGTGGGTGGTCTTCGCGTACTTTGTCCTTGGAATCCTGATGAACGCCATTTCACGAAGCAAGAAAGAGCGCTACACGATGACCCCGGTCGTGATCGTTCTCGCTGCACTATCCCTAGCCATCGCCCTCGGCTGACTCCACCGTGCAAAGCGTCATTGACACGTCTTCGATTCGCTCGTAGAGCGGTCATGGGGCGATTCCTAGCCCTGCGGCGACGGCTGCGTGCGAGCACGCAGGTGAATGCGTTCGCCCTGCTTGCCGAACATGCTCAGGATCTCGACGGGCCCACTGCCTGCTGATCCAAACCAGTGCGGGTTCTTCGTGTCGAACTCTGCGGCCTCACCGGCGCCCATGATGATGTCGTGTTCGCCCAACACCATTCGTAATCGACCCGACAACACGTAGATCCACTCGTATCCACCGTGTGATCGAAGAATTGGTTCGCGATCAGTGGCAGGGATCGTGATCTTGAACGCCTGCGGCTCACCGTGATGTTGCGACAGCGGCGTCAGCACTCGACCATCACTTCGAGTGGACTTTTGCGGCACACGTGGGTCGTCGATCCGCGGCGAGGTGACGATCTCATCGAGCGAGACAGAGAGTGCCGCGACGATCGGGAGAAGCAACTCCAGGCTCGGCTTTCGTTGACCGGACTCAAGCCTCGACAGGGTGCTCTTGGAGATACCGGTCGCCCCCGCAAGTTCGTCCAGGGTGATGTTCCTCTTTTTGCGCAACTGTCGCAGCCGCGGCGCAATCTGAACGAGCTCGGTAGCGATGCGCTGGGCGGTACTCATGTGTTTATCAAATCAGGTTGTTCCTGTTTCGGCAACAGATGTCCCAGGTTTCACTTCGCGGGTGGAACTATGTGATCGGAGGTGGTCACCATGACCCAAAAATCACACCACGACGTCATCATTATTGGCGGCGGTGCCGCAGGGCTCAGCGCCGGACTGGTTCTCGCACGCGCCCGGGCAAACGTAGTTCTAATCGATGCAGGTGAGCCACGGAACGCACGCGCCACCGAAATTCACGGCTTTCTTTCCCGTGACGGAGTTCCACCTGTCGAGTTTCTCGAAATGGGTCGTCAGGAGTTCGTCGCCTACGGTGGCATCATCCGCACTGCGACCGTTTCGTCTGTTGCTCACAGTGACGACGGCCAGTTCTCACTTACTTTCCGTGACGGCACCACGCAGACTGCGCGCGCACTGCTGGTTGCAACCGGCCTAACAGACGAGCTTCCCCTTATCCCCGGTGTGCGTGAGCGCTGGGGCACTCTCGTCCATCACTGCCCCTACTGCCACGGCCACGAGGTGCTGGCCAAGTCGATAGTCGTCTTGGGCGGGAAGAACAAGGAGTTTTCGCTTAAACAAGCAGGACTCCTGCGACGATTCAGCAAAGACGTGACCTTCGTCTCCAATGGACTTGATCTGAACAAAGTGGAACAGGGCCGCCTCGAAGCGTTCGGAGTCCGCGTGATCCACGGAGTGGTCTCACACCTGATCGGCCAGCCTGGATTTCTCGGAGGAGTTGGCCTGACTGATGGCGCCACGGTTCCGTGCGACGCGGTCTTCGTCGCACCTCGACCGCGCCAGAACGACGCACTGTTGCGGTCCTTGGGCTGCGATGTCGACGCGGCATCCGGCCTCATCACCGTTGATCAATTCGGTCACACGAGTGTGCCAGGCGTGTGGGCGGCAGGAAATGTCGTCACGCCCAGTGCCCAAGTCATCACCGCCGCCGGTGCGGGAAGCGCCAGTGCCATCGCAATCAACGGATGGCTCCTGCAAAAAGACCTCGATGCCGCATCCGCGGCTCGACCATGACTGGTACAGCCCAGTTCATCAGCACGTGAAAGGAACACCACAGTGTCACAACCGACAGAGCGCATTACTCGCCCCCCAGCACCGCCATCAGTTCACATTCGAGCGGTGATCACATGGATCGCCATTTTCCCCCTCGTTACTCTCGGGTTCTTCGCGATCGCTCCGTTCGCCACAGACTGGAACCCGGTCCTCCGGGCGGTTGTGCTGTCGGTCATCGTCGTACCCGTGGCCGTCTATCTCGTCGTGCCGCAATTGTTGCGCGGACACGGCAAGTTCCGCTCCCGCCGCACGCGCTAATGGCGTCGCGTGGCCAGTCGCTTTAAGAGATACTGACCACGCCAACAGTGGGCCATAGTATGAGCACATGGCGATGCCAGTTCTGGCGACCAAGCTCTACATTCCGCCACCACGCGCCCACGCCGTAACCCGTTTCCGACTCGTCAAGACCATGGATCAGGGGCTCCGGTCCGGCAAGAAACTCACGCTCGTCTCCGCCCCGGCTGGCTTCGGAAAGTCCACCCTGCTCAGCGAGTGGATTGCAGGCATCCAGAAACGCGAGGCTCGTATTCGAGTGGCGTGGCTGTCCCTGGAACAAAGCGACAACGACCCGGCCCGGTTCTTGAACTATGTCGTGGCAACACTTCAGGCCGCCGATCCAGATATCGACCTGCCACCCCTGAACCCGCAGTCCTGCGCCGATGCAACTCTCGGGGCACTGCTCAATGAGGTGAACCGTGTGTCGCACGAGCTGGTTCTCGTGCTCGATGACTTCCAATTCATCGAAGAGCCGTCGATTCGGGACGCGATTGTGTTCCTCATCGAACATCTACCCGTAAATCTGCACCTGGTCATCTCAACCCGATCCGACCCGCTTCTGCCTTTGGCGCGGCTGCGTGCCGGAGGCTACATCACGGAGTTGCGGGCGGCCGACCTTCGCTTCACTCCCGACGAAGCTGTGGCGTTTCTCAACGTGACAATGGGATTATCACTATCCAGCGAGGACGTCGCGGCCCTGGAATTCCGCACTGAGGGCTGGATCGCAGGACTCCAACTCGCGGCATTGTCACTGCAGGATCGAACGGACGTCACCGATTTCATCGCAGCTTTTGCCGGTAGCCACCGTTTCGTCGTGGACTATCTCGTCGAGGAGGTGCTGGAACGCACGCCGCGTCCCGTTCGCGAATTCCTCTTCCAGACCGCAGTCCTCGATCGACTCAACGGGTCACTGTGCGATGCAGTGACTGAGCAGAGCGGTGGCGATGCCATCCTCGAATCGCTGGAGCGCGCCAACCTCTTTGTCGTGTCTTTGGACGATCACCGAAAATGGTTCCGCTATCACCACCTTTTCGCGGACGTCCTCCGTTCAAGGCTTCTCGTCCGGGGTCCCGAGCGTGTCGCCGCTCTGCACCGTCGCGCCAGCGAATGGTACGAACAGAACGGCGATTTCGAGGATGCTGTTCGACACGCGCTTGAAGCCAGCGATTTCCCTCGAGCCGCCAGGGTGATCGAAGCGACCATTCCGCAGATTCGGAAGAGCCGGCAGGATTCGGCTTTGCTCGACTGGCTCACCATGCTTCCGGAAGAGACGATCAGGCGCAGGCCCGTGCTGGGCGTTTTCTCTGCGTGGTCGTCATTGGTCTCCGGTGACATTGCCTCCGTCGAACCGCAATTGGCTGCGGCAGAAGCCCTCCTGCTCAGCCCGTCATCCGGAAGTGCGCCAGCACACGAATCAGAGCCCGGCCCCGAACTCGCGGCCCTTCCGGTGACCATCGCGCTCTATCGCGCATCCCTTGCGTTAGCCGCGGGCGATCTTCCTCAGGTAAAAGAACGCGCGAAGGCCGCGCTGAAGCTTGCAGCGCCCGAGGACCATTTGGGGCGAGGCGCGGCGTCCGGACTTTTGGGCCTCGCGGCAGAGGCTAGTGGTGAGCTTGAGGAAGGGGTGCGCGCATTTGGTGAATCGGCTGCGAGCTTACGCCGCGCAGGAAACCTCACTGACGCGCTGACAACGACGCTGGTGGTCGCTGACATGCTTCTACCATTGGGTCGCTTGCGCGAGAGGCGGGCTCGCTACGAGTCAGCGTTGCGAGAAGCGACCGATCAGCTTAATGGAGGTTTACCTGCTGCGGATCTCCATGCCGGAATCAGCGAAGCCTTGTGCGAGCGCAACGAACTGGACAGCGCCGAAGAGCATCTCGTCGTCGCTGAGAACTTGGGGGAAACGGCCTTCTCCCATGAGCACCACTATCGGTGGTTTGTGTCGATGGCCCGGGTCAGGCACGCTCAGGGAAAGCACGATGTCGCTCTCGACCTTCTCACTGAGGCAGAGCAACGGTACCGAGGAGGGTTCTTCGCGGAGACACGTCCGATCGACGCCATGATGGCGCGGATCTGGATCACGCAGAATCGTGTGGCTGACGCCCGCGCCTGGGCGGATCAGCGAGGACTCACGTTGCGGGGCGAGCTGAGTTATCTGAACGAGTATGCGAACGTCACCCTCGCGAGGCTGCTGATCGCGGAGCAGGCGCCGGATGCCGTCGATCTGCTGGGCAGGCTGCTTGAAGCGGCAAATGCGGGTGAGCGCCTTGGAGTCGCCAACGAGATCCTGGTGCTTCAGTCGCTTGCCTCCAGCGGGCAAGGCGATGACGCCCGCGCTCTAGGTTCCCTGGGGCGGGCACTCGAGCAGGCTGAACCGGAAGGCTACGTGCGCCTGTTCGTTGACGAGGGTGCGCCCATGGAGAAGTTGCTTCGCCTCGCGGTCGACAAGGGAGTCAGCTCGGATTACGCGCACGCGCTGCTTCGGGGATTCCGTCCCATCGACGAGACCTCGTCGGCGCGCGGCGCAGAACTGGTGAGCGACCGCGAGCTGCAAGTGCTCAAACTTTTGGCGAGCGAACTCACTGGCCCGGAGATCGCCCGTGAACTTTTCGTTTCACTGAACACTTTGCGCACCCACACCAGGCATATCTTCGAAAAACTCGGAGTCAACAGCCGGTCGGCGGCGGTCGCGTGCGCCAGGGAACTGCGCTTGATCTAGGCTACGGCGGCGCAGAATCATCACGTCAATCATCAGGGGTGGTGATGCTGCGTCACCACTCGTCTTCGTAGATTCGGGCTATCAGGTAACCGCCTGAACAC
>JBDTIM010000038.1:0-6243 GCA_039936355.1 Lacisediminihabitans sp. | reverse complement strand
CGAACAGTTGACGATGCTCACTGTGGCGGAGGACTAGGTATAACGCCTGTACTCCGCCGGACCAACGTTGAACGACATGGCAGATGCCTCTTGCTATGCTCCGTCGCTTGTAGCCGGAACCCCGAAGTCGGCGCGCCGATGTTGATGTCGGCTGGCTGCATCAACCCCTTCTTCCGCCAGTTCCCCGCACGCCACGCGCCCAACCCCGGGTTCTAGTTTGAAGTGCAACATGGTGTGGCTTGATTCGAGGATAGTTCTTGGAATACTTCGGCGGGGGTTGCCCAGCCCAGGATCTTGCGGGGCCGGTTGTTGATCTCGGTGATGAACTCGTCGAGCTCTGTTTGGGTGACGTCTTCGAAGCTGGTGCCCTTGGGGAGGTAGCGGCGGATGCGTCCGTTGAAGTGTTCGTTCGTGCCCCGCTGATATGCGGAGTATGGGTCGGCGAAGTAGGTCGGAATGCCGAGGGTATCGGCGAGCTGGTAGTGGTAGGCGAACTCGCTGCCGTTATCGACTGTCACGGATCGTGCTGCGTGAGCGGGCATCGTGGTGAACATGGCCTGTTGCGCGTTCAGGGTCGCTTGCGCAGTGATCGCGGGGATCTTCACCCCGACGAGGAACCGGGAGTGGCGTTCCACGCTGGTATGCAGACCACCGGTGCCACGCGCCCCGAGGATACTATCGGCTTCCCAATGCCCGAACTGGCCCCGGTCCTCGATCACGGCGGGGCGGTCATGGATCGAGGTGCGCCATTTGATCCGCTCGGAATGAACCTTCCTGCCGCACCGTTTCCGACGTTTGCGTTGCCCGCGGGGTAGATACTGCCAAAGGTGACGGTGTGATTGCTCAGGGGCGTAGATCCACGCATATAACGTTTCCGTGCCCACTCGCATCCGTGGATCGTTAGGGAACTCGATCGGGACCCGGCCAGCGATCTCCCCCGGCGTCCATCCCTTGCGCAACTGCGTGATCACCCAGTCCACCAACCTGTCATAGCTCATCCGGTGTGGCTGGTGTGAACGGGCCGAACGCAGCTGTGCTTGGAGGTGTGCCTGGCCGCCAAGATAGAGCCGGTCATGCGGGCCACGCGTGTTCAGCCGGTTCCGCAGATACGGGCGCAGATTCGCGTGATCATGCTCGGGTTGCCACGAGCCACGAACCAACTCGCGGGTGATCGTGGTGCGGTGCACCCCGAGCCTTCGCGCGATCTCGGCCTTGCTGATGCCCCAATCTTGGAGCCTAGCGATCTCGATACGGTCTTCCAACGTCAAATGTCGGTATTGTGCGGTCAAGGAAGCGCAACCCCTCTCGGTGTGATCTGAACAACCACAACCTATGAGGTGTTGCGCTTCCGACTAGAACACGGGGGTGGGAAGATGGGCAAGCCCAAAGACGGAGGTTGCTACCACGCGGCGGGCTTGTAGTCCTTGAGAAAGACGCCGTGAAGGTCCTCGCCTGCTTCGCCGCGCACAATCGGGTCGTATACTCGCGCCGCGCCATCCACCAGGTCAAGTGGGGCGTGAAAGCCTTCTTCGGCAAGGCGCACCTTGGTGGGGTGCGGGCGCTCATCTGTGATCCAGCCGGTATCGACACTCGTCATCAGGATGCCGTCCGCTTCCAACATTTCCTTGGAGCTTGTGCGGGTGAGCATGTTGAGCGCGGCCTTGGCCATGTTGGTGTGCGGGTGCCCTGGACCCTTGTAGCCGCGCCCGAACTGTCCCTCCATAGCGGAGACGTTCACGATGTACTTGCGGCGACTCGCGGAGGCGGCCATCGCGGGCCGAAGGCGGCTCACGAGCAGGAACGGTGCGGTTACGTTCGCCAGCTGGACCTCGAGCATTTCGAGTGGGTCGACCTCCTGCACGTGCTGGGTCCAACTGTTGGCATCGTGGTGGTCGGGGAGGAGGCCACCAGCGTCGATAGCGGTGCCAGCGACGAGGCGTTCCAGTGACGAAGAACCGGCAGCCATGGCGAGGGCCGTGAGATCTTCAGCAGTGCGCCCGCCAGCCTGGGAGATCAGCGGGTGTGCAGTCACCGAAGCGGCGAGAGCCTGAGGGTGCGCGTCATTGCTGTGCCCGAAGGTGAGCAGCTCCGGCAGCGGGCCTTCTGGCAACGGATGCGACTCGCCTTCCGACAGTGGCGCGTATGCACCGGGCGAACGGCGTACGGTCTGTGCGGCGTTGTTGATCAGAATGTCGAGCGGACCGGCCTCGATAATTGCGTCGGTCAGTCCGATGACCTGGGCGGGGTCGCGCAGGTCGATGCCCACCACGCGCAGCCGGTGCAGCCACTCGGCAGAGTCGGGGAGCGCGGCGAAGCGGCGCACAGCATCCCGAGGGAATCGGGTGGTGATGGTCGTGTGTGCGCCGTCTCGCAATAGGCGGAGAGCAATGTACATGCCGATTTTTGCGCGGCCGCCGGTGAGCAGTGCTCGCTTGCCGGTGAGGTCGGTGCGCGCGTCACGTTTGGTGTGGCTCGTCGCCGCACACTCTGGGCAGAGCTGATGATAGAAGGAGTCCACCTGCGTGTACGGGCGCTTGCAGATGTAGCAGGGGCGTGGCTTCTGCAGAACGCCAGCAGTTGGGGCCATGACAGTGATGGCGAGCGGAATGCCGCGGGTCTCATCGTCTATGCGGTCAGGTGCTCCGGTCGCCGTCGCCGCGATTACAGCCCGGTCGGCATCCGCAATCTCGGCCCGCTTTTCGAGTCGGCGCGTCTTCTTGACGGCCTTGAACATTCGGGCGGTCGCCTGGCGGACTGCGACGAAATCAGGATGATCCTCGTCGATCCCATCCATTGATGCGAGAACCCGAAGGGTGACTTCGAGTTCGGCAGGGTCGATCGGACGGTCTGTGGGCACACACGATTCTAAGATGTGGCACGGTTGACTCATGACTTCGAAGATTTTGCTCGATTGCGATCCTGGCCTTGACGATGCCCTCGCACTGCTGCTAGCTCACGGCGATCCGGCAATCGAGCTCGTCGGTGTGACCACTCTCGGTGGCAACGTGGGTTTGGAAAACACGACGAAAAACGCACTCCAACTGCGCGAATACCTGGGTTTCGACACTGTGCCTGTTGCCTCAGGTGCGGCTGGTCCGCTTGTGCGCGACATGAAGAACGCCGCGGAGGTGCACGGGGCGACCGGCCTCGGTACTGTCGTGCTGCCTCCTGCTGTGCTTCCGGCGAGTGATATGCCTGCCATCGACTTCATCATCGACACGATTCGTGCGGCGCCTGGCGAGATCAACCTCGTTGCGACGGGGCCGATGACAAACATCGCGCTCGCGCTGCAGAAGGATCCAGGCATCGTCTCGCTCGTGAAATCGTTCGTCATCATGGGTGGATCCTTTACCCGTGGCAACACGACGCCGGCCGCCGAATTCAACATCTACGCTGACCCGGATGCCGCGGCGGCGGTCTTCGACGCCGGTTGGCAGGTGGTGATGGTCGGCCTTGATCTGACCCTGCAGGCGATCGCGAACCCTGAGGTAGTTCGACGGATGGCAGCCCTAGGTGAGCTCGGGACGGAATTCATCGTGCCTCTTGCCACTTTCTGGACCGACCCTGGCGTTCCCGATTGGCAGGGGCAGGCCGTTCACGATGTCTGCGCAGTCGCCTACATCGGGCGGCCAGAGCTCTTCACCTCCAACACCGCGCGGGTGGATGTTGAAACCACGGGAACTTTCACCGACGGCATGACCGTGGTCGATTTTGCATCCGCCACACCAAACGCTCTAGTGCCGGTGACGCTCGATGTGGGTGGATTCTGGGACTATGTGGAAGGCGTGTACGCGCTCGTCGCGGCCACCCATCCGCATGCCTGATTCGCCAGTGTCTGATTCGCCGGTGCCTGAATTGCCAGTGTCTGAATTGCCAGTGTCTGGTTCTCCGACGCTTGATCACTATCCCGACGATAGGGGACCGGATGCGGTCTACGCCGCGTTCGTGGAGTGGACGCTCGCCCAGGGTCTCACCCTGTACCCCGCGCAGGACGAAGCTCTAATTGAAATCGTCTCCGGAGCCAACCTGATCCTCAGTACGCCGACCGGAACCGGAAAGTCGCTTGTGGCCGTCGGCGCGCACTTTGCCGCGCTCGCTGCGGGCAAGCGCAGCTTCTACACCGCGCCTATTAAGGCGCTCGTTTCGGAGAAGTTCTTCTCTCTGGTTGAGATCTTTGGAGCAGAGAAGGTCGGCATGGTGACCGGGGATTCGAGTGTGAACGCCGACGCTCCCATCATCTGCTGCACCGCAGAAATCCTCGCGAACCTCGCTCTGCGTCACGGCGCAGACTCCCAGGTCGACCAGGTCGTGATGGACGAGTTCCACTTTTACTCCGACCCTGAGCGCGGCTGGGCATGGCAGGTACCGTTGCTCGTCCTGCCGCGCGTGCAGTTCATTCTCATGTCGGCCACGCTCGGCGACATCGACTGGCTCGCCAAGGATCTCAGCACTCGCAACGGCAGGGAAACTGCCGTGGTCGTCGGCGTCGACCGGCCGGTGCCTCTGCACTACGAATATGTCACGACGCCCGTGCACGAAACTGTCGAGGAATTGCTGACGACGGGCCAGGCTCCGATCTACATCGTGCACTTCTCACAGCTGGCCGCGCTCGAGCGGGCGCAAGCGTTGACCAGCGTGAAGGTCGCCACTCGCGAGCAGCGCGACGAGATTGCCAGGGAAATTGGCGGCTTCAGGTTCACGACGAACTTCGGCCGCACGCTGTCGAGACTGCTGCGCTCCGGCATCGGTGTTCACCATGCTGGCATGTTGCCCAAATATCGTCGGCTGGTCGAACAGCTCGCCCAGCGGGGGCTGCTCAGAGTCATCTGCGGTACCGACACGCTCGGCGTCGGCATTAACGTTCCGATCCGCACCGTACTGCTCACCGCGCTCACGAAGTTTGACGGCACGAAGATGCGCCAGCTTAGCGCCAGAGAATTCCACCAAATCGCTGGTCGGGCGGGCCGAGCTGGCTACGACACCGCGGGCACCGTGGTGGTGCAGGCCCCAGAGCACGAAACAGAGAATGCCCGCCTGCTCGCCAAGGCTGGAGATGACCCGAAAAAGGTCAAGCGCATTGTCAAGAAGCGGGCACCGGATGGCTTTGTCTCCTGGGGGGAGCCGAGTTTCCAGCGACTCGTGGCCGCTCAGCCAGAAATTCTCGTCTCGAGCATGCAGATGAGCCACGCCATGGTCCTCAATGTGATCGGTCGCGGCGGACAGCCGTTTGACGAGCTGCGCGAACTCATCGAAAATAATCACGAGCCGAGGCCGCGTCAGCTCGAACTCGCTCGTCAGGCACTTGCCATCTACCGCACCCTGCGCACGGCGGAAATCGTGCAACAGTCTGCCGATGGGACGATTTCGCTCACCGTCGACTTGCAGCCAAACTTCGCCCTCAATCAGCCGCTGTCGCCGTTTGCCCTCGCCGTGTTTGATCTCATCCAGCCCGCCGATAATTCCGAGCGGGAGCCGAATTACGCGCTCGACGTGATTTCCATACTGGAGGCGACTCTCGACAACCCCCGCCCCGTGCTTTCCGCCCAGCAGTTCATGGCCCGTGGCGAGGCGGTGGCCGCCATGAAGGCAGAGGGCATCGAGTACGAAGAGCGGATGGAGCTGCTCGAAGAAATAAGCTATCCGAAGCCGCTACAAGAGCTTCTGGATGCCGCGTTCGCCACCTATCGTGCATCACAGCCCTGGGTGGGCGACTTCGAACTGGCCCCCAAGTCTGTCGTGCGCGACATGTACGAGCGGGCGATGACTTTCAACGACTACACCGGCTTCTACAAGCTGGGTCGCTCGGAGGGGCTTGTGCTGCGCTATCTCTCCGATGCGTATCGTGCCGCGCGTCAGACGATCCCCACGGAAGCCAAGACCGAGGAGCTGCTCGATGTGATCGAGTGGCTCGGCGAGCTCGTGCGACAGGTCGACTCGAGTCTGCTCGACGAGTGGGAAGAGCTGACAAACCCCTCCAACACCTCCGACCCTGAGGCACCGATTGTGCCGCCGGCACCACACCGGCTCACGAGCAATGTGCGTGCGTTCCGCACCCTGGTGCGTAACGAGCTTTTCAGGAGGGTGCAACTGGCTGCCCTCGAAAAGTACGAGGAGCTTGGCGAGATGGATGCGGCATCCGGCTTCACGACGGAGGCCTGGGCCGACGCCATGAATGCCTACTTCGACGAGCACGACAGTCTCGGCACTGACGCCGATGCCCGCAGCTCGGCCATGCTCATCCTC
>JBDTIM010000037.1:0-10723 GCA_039936355.1 Lacisediminihabitans sp. | reverse complement strand
CTCGCTTCAGAACAGCCTGTACGAGATGGGCAAGAAGGTGCTGGAGAAGCACTCCGAAATTGATGAGATTAAGTTCTCAATGCCGAACAAGCACCACTTTGAGGTCGACTTCACGCCGTTCGGTTTGGAAAACAACAACGAAGTCTTCTTCGCGGCCGACCGCCCATACGGCATTATCGAGGGCTCGGTGGTACGCGAAGGTGTTGCAACGGCGCCCGCAGCCTGGGAAGGCATCGCCGGATTCTGCTGAATATTCGGGCTCAGAGGTGCCGCCTCTGAGCCCGAACTATATCCAACCCGCGTTATCAGCAAACGAAAGGAAACGATATTCCCCTGATCAAACTGGAAATGGGGCACGCCGAAGAATCCGTCTGTCTTCGCCGCAAGTCCGACGAGGTATGTGCGTCCGGAGGTGCTCCAAGCGCTCGAGCAAGGTGACCATCTTGAGAATGGCAAGCTCGTCGATGCTGCCGGGGCCGAGGTCCCCATCATTGATGAAAATGGGCACCCTGAATAGGGCGTATTCATACACCGACGAATGCCACGTTTGCGCTGAGCGAACAGCACAGGAGTGGCGGGGTGCGGGCCCGTAAGAAAGGATAGCGAGTAGAGCTTTTGTGACGTCATGGTTTTGGACGCCACTGGGATGACAGCTCGCTATCTGCCGCACTGACAAGTTGTATATTCGGTAATCGATTGGAACGGAACCGTCCGTGGCGTGGGAGACTCCGCCTCGGCGGTTCCGTTTACCAGTAAGGAAGCTGTTGAAATGGGATCGTTGTTGACTCCTGAGGAGTATTTGGAACAGGCCACCAAGTTGGCAACAGAGAATGTTCGAAACGGGGGTGGTCCCTTCGGTGCCATCGTGGTGTCCATGGATGGACAGGTGTTCGAGGGGCTTAATCGGGTTACTGCGAACAATGACCCGACGGCGCATGCCGAAGTCACCGCAATTCGCACGGCCTGTGCGCAATTGGGAACATTCGATCTGACGGGCGCAGCCCTGTACACGAGTTGCGAGCCGTGTCCGATGTGCCTGGCGTCAGCTTTGTGGGCACGAGTGGGGAGGATTTACTTCGCCGCGGACCGCAACGATGCGGCTGCGGCCGGGTTTGACGATGCGGTCTTCTACGACTTCTTCGACGCGCCCGTGGCAGAGCGTTCCATGCCAGTGGCCCAGCTGCCGATCGGAGGCGTCCATCTGGCTCCGTTTGAAGCCTGGGCTGCTCTGGAATCACGGGTCGAGTACTGAAGCCGTTTCGGTGTCACGCCGGCACAGCCTCGAACATCATCAGCAGTGTGGCCGCGACGCCAACCGCGATCGTCGCGGGTTCCTTTGACGTCAACTCCGGGATCCCGATCGGAGTCGTGATTCGCTCCAGGTCCTTAGAAGAATGTCCCACCGAGGTCAGCATCTTCCGAAACCGAACCCATTTAGCCTTGGAGCCGATGAGGCCAATGGATGCCAGCTGGTCCTGACGTAGAGCGACATCGCACAGGGCAACATCCTCGGCGTGGTCGTGTGTCATGATCAGGACGTGCGTGTTTGCAGGCAGCTCAGAAAGCACAGATTCTGGGACGGGCGCATGACGCACGTGCAAGCGTGCTGAGCCGTCAGTCAGAGGTTTCAGACGCTCGTCTCCGAGCATTTCAGCACGCGAGTCGACGACCGTCAGATCAAGGTCATGACGCGAGAGAATACGCGCCAATTCCAAGCCAACGTGTCCCATCCCGAAGATCGCAACGGACGGGGTGACGCTCACAGGTTCCAACAGCATGGTTACCTCTCCTCCACAACACTGGACGCCAAACTCTGACGGGGCTTTGTCGCTGAGGTTCAGGGTCACCAGGGTGGGACCCGGAGTAGCGGCGAGAATCATCTCTCGGCTGCGCGCGACAGCGGTCGCCTCCATGTTTCCGCCGCCGACGGTATCCCAGATGGAGTCGGATGACACGACCATCTTTGCTCCGCTGTTACGCGGTGCGTGACCTCTCACCGCTACGACCGTCACGATGACGCCTGGCTCGCGTCGAGCGCGGAGCCCCGCGACCGCGTCTAGCCAATCCATAGCTCACACTTTCACGAAAGCGGGCACCTGAGCTGCCACGCTGACATGGGTTCCCGCTTCAGCTAGATCCTGGCGCGCCTGCTCCATGGCTCTGAAGACGGCCTCGGGGGTAGCGGGAGACGCGAGCGAGACAGGTCGCCCTGCGGGACCGAAACTACCGATTGCCTGCTTGAGAGCTTCTCTAACGCTGATAGCCAGCATGAGAGGTGGTTCACCGACGGCCTTCGAGCCATAGATCGAGCCTTCTTCGCGGGCCTCACTGAACAGGGTGACGTTGAATTCCTCCGGCATTTCCGAGAAGCTCGGTAGCTTGTAGGTGCTAGCCGACTGGGTCAGCAAACGCCCGCGATGTGGGCCGTCGCTCGAGTCCCAGCGCAGATCCTCGAGCGTCAGCCAACCCGCGCCTTGAACGTACCCGCCTTCGATCTGACCGACGTCGATCATGGGCGATAGTGAGTCACCAACGTCGTGCACGATATCGACCCGCCGAGTTCGATACATCCCGGTAAAACCATCAACCTCGACTTCGGTGGCCGCGGCACCGTATGCGAAGTACTTGAACGGTGAACCAGTCCAGGTCTCCGGGTCCCATTGCAGGCCCTCCGTGCGGTAATAGCCGGATGCCGACAGCTGGACGCGTTGTTGATATGCGGCATTCGTGACATCGGCGAACGACAGCTCCTTCCCGAAGGCACCAAGCGCAGTGACGATGCCGTTCGCGAATCGTACGTCGCCCGCACTCACGCCGAGAATCCCGCCGGCAACCACGGCCAGCCGATCACGAATCTGGTCGCAGGCGTTCTTGACGGCCCCGCCGTTGAGGTCCGCTCCGGTACTGGCCGAGGTCGGCGAGGTGTTCGGTACCTTATCGGTGCGGGTCGGAGCTAAGCGCACGACTGAGTACGGTACGCCGAGGGCAGTAGCGGCAACCTGCAGCATCTTCGTGTGTAGGCCCTGCCCCATCTCAGTGCCGCCATGATTAATCAGCACAGAGCCGTCTTTGTAGACGAGTACGAGCGCACCAGCCTGATTGAAGACCGTCTGATTGAACGAGACGCCAAACTTGACGGGAGTAATCGCCAGACCGCGTTTGATGTTCGCATGGCTGTCGTTGAAGGCCGCTATTTCGAGGCTGCGTCGCTGGAACGAGGATTCCTGCAGAACCTGTGACCAGATAGCAGGCATCCGCCCGGCATCTTTCACCACCTGCAAGTACGGGGTGGTTTGCCCCTGGCTATAGAAGTTCCGACGGCGAAGCTCTGCCGGATCAATCCCGAGCGACGGTGCACAATTGCCGAGGATGTCCTCGATCATGAGAACGCCCTGCGGACCGCCGAATCCACGGAACGCGGTGTTTGAGGTCTTGTTCGTCTTGGCGATGCGCCCGTGCACCTCTATTGCAGGGATCCAGTAGGCATTGTCGATGTGGCATAGGGCGCGCGAGAGGACAGCCTCCATCAGGTCGAGGCACCAACCGCCATCCGCAGTCATGTTTACCTTTAAACCAACGAGTTTGCCGTCGTCGTCGAAGCCTGCTTTCCACTCCATGAGGAAGCCGGGCCGTTTGCCGGTGATAGTGATGTCCTGTGTGCGATTCAGTCGCAGGCGAACCGGGCGCCCAGTCAGCATTGTGCCGAGCGCTGCGACCGCAGCGAGGCCGTGTGGTTGCGTCTCCTTGCCACCGAAACCGCCGCCCATCCGCAGGGATTGTACGGTAATAGCGTTGCTCGGCAACCCCAATACCTGGGAGACGATGGACTGGGCTGCCTCAGGGCTCTGCGTGCTGGATTGCAGGTACATCTGCCCGGACTCGTCGTAATACGACAGTGACGCCTGAGTCTCCAAGTAGAAGTGTTCCTGTCCTCCAGTTTCGATAGCTCCCTCAAAGACGTGAGGTGCGTTCGCTAACGCTTTATCAACGTCGCCACGCCGTGAAACACGCGGAGTCCCCTGGAATGAACCAGCCGCGATCGCGTCAGTGATCGTGATAATCGACGGCAATATTTCGTACTCAACTTCGACGGCTGCCGCGCCCAGCCGGGCCGCTTCGGCAGATTCTGCCAATACCCAGCAGATGGCATGGCCGTAATACATGACTTCGGAAGGGAATAGGGGTTCATCCCCGTTAAACCCGGCATCATTGCGTCCGGGCACATCGTCGATCGTCAGAACCCTGACAACTCCGGGCACAGCCAATGCTGCGTCGGTGTGCAACCCAGTGATGCGCGCGTGCGCATGCGTCGACTGGACCGGCCAGGCGGTTAGGGCATCGTGTCTGCCCGTCGCGATGTCGTCGGTGTACAGCGCGCGACCGGTCACGTGGCCGACTGCGCTCTCGTGCGGCTCACGGAGTCCGACGACTGGTTCTACTGGACGATCCGACAGAGTACTCATGCTCCGACCTCCACTGCTTCTGTTGATTGTGCGTAAAGTTTGAGGATTGACTGGGACAACATGCTGCTTCGATACTCCGAGCTGGCCCTGTGGTCACTCATCGGGGTGCCTTCGCCACCGAGTACTACGGCTGCTTCGCGCGCCGTTTCCGCGGTCCATGGCTTGCCGATCAACGCTGCTTCGGTGTTGCGGGCACGCAGCGGCGTTGCGGCGGCTCCACCCACGCCGATCCGCGCGGTTCGGACAATGCCGTCGGTCACCTCGAGCGCAAATGCAATTGCCACACTCGAGATGTCGTCGAAGCGACGTTTAGCGATCTTGTGGAACGCCGTGATCGGCGCTAACGGGAGCGGAATGCGAACGGCACGAATGATCTCATCAGGTTGGCGCACGCTGGTGCGGTAACCCGTGAAGTAATCACTCAGTGCAATCTCACGCTCCGACGTGAGGGAACTCAGCACGACGCTGGCGTCCAACGCCAGCAACGCCGGCGGTGTGTCACCGATAGGGGATCCTGTGCCAAGGTTTCCACCAATGGTTGCCCGGTTGCGGATCAGCCGCGAGGCAAACTGCGGTAATAGTTCTGCCATCAGGGGGATGCGGCCGCTCAGGAATGACTCGATGTCGGAAAGGGACACTGCCGCGCCGATCTCGACGAACTCTTCTCCGAACGTCAGTGCGTGTAATTCGGGCAGTTGATCAATAGCGATTACGACGGGTTCGCGGCGCCCGCGAATATTGACTTCGACCCCCCAGTCAGTACAGCCGGACACCAGAACAGAGGATGGATTTTCTGCCAGCAGGTTGAGAGCGCCTTCTAACGAGGCGGGACGCACGAATCGGCCATCTTCCGCCTGGAGATCTGTTGCGACCGGCTCGGGGGCTGGCCGTGTTCTGCGCGCGGCGAGGACGTCATCCGCGTCTGGCGTGCCCAGCGCGTACGCTGCATCACGAATGGGCCGGTAGCCCGTGCAGCGGCACAGGTTACCGCTCAGCGCGTGCAGGTCGAAACCGTTCGGGCCGTGATCATCGTGTACTTCACCCGTGGCGTCGTCCGAGCGATCGCTCCGGTAGAACTCCGACGCCATGCTGCAGGCGAATCCCGGAGTGCAGTAACCGCACTGCGAACCGCCGGCCATTGCTAACTCGCGCTGGACAGGGTGAATCTGCTCCGGCGACTCCAAACCTTCCGAGGTGACAATCTCTTGACCATTAAGTGCCGCAACAGGAAGGAGGCACGCGTTGACAGAGACCCACGCCGTACCGCCATGGTTATCGGGTTTCGCGACCAGGATTGCGCAAGCACCGCATTCGCCTTCTGCGCACCCTTCCTTGCACCCGGTCAGGCCTTTGTTGCGCAGCCAGTCCAGGGTGGTCGTGTGCGCTGGGACGAGACCCAACTGGCGCCGATTTCCGTTGACGATCAGATTGAGGTTTTCCATGGTCAGACTCCTTCGTCAATGTCGACTCCGTCTCGTGAGTCAACATTCCCAATTATTCGTACTGTATATGTGCGGCAAATATTCCGCAGAGACCTGGTTTGTCGGCGATCGAGTATCCGACAGCGGCCAGCGTTGCTTCGAGTCGTTACTGTTTCCCACGATGCTGTTTTTTGCGGCAGCGTTGGTCGTGGTGACAATGAACGGCAACGGGTCAGTAGGCGAGATCCACGGTAACTCCCAATCATCGGGTAGCTACTAGCCAAGCATGGATGCAAAGCGTGGGGTCTGCGATGGAGAGGCAGAGGCACCGCGCGACCGGTTGCTACTTTATTTAAGTGCGCCCGGTAGATGACACTCGTTATGAACGCCCGCCGTGAGCTTGCTCCCAGCGTATCACCACAGTCTGGTGAACATGATGTGCTTTTGATATTTTTATTTCGTCCAATGAAAGAAATCGCATCCTTCTGAGAGCTGATTGTCACATTCCCGCTTGACCTCGCCACTCTGCCAGTGCTAGAAATTGAACCGAGCGAGCGGAATGCGGATTTCACCATATGAAAGCCGCGCCCTCGCGTATCCAATGGAGGATTACGTGTCGTCAACCAAGCAACAAACTCGCCCGCTCCGCTTTGTGCCCCGAAGTAGCCGACATCTGGTCGACGAGGTACCCCCGTCGCCGCGACTGATCACACTCGGGATTCAGCACCTGGTCATCATGTATGCCGGGGCGGTCGCAGTGCCATTGATCGTCGGTGACGCGCTGAAGTTGCCGACATCAACGGTAGCGTTGCTCGTCAGTGCAGACTTGCTCATCTCGGGCGTCTTTACCATCGTCCAGTCTGTTGGTATTGGCAAGATTCTGGGTGTGCGCTTGCCGGTCGTCACCGGTGCAACCTTCACGGTTCTCACGCCGATGATCATCATCGCGCAGCAGTATGGCTTACAAGCCGTGTATGGCGCGATGATCGTTTCGGGCGTTTTTGGCGTACTGATCGCCAAGCCGTTCTCGATGATGATTCGCTTTTTCCCGCCACTGGTCGCGGGCACTGTCATTACAATCATCGGTCTGTCGCTGATCGGAGCGGACGTTAGCCTCATCGCAGGTAGCGATCCCACCGCGCCCGGCTACGCTGGCCTACCTGGCATTACCTTGGCCGCGATCGTCGTGCTGCTCATCATCCTTATCACGCGGTTCTTCCGAGGTTTCGTTGGTCAGATCGCCGTACTACTGGCAATCGTGTTGGGAACTCTTATTGCATTCCCCATGGGGCTTGCTGACTTCTCGGCCGTCGGCGACGCGAACTGGGCAGGCTTTAGCGGATTCCTGTTCTTCGGACCTCCGAAGTTTGAAGCGGCTGCAATCATCTCGATGTGTATCGTTATGCTCGTTACGTTCACTGAGTCGACAGCTGACATGCTGGCCGTGGCCGAGATCGTTGATAAGCCTCTGAAGCCGAATGACCTGGCACGTGGTTTGGCCACTGATGGATTGTCTGCCGTCTTCGGCGGTTTCATGAATGCCTTCCCCGATACGTCTTTTGCCGAGAACGTGGGCTTGGTAGAGATGACCAAGGTCCGCAGCCGGTGGGTAGTCGCAGTGTGTGGCGTCATCCTCGTGCTGATGGGGTTCATTCCGAAGCTCGGTGTCGTTATCGCGAGTCTGCCTGACCCGGTCATCGGTGGCGCGGCCACCGTGATGTTTGCGATGGTCGCGGCCGTCGGCATCCGTACCCTGCACAAGGCGTCCTTCAAGAACAATCAGAACATGCTGATTGTTGCGGTGTCACTGTCGTTCGGCATGATCCCGACTGTTGCACCGACTTTCTACTCGAAGTTCCCAGAGGAATTCCAGGTCATCTTCGGTTCTGGTATCACGGCTACAGTCATCGTCGTGTTCATCCTGAACCTGGTCTTCAACCACTGGGTGCGGCGTCCGAAGGCCGGACTCGTGGAGGAGCCTGCCGCGCCGCAGTTCGGTGCCTACGAGGGCATATCGACCGACCGCCTGGCCGAGCCGGGGGCTGCGACGGACGCAGCTCGCGACAAGCAAGTCGATGGTGACCCGATCGCATAATGCTGCATGACTCCGGCCGCACCTGGGTGAAGAACCCGCTGGCCGTGTTCACCGCGAACGATCACGATGCCGCTGGCGGCATCGTGATCGCGAACGGCGTTATCGTCGAAGTCCTCAGAGCTGGTGCTGAACCGGCTCTGCCGTGTGAGCGGGTGTTCGATGCATCCGCTCACGTTGTCATTCCCGGCCTCATCAACACTCACCACCACTTTTACCAAACGCTGACCCGAGCGTGGGCACCGGTAGTGAGCGTGCCGCTTTTCCCGTGGCTCAAGCAGCTGTACCCCGTGTGGGCTCGGCTCACCCCGCGTGATCTCGAACTTGCGACAAAAGTTGCACTTGCGGAACTTCTGCTCTCCGGGTGTACGACAGCGGCAGACCATCACTATCTGTTTCCTGACGGCATGGAGAATGCCATCGACATCGAGGCTGGTGTCGTGCGCGAGCTAGGCATGCGCGCCACCCTCACTCGCGGATCAATGACGCTTGGCGAGAAGGACGGCGGGTTGCCGCCGCAATCAACGGTGCAAGATCCCGAAACGATCCTCGCAGACAGTGAGCGGCTGATCCGCGATTTTCACGAACGAGGACCAGGTGCCGTCATCCAGATCGCGCTCGCGCCATGTTCGCCATTCTCGGTCACAGAAAGCATCATGCGCGACAGTGCGGAACTCGCAAACACCCACGACGTGCGCCTGCACACACATTTGGCCGAAACCATCGACGAGGAGGATTTTTGCAGAGAGAGGTTCGGCCTGCGCACGGTTGACTATCTGGAGAGCGTCGGGTGGCTGTCGCCGCGCACGTGGCTTGGCCACGGCATCCATTTCGACGATTCCGAGATCGCCCGACTCGGCGCCGCCGGTACCGCAGTTGCGCACTGCCCCTCGTCGAATATGCGCCTCGCATCGGGGATCGCCCGTGTCGTTGAACTCGAGGATGCCGGCGTACCGGTCGGCATCGGTGTGGATGGCTCGGCATCGAACGACTCCTCGAACATGATCCTCGAGGTGCGTCAGGCACTGTACCTCCAGCGGCTGAGGTATGGTGCTGAAGCGGTGACGCCCGCGAGAGCTCTCGGCTGGGCGACACGCGGCTCCGCGCGGGCGCTAGGTAGAGACGATATCGGAGAGATCGCGCCTGGTAAGCAGGCTGATCTTGCGTTCTACAAGCAGGACGAACTGCGTTTTTCTGGTAGCCATGATCCGCTGTCCGCTTTGCTGCTCTGCGCAGCGGATCATGCCGATAGGGTCATGGTCGGTGGAACGTGGCGTGTGATCGACGGTCAGATAGAGGGACTCGACGTCGCTGCGCTGATCTCGCACCATCGGGAGGCCGCAGCACGACTGATGAACGTTAACTGATGAACGATAACTGATCCGCCCAGTGAATGTGTCCGGACGGCTCACTCCCGGGTGAGGAGCTTCCCGTGTGGCACGATGCCGTTGATTTCCTCACCGCGCAGGAATGTCCGCTGCACCACTCCGGAGAGAGTCTTGCCGGAATACGCGGTAATGGGATTCTTGTGTTGCAGCTTCGTCGCATCAACCACAAACGTCTCATCGGGAGCGAAGATGGACAGGTCTGCGTCGTATCCCACGGCAAGTCGACCCTTGCGAGTCAATCGCACGAGCTCGGCAGGCATTGTCGCCATCCACGTGACGACTCGCTCGAGACTAATTCCGCGCGTCTTAGCCCCAGTCCAGATGATTGACAGGCCAAGTTGCAAGGATGATATCCCGCCCCACGCGACCGCGAAATCCCCATTCTTGAGATCCTTGAGGTCCAGGGTGCTGGGGGAGTGATCGGAGACGATGCAGTCGATCGTGCCGTCGATAAGGCCTTGCCATAACTTTTCGCGATTCCCCACCTCCCTAATGGGAGGACAGCATTTGAAGGCGGTGGCTCCGTCCGGGATCTCCTCTGCCGTCAGTGTGAGGTAGTGAGGACATGTTTCGACCGTCAGACGCACCCCATCACGCTTCGCAGTGGCGATCATCGGCAGAGCATCCGATGACGACAGATGCAGCACGTGCGCGCGCGCGCCAGTTCGGCGCGCGCGTTCGATAACCTCGCTGATAGCAATGTTCTCTGCCCCACGCGGGCGAGAGGTGAGAAACTTCTCGTACTTTGTGCCCTCAGGCGACGACGCACTGCTGATGGTGCGTGAGTCCTCCGCATGGACAATCATGAGCGCGTCAAACTCCTTCAACTTCGCCATGTCTTCTTCAAGCTCTTCTGGCGTCAGCGGAGGAAACTCGTCGAGGCCTGAGTTCACGAGAAAACTCTTGAAACCAAAGACACCGCGGTCGTGGAGTGGATGCAGGTCGTCGATGTTTCCCGGTATCGCGCCACCCCAGAATCCGACGTCAACAAATACTTGATCTCGGGCGACTTCCCGCTTGATCTCGAGCGCGTCCACCGTGCATGTCACCGGAATCGAGTTGAGCGGCATATCGATGATGGTGGTGACTCCGCCTGCTGCCGCAGCGCGAGTGGCAGAGGCAAAGCCTTCCCAGTCCGTGTTGCCGGGCTCATCGACATGCACGTGGGTGTCGACGAGCCCGGGGAGAAGCACCTGGTTATCGGGGATCTCGATGATGCGGGCTCCGTCGAGCTCGCTGCCATAGGGCTCAATCGCGACGATTGTGCCGCCAGTGATTCCGACCTCGCGCGCACGTTCACCCGCCGCAGTCATGATTCGACTCCCGCGGAAGACGAGGTCAAATCGAGGCTCCGCCTGG
>JBDTIM010000036.1:0-11254 GCA_039936355.1 Lacisediminihabitans sp. | reverse complement strand
ATCATGAGCTCATCCGAGATGGACAGCGGCGGCAGGAAGCGGATGACGTTGCCATAGGTTCCGCAGATCAGCACGATGACGCCCGCGGTGTACGCCGCGATCGCGATGCGGCCAGCCAACCCACTGTCGGGTTCGCCTGTTGCCGGATCAACCAGTTCGATCGCGATCATGGCGCCCCTTCCGCGCAGATCCCCGATTCGGGGATCTGCCTGCTTAAGGGCACCAAGCTTGTCATTGAGAATGCTGCCAAGCTGCTGTGCGCGCTCAACCAGTCCGTCTTCCTCGAAGCTTCGGATCGCGGCGAGCGCCGCAGCGCAGGCGAGCGGGTTGCCGGCATAGGTCCCGCCCAGACCCCCCGCGTGCGGTGCATCCATGATCTCGGCCCTGCCGGTAACTGCCGACAGCGGCAGGCCCCCGGCAATGCCCTTTGCCGTAAGGATGATGTCAGGGACGATGCCCTCATATTCGCAGGCGAACATTGCGCCGGTTCTGGCGAAGCCGGTCTGCACCTCGTCGGCGATGAACACGACGTCGTTCTTCTTGGCCCAGGCGACGAGCGCGGGAAGGAACCCGGGTGCGGGAACGACGAAGCCACCCTCGCCCTGAATGGGCTCGATGATAATGGCCGCGAGGTTGGCCGCGCCAATCTGCTTCTCCATCATGGTGATCGCCTGCTGTGCTGCGTCCGCACCGCTCAGTCCTCCATCGCGGAACGGGTATGACATCGGGGCGCGGTAGATCTCCGATGCGAACGGACCGAATCCACTCTTGTACGGCATGCTCTTCGCTGTGAGCGCCATGGTGAGGTTGGTACGACCGTGGTAGGCGTGATCGAAGGCGACGACTGCCTGTTTGCGGGTGTAGCTGCGGGCGATCTTAACCGCGTTCTCGACGGCTTCTGCGCCGGAGTTGAAGAGCGCACTGCGCTTCTCGTGGTCGCCGGGTGTTAGCCGGTTGAGTGCCTCAGCGACCTCGACATAGGAGTCGTAGGGGACGACGGTGAAGCAGGTGTGGGTGAACTGCTCGAGCTGAGCCCGCACTGCCTCAACCACGCGCGGAGCGCTGTTGCCCACACCGGTGACAGCGATGCCGGAGCCGAGATCGATGAAAGAGTTGCCGTCGACATCCACCAGAACGCCGCCACCAGCCGCCGCCGCGAACACCGGAATAGCATGACCGACTCCGGATGCGACGGCCTGCTTTTTGCGCTCGGCGAGCGCGATCGACTTCGGGCCGGGGATGGCTGTGACCAGACGACGCTCCTGCGGAAGTGACGGACCGCCACGTGGTGTCGTTGTTTCCACTGTTGTGATGTGTGGATCAGAAACGATAGTCATGCGCCGGCCATCCTCGTGTCGTGGCGGCCGTCTTTTCTGACGGCACTGTACTCGTCATTTTAAGGTTGCCGCGCTCCATCAGAACATATACATCATGTACATTTAGATACCCCTTACTAGACACCAAGTACAGGTGATGAGGAGACGACTTACCATTCCAGCGACCCTGCGCCACCTGCTCGACAACACCGAGCTGGGACTGACTCTGCTCACCCCGAAGTTACCCACAGAATTGCTGGGTGCCGAAGTCAGCTGGGTGCACAGCTCTGACCTCCTCGATCCGACCCCGTTCCTTTCTGCAGGCCAAGTGCTGCTGACCACCGGTACGCACTTCCCCTCGGGGCCGAGCCCGAGTGACTTCTACTGGAAATACGTCTGGCAGCTACGCGCACGCGGCATAAGCGCTCTGGGGTTCGGCACCGATGTCATCCGCGACGGCACGCCGGAGGATCTCATTCGTGCCTGCCAAGAGCAGGAACTTCCCCTGTTCGAGGTCCCCTACCGCACGCCGTTCATTGCGCTCATCCGCCTTGTTGCCGACATCATCGCCGAAGATAGCTACGCACGCGACGGCTGGGCCTTACGAGCACAGCGCGCGATTTCGCTCGCGGCGATCCGCCCTGACGGTCTGTCCGCGACGCTTGCAGAACTCTCCAGCCAACTGGGAAGCTGGGTTGCCCTGTTCGATGCGGCAGGTTCGCTCGACCGAGTGTTCCCGGTCGAGGCGATCGACGGACCGGAGATCAAGGCCGTGCAGGGCGATGTCGCCCGCCTTCTGCGCAACGGTCAGCGATCGAGCGCGACGGTCAGCTCGGGCGGTGAGACGCTCACCCTGCAGACGCTCGGTGCGCACGGCCGACTGCGTGGCGCCCTCGCGATCGGCGGGACGAGCGTGCGTGATCAGGCTAGCGAGCAGGTGGTCACCAGTGTCATCGCCCTCGCCAGTCTCGCCCTCGAACAGAACCACGCACTCGATCGGGCCCGCGGACACCTGCGGTCCGGACTGATGCACATGCTGCTGAACGGCGAAACCGAGCTCGTAGACGGAATATCCGCACAAATGTGGGGCGCACTTCCCGCTGCCCCCATCCGTCTCGTCATCGCGGATGCGCCAGCGGACGGGCTCGACGCGATCGTCGAGTACCTGGAGCTTCGCGCGGAGGGTAAGCCGTCGGCCGTCTTCTACGCCGTGGTCGACGACGCCGTAGCCCTGTGTGTCCAGGCCGCGGCGATGCCCATTGTCGACGCCTTTGCTAGGGAGTTCGGCGTAAAGGCAGGCGCCTCCGCTCCCGCAGGGTACGACGAACTGCGCCACGCCTGGCATCAGGCCGAAATCGCACTCGATGAGGCGAAGAATGCGAAGGATGCCGCGGGCAGCATTCTGCGCTTCGAATCGCTTTCGCATCGGGGCCTGCTCGCCTTCGTGACGGGCGAGGATGCGCGCGAACTCGGCAGCGCCATCCTGAAACCACTCATCGATCACGACAATGCCGCAGCGAGCTCGCTCCTGACGTCCGTGCGTGTGTGGCTCACGCTGGGCGGCCAATTTGAGGCCGCCGCTCACGAACTCGGTGTGCACCGGCACACGCTGCGGGCGCGGATTGCTCAGGCCGAACAGCTTCTGGGCCGCGACCTCGGCTCATTTCAGGTCCGCGCCGAGGTATGGGCTGCAATCCTCGCGACCGCAAACGAGGCCGCAGCCACAAAGACGTTGCCCGGCTAACGACGCGGTTCAGCTGAGGGCACGGTTCAGCTGAGGGTGCTGTTTAGCGTTGGGCACGGTTCAGCTTTGGCTTCTTTTAGCTAAAAGCGGAGATCCCGGTGAGCGCACGTCCGAGAACGAGGGCGTGGATTTCGTCGGTTCCTTCGTAGGTGCGCACCGATTCGAGGTTGGCAAGGTGACGCATCACGGGGAACTCGCTCGTGATGCCGTCTCCACCGAGCACGGTCCGCGCCTCGCTCGCAATCGCGATCGCCTCTCGCACACTGTTCAGCTTTCCAACGCTGATTTGCGTTGGGGTGAGGGCGCCACGCTCCTCAAGCCGTCCGAGATGCAGTGCGAGAAGTACACCCTTCTCGTATTCGACGAACATGTTGGCGAGCTTCAGCTGAATCAACTGGTTCGCACCGATTGGCTTGCCAAAAACTTCTCGACGGATGGACCGCTCGAGTGCCACCTCGAGACAGGCGCGGGCCGCCCCCATGGCACCCCAGACGATTCCATACCGGGCGTCGTTGAGGCAGCTGAACGGGCCGGATAGCCCGCGAGCCCCCGGCAGCATGGCCGAATTGGGTACCCGCACCGAGTCAAGTTGGATGTCGCATTGGATCGACGCGCGCATGGAGAGTTTGGTTTCGATGGCGGTCGCGGTGAACCCTGGCGTGCTCGTCGGCACGAGGAAGCCGCGAACGCCGTCCTCCGTCTTCGCCCAGACGACGGCGACATCCGCGATGCTGGCCAGGCCAATCCAACGCTTCTGCCCGTCGATGATCCAGTCTGGGCCGTCCCTTCGCGCCGCGGTGAGCATCGCAGCTGGGTCGCTGCCGCCGGTCGGCTCGGTCAGGGCGAAGCATCCGATTCGCTCACCTTTGGCCATGGATGGCAGCCACTCGTGTTTTTGCTCGTCCGTCCCGAACTTGGAAATTGCACCCATCGCGAGCGAGCCTTGCACGGAGACGAAGGTACGCCATCCGCTGTCTGCCGCTTCGAGCTCAAGGCAAACCAGACCGTAGGAGACCGCTCCAGCTCCGGCGCAACCCTCGTTGTCGAGATGCATGCCGAGGAAACCGAGTTCGCCCATCTCTGCCACGAGTTCACGCCGGAAGTGCTTGTTTTCGGAATCGCGCTCGATCGTCGGCAGAATGCGCGCACTCGCGAATGCGCGCGCCCGCCGCGCCCACGCAACCTCCTCGTCGCTGAGCAGCGCGTCGAGGTCGAATGCGGTCTCAAGCGGTGTCGCCACGGGGCTCTTCTTTCGTCGGAATCTGGGTGGTCTGAGAGTCGGTCGTGCGCGTGTCGGCCGTGCGGGGATGCCAGTCTGCGCCGTCGTGTTCGCCGAGAGTCGGGGGCAACCCTCCATAGAGTGCCGGATTCGTCGACAGGTGGATGGGATTCGACACCTGCCTGCTCATGCGAACACCGCTCGCGCTGCGTTCGGTCAATTCGGAGACCGGATCAAGACCGAGCGCCTCCGCGAACTGGAATGCCTCGGCGATGGTGTTGACCAGTCCGGCCGGGATGCCCGCCTTCGTGCACGCCGCGACCCAAGCTGCCGCGGTATCGCCATGCAGCGTGGACTCGATCGCCTGGCGAAGCACTTCTCGGTTCTGAACCCTCGCAGTATTGGTGCCGAAACGTTCGTCGCGCGCGAGGCCCGGCAGACCGAGAACGGTGGCGAGCGCACCAAATTGACGGTCGTTGCCCACGGCGATCACGAGCCTGCGATCGGCCGCCGCAAACACCTCGTACGGGGCGATACTCGGATGCGCGTTACCCAGCCTTCGAGGTGGAGTCCCCGTAGCAAGGGTGCTCGCGGCCTGGTTAGTCAGGGCCGACAGGAGCGTGGTCATCAGGTTCACCTCGACCCGCTCGCCGCGGCCGCTCGTCTCCCGCGCCCGCAGCGCCAGCAGGATTCCCGAAAAAGCATTGAGCCCGGTGAGGACATCGACGAGGGCGACCCCTACCTTGCTCGGCTCGCCCTCAGGATCGCCGGTGATGCTCATGAGCCCGCCGACGGCCTGCACAAGCAGATCGTAGCCGGCGAGTGCTGCGCCGTCGCCACGACCAAACCCGGTGATCGAGCAGTAAACGACGCCAGGGTTCGCGGCACGAACGGTCGGCTCGTCCAGTCCGAACTTCGCCATGACACCGTCGCGAAAGTTCTCGATGACGACATCGGCCGACTCCGCGAGCCGCTTCGCCTCCGCAAGCCCTGCATCCGTACGCAAATCGCACACGACGGAGCGCTTGTTGCGATTGAGACCACCGAAGTAGGTGGACATACCGCTGCCATCTACCGGTGGAACCCAGGCGCGGGTATCGTCCCCGAGGGGGCTCTCAATCTTGATCACGTCCGCGCCGAAATCGGCGAGCATCATTGTCGCGTATGGGCCGGCAAGCACCCGCGAGAAATCTGCGACCCGGATGCCGAGGAGCGCGCCGTCGTCGTTCGTACTCATTCGCACTCACTTTCCAACCCAGGACGGATGGCTGCGCTGCCGCATCCGCGCGTAATTCATCCTATAACGAAGGATTAAGCCATTTCGGAGGAGAATCCGATGAACCGACCACTAGATTGAGTCCATGAATGCACTTGCTCGTATCCCGCGTGTGATGTATTCGACGGGCCCATGACCCGGCTCGCCGATACGGCCAGGTTGGCTCCCGGCGCACGCGAGGCGGTTTTCGCCCAACTCGTGGACGCGGGCAGAGCCGAACAGGTTGCCCAGCGGCTGACCGACGCGATCACACTCGGTGTGCTGAGCGCCGGGGAACGTTTGCCAAGCGAAGCGACGCTGGCGAAGCGTTTCGGTGTGGCGTCAATCACAATTCGCGAAGGTCTCGGCATGGTCCGCGAGGCCGGACTCGTCGAAACCAGGCGGGGGCGTGATGGCGGCAGTTTTGTGATCGCACCTGATGCCTCCCATGGCGAGCTGGTCCACAGCAGGTTGCGGAAGCTCGCCCGAGTGGAGATTTCAGACCTCGCAGTGTACTTCTCGACAATCGCGGCCGGCTGCGCGGAACGGGCCGCCGAACGCACATCCCCACTCGACAGCGAACGGTTGGATGCTTGGCTGCGCGATGCGGACTTCGGCACCGCGGCGAGCGCTCGACGTAATGCGGGAGGGTTCTACCTCGAGCTGGCCGTTCTCAGCCAGTCCACCCGGCTGGTGCGCGAACAGATACGCCTCCAGGCTGAGTTCGGCCCCGTGCTGTGGCTGAGCATGAACTCCCCAGTCATGCGAGAAGAGACTGCGTGGACGGCGCGCGAGATCGCCGCCGCGGTATCCGACCATGACGGTGCGCAATCGCGTCAGCTCGTGCTCGCGCAAATCCAGACCATCGCGGAATGGCTGCTCGAGGCTAAAGGGCGGATCGACCGAGGGGGTGAGTTGGATGTCTGACCCCATCAGATCACAGATCCTGGACTGTGCCACCCGGGTTGGATCTATCTTCGACCTCCTTTTCGACCAGATCGAGGACTGGCGCAGCACCATCCTCGCCCTTCCCGCGGCTTCCCCGCCGGGCAAAATGGATTCGCTGGTGCAGTCACTCGTGGTCCCGAGCCTCATGGCCGATGATCCGATCCTGATCGGAGCGGGGCTCATTGCGGCACCGCAGTACCTCCACAGCGACGGAGTGCACGTCGCGTGGTGGCTGGGTCCCCTCGAGTCGAACCCGCTTCTGGGGAGCACGACCGGTCCAACCCGACTCGACCTGTCCACGCGCGGGTATGCCGAATACGTGAATGATTTGCGAACGCTCGAGTGGTACAGCGTTCCGGAGTCCACGAGGCAGACGCACATCACCGGACCCTATGTCGATCACCTGTGCATGGTCGACTACATCCTGACGCTCACGATTCCGGCCGAGGTCGAGGGAAGCATGCTGGGTGTCGTCGGTGCGGATATCTATGTGAAGCGTCTGGAGCGCGAACTGCTCCCCCTGTTTACGTCGTTGAACGAACCTGTTTCGCTGCTCAATCAGGTCGGCCGGGTGATCGTATCAACAGATCCGACTCTCGCCGTTGGCACACTAATTCCGGATGGGAAGCACCCGGTCGGCAGTTTCGCGCTACAGGCCTGTCCTGGAACCCCTTTCTCTCTGGCGGTCACGGGAGTCGACGCCTAACCTCCCATTCCACATGATTTCGAGATACAGTCCCATGAAGAGCCAACAGTTCATAGAGTGGAATGCAGAGTGCGCCGCTTTCAGGCCGTCCGCTTGAAGCATCGTTCGTGCACAAAGGAGTGAGGAACATCATGAGTAACTTCGCAGTGATCAACCCGGCAACCGGTGAGACCGTAAAGAACTATCCGACGATAACGTCTGACGAGCTCAACGCAGCAATCGGGCAGGCGGATGGCGCGCACCGCGGTTGGTCCAGATCTAGCACTGTCGAGGAGCGCGCAGCTCTGATCCGCCGCGTCGGTGAACTTCACGTGGAGCGCCGCGAGGCCCTGGCCGACATCATTGTGCGCGAAATGGGTAAGCCGCGCGAACAGGCGCTCGGTGAGATTGACTTCAGTGGCGACATTTATGGCTACTACGCAGACAACGCCGTCAAGCTGATGAAAGACGAGCCGATCGAGCTACTCGGCGGCGAGGGTAGCGCCCTCATCCGACGAAACTCGCTCGGCGTACTGCTCGGCATCATGCCGTGGAACTTTCCGTACTATCAGGTGGCACGTTTCGCTGGCCCGAACCTGATCGTCGGAAACACAATCCTGCTCAAGCATGCTGCGCAGTGCCCAGAGTCCGCCGCCGCCATAGAACAAATCTTCCTCGATGCTGGCTTCCCTGTCGGAGCCTACGTTAACCTCTACGCGACCCACGAACAGCTAGGCACGATCATCGCCGACCCTCGGGTGCAGGGCGTCTCACTGACGGGATCCGAGCGCGCCGGTGCAGCGGTCGCGGAGCTCGCTGGCCGGCACCTGAAAAAGGTCGTGCTGGAGCTCGGTGGCTCAGACCCGTTTATCCTGCTCAGCACCAATGATCTGGATGCAACCGTCGAAGCAGCGGTGGCCGCCAGGATCGACAACAATGGGCAGGCCTGCAACGCGGGCAAGCGTTTCATCGTAATCGACGAGCTCTACGCGCCATTCCTCGAGAAATTCTCTGCAGCGATGTCTGCCGTTCAGTTTGGAGACCCAGCCGCGTCTGACACGGTGCTCGGCCCGCTCTCGTCCACCTCGGCATCCGATCGGTTGCAGGAACAGCTCGAGAAGGCGGTAGCCGGTGGCGCGAAGGCGGTCGTGGGCGGAGATCGCAAGGACAATTTCTTCCCCGCGACGGTGCTCACGGGAGTCACACCGGACAACGACGCATACCACGAGGAGTTCTTCGGACCGGTCGCCGCTGTCTACAAGGTCGGCTCGGAAGAGGAGGCAATCACCGTCGCAAACGACACACCATTCGGCCTGGGTTCCTACGTGTTCACGACGGATGCGGAACAGGCACTGCGCGTCGCCGACCGTATCGATGCTGGCATGGTCTTCATCAACGTTGTCGGGGCAGACAGCCCGGAACTTCCGTTCGGTGGCATCAAGCGCTCCGGTTCCGGCCGCGAACTTGGCCGCTTTGGAGCCGACGAATTCGTCAACAAGAAGATGATTCGAATCGGCTGACGATTCGGTCGAACTGGGGATCTTGCGAATCCTGCGGTTCTATAGGTATTACCCGCGTTGCAGCGCTATATTTGGCGAACACGATGACGTGGCAGCGACCGGCGCAGGCCGCGGTCAACTTTGGTTAACTGGAAGGCAACAATGTCTGAAGAACCGCACACCTCGAAGACTCTCGGCGATAGCGAACACCTGGCGGTGCTCGGGTACGAGGACTCCTTTAACCGCTCGATGTCGCTGTGGGCCAACTTCGCGCTTGGCTTCACCTATCTTTCGCCACTTGTTGGCGTGTATTCGCTGTTCGCCCTGGCCGTGAGTACCGGCGGGCCACCGTCTATATTCTGGATGGTCATCGTTGGCACCGGCCAGATGCTTGTCGCGTTGGTCTTCGGCGAGGTCGTTTCGCAGTACCCCATCCACGGCGGCATCTATCCGTGGACGCGGCGCCTCTGGGGCAGACGCTACGCCTGGATGGCAGCCTGGATCTACATCTGGGCCATGATCGTCACCATCACTGCCGTTGCCGAGTTCGGTAGTGGCTTCCTTGCCAGCCTTCTCGATACCCCGGTCACGAAGATCATGACGCTCATCCTGACCGTCGTATTCCTCGTGGTCGCACTCGGTCTGAACTTCACCGGAACAAAGACTCTGGCTCGCGTCGCGAAAATCGGTCTGGCCGCAGAATTGATCGGTGTCATCGCGGTCGGCCTATTCTTGCTGATCTTCGACCGCAAGCAGGACTTCAGCATCTTCTTCAACTCGATGGGTGTCGAGGGCAACGGTTCATACTTCGGCGCCTTCCTTGGTGCCGCGTTGGCCGGATTGTTCCTGTTCTACGGGTTCGAGGCCTGCGGCGACGTCGCAGAGGAGGTCACCAACCCGGCCAAGCGCATCCCGATAGCCATGATCATGACAATCGCGGTCGGTGGAATCTCAGCGCTCGTTGCCTTCGGGGGTTACGTGATGGCAGCCCCGAACCTGCAGGCCATAGTCGACGGTAAAGAAGGGGATCCCATTCCAGCCATCCTCACGGCGGCCCTCACTCCGGTAGGCGCGAAGATTTTCCTCGTGGTCGTCCTGACGGCGTTCCTCTCCTGTGTCCTGAGCCTGCAGGCCGCCGCGAGTCGGCTGCTGTTCTCCTTCGCACGCGACGGCATGATCCCGGGGCACGCTTGGCTAGCGAAGGTGTCCCCTCGGAGCAAGGTGCCGGTGAACGCTCTCATCGTGGCCTGCACTATTCCAGTTATCCTGGCTCTTCTCATCTTCGTCGGTCCGGATGAACTACTCACTCAAATTACGGCCTTCGCCGTACTTGGCATCTATGTCGCATTCCAATCTGTCGTCCTCGCGTCCCTGCGCCAGCGATTCAAGGGCTGGAAGCCGGCTGGGCCGTTCAACCTGGGTGGAGCCGGATTTGTGGTCAACGTCGTGGCACTGGTGTACGGAATCTTCGCGATGGTTCTGTTGGCCTGGCCCGGACGTTCCGGCGTCTTCGTCAACGACTGGATTGTGTTGATCGGCCTCGGAGTCGTCGCGGGAACGGGATTCCTCTACCTGTTCATCGCGCGGCCGGATCGCAAGTCTGACGCTCCGGAAGGGGACGCAATCCGCGTGGCTGAGCTGCTAAGGGCACGCAAGTAACTTGTCCCACGACAGCGAGAGACCCCGCACCTCCCAGAAGGTTCGGGGTCTCTCGCCCTGTTTACTCGCGCGGGTTCCACTGCAGAACGATAATGGGAATTGCACCACACCACACGGCGCCGCAGGGCGAGAAGGGACAGCATGCCCGAACTCGTCCCTATCCCCAACCCAGGAGTACCGGATCAGTACGGTGAGCCTGGAGCCCCTCTCGTTGTGCTCATCCATGACTGGTACGGACGTCTGCCCTGGCTCAAGTTCTATGCGGAGGGGCTCGCCCATCAGGGATTCCGCGTCGTCGTACCCGATCTCTATGACGGGGTTGCCACCGACAACGCAAACGACGCCGAAGCGCTCATGGAGAATCTCGACGTGGCTGCTGCCCTGTCTGAGATTGATGACGTGGTGCAACTCGCCCGCGCCGAAGGCTCAGAGCGGGTCGGACTGGTTGGCTTCTCGATGGGCGGCTGGCTCGCGCTATTGCACGCGCAATCTGGGGTAGCGGATGCGGTGGCTGCCTACTACGCAACCCTTGGTGCGACCCAGCACGGTGTCATTCCGAGTCCGGTGCAACTGCACTTTGCCGAGATCGACGAGTGGGACGAGGGCCAAGACCCTGAGTCATTCATTGACCTGCTCAAAGACCACGGCACACCGGTGACCGAATACAACTACCCCGGCACCGTGCATTCCTTCGCCAATGCAACCATCGGAAACTCCGTGGATGTCGATGCGGCGGCCCTCGCGTTCACCCGCACGGCCAACTTCCTGCAGAAACACCTCGTCGACTAGTTTTTTACCTAGCCGCGCACATCCCACAGGTGATGCATCGGGTCGTGGGCGAGATACTGGGCGAAGCTGCTCACGGTGAAACGAGCCCCGTCGCCGCGCCTCCCCGTCCTTGACCACGCGCCCGCGGGTACGGCATCGAA
>JBDTIM010000035.1:0-15453 GCA_039936355.1 Lacisediminihabitans sp. | reverse complement strand
AATCCGCACCGTTTCGCCTGCGAACACTCGGCCAATGACTACCGCGGGCACCGGCGGATTGTTTGTAGCCTGCACTGCTTCACGCACCGCTATATGTACTTGAGCTTGAGCGACCTGACCATCGGGTCCGGATACCTCGTAGACCGCAGTGAAATTGCCCGGCTTCGACGGCGCCAGATAACGCAGCACGTTTCCGGAGGCGAACAGCAGTCCCGAGTCGCCGCTGAGCGTCGTGGACAACTGCGGTTTCAGGGTTAACTCCTCCCCGTCTGGCTGTACGTCGTTAGCCAAGACCGGGATATCGATGACATCGCCGACTCGCGCAGTCACGTTGTCGTCATTGGCTATCGGGGGTTGCAGTCGCGCCGGCCGCGGGATCTCCACCACGGTGATCACACCCTCGGCCGCCGCCAACCCGTTGCTGACTTCGTAATTAAACCGAACCGGACCGTGTTCCAGCGGAGTCGTGAGAACCACTCTGACGACGCTCTGGCCGAGGATTTCGGCTCGCACTCCGGCGTTCGGCTCCAGGTTGTACAACTGAGTCACCAGCAGCACACCACCAGCCGGGTCGATGTCCGTCGTTGCAACATCCACGTTCCTGGTACCGAGAGGGCTGACGAACACGGTCTTGGGGATGGTAATTGGCTTCGTATTGGCATCGGGTGCAGCCGCAACGTCGATGCGAACGATTCCGTTCGCGGTTTGATCGCCATCGTTCACGACATAGTCGACGTAATACGTTCCAACCTGATCGCTCTTGAATCGGAATGTTCCGGCTTCAAGGCTCGGGGTGATAGTGGCGCCAGCCTTCGACGGCACACTGGCCAGTCGCAGAGTCCCTGTCCCGCCACGAACGTGGGGAAGTGGCGAAACTGTGAGCTCTTGCCCTACATAGCCAAGCGCCACGAATGGATCAGGAACGATAGGGACTTTACCTGCTGGCTTCACAGTGATCGAAATGCTGCCAGACCCCACAGCGGTGCCGTCTGAAACCGCGAGCGAGACGGACCGCAGAGCGCTCGCCGCGCCGCCCTCGGTGAATGCCACCGTGCCATCCGGCTTGTAACTGACCGCGTCTGGCAGGTTGGTGGATGCGCCGGCGAGGTAGAACGGGTCGCCGTCCGGGTCGACCCAGTCACCCAGCACCGAACTCGTCACCCGACCCCCCTGAGCGACCAACGCCTTCGTCTTCCTAACCTGTACCGGTGCAGAATTCTCCTCGGGACTCCTGACTGTCACCTTCACTGTCGCGCTCGCCGTCCCACCGCGCCCGTCAGTTATGGAATACCGGAACTCCACGGGAGCCGTCGCCCCTTCATTCAGGGTGAGTTGGATCTGCTGCTGGTCGTTAATGAGGTCGAGGCGGCCGACGCTCTCGTCGATGGGAGTTACCGCGGAGATGAGCAATACATCGCCGTTGGGATCGTAGTCATTCAGCAGAACCGGAAGCACGCTCGCCCTGCCCGGCCTCGCGCCGAAGCTATCGTCGACCGCGACGGGAGGTACCTGTGTCTTCTCGTACTCCGGCGGGGTATCCTCGTTGTTCTCTTCGACCTGCTGCTGGTCCTTCTTGACAACGATAAGATCTGCCCAGTTGTCGATGAGCTGGCCATCTTGTTGCACTGCCCACGAGCCGCCGCCGCGGGGGTCATTCAGCACCAGACGGTCTCCGTTGGAAACGAATGTGAGCCTGGCGGCATCCGCTGGAATATTCTGGGCGCTCATCGTGATCGCTTGACGTGCACCATCACAACGACGCCAGAGGGTTCCGTCCGACCAGGCAGCGAAAGCGCATCCGTCGTTCACCGCGGGTGCCGCACTGAAACCGGTCCGTCCCTTCACGAGAACTTGCGGATTCCCACCGGCGATCGGTACGCTCACAAGCCCGTGGGCGTCCGCGATCAGAACAGCATCGCCCACTCGCGACGGCCGTTGGAGCTTCGCTGTTGTGCCGTTGGAGATGTATTTGGACAGGCTAACCGAGTGCCCGTCCAACATCATGGTGCGGGTAGCGGAATCAAACAGCGCCCAATGGTCGCCGACCGAAGTGATGCTGATGTCGCCGCGAGCGTTGCCGAAATCCACCGCCGTCGTCTTGTCCACGCTGTCGGTCTCGGTGACATTCACGCTGTGAAGTTGGTGCGTTTCTCTCGAGTACGCAAAGAGGACCCCATCCGGCGCCACGCTCACCACCGAGTCAGCACCGAGACTCAACGTCGGCTGCGACTCAGCGTCGAACTTCGCGAGCGCACTGAGCGGTACGACCCACAGCTCGCCCGTTGCCCGCGCATGAACGACCACGTCATTGCCTGCAAGGAACAGTTCGGCGTTCGCGGAGGGCAGGGGAACGCTGTCCGTAACCTTGGAGGTTGCGGGGTCAACCATGTCGACCTTGCTATTGCTCTGATCGACTAGCAGCACAGAACTACCACCCTGGATCACGTTCAGCTCAGTTCCAGTGCTTGCAACGACGGTGTTTAGCTCGAGAACCTGGGTGTTCGCCCGCCCGATGACCTGCTCGCCTCCATTGGCAACCCAAACCGAACCGTCATTCAGGCCAAGGTGTTTGGCCGTGTATCCATTGGACAGGATGGCGACAGTGAGGACGAGCGCCGCAACGAGAACGCTGCTGGTCGCTGTGACAGCGAGCGACTTGTGAGTTCTGAGCCAGCGCCTAAACATCGCAGCCCATCACCCGGCGAAATCGACGCATTTCTCGCCGCTCGCTGGCCCGACTTTGCCCGCCCTGTTGACAGCGACGGTAATGCAGACTCGATCTCCTGCCTTGGCATCGACGGGGAACTTCGTCGCGCTCTGCAGGCTCGACCTGCCGTCATTCGTCGTCACCTGGTAGGAGTCGTCCGCTGTGATCCCCGGGTCTGCCCAGCTAAATACGACGGACCGGCTCGTGCTGGTCGCTGAAATGTTGCTCACCTGCGGAATATCGGTGTTGTTCGACTTGACCAGAACAAGGGTCACTGTAGCGAGAAGCACGATCACAAGCACCGCACTGGCAACGACACCCCAGGCTAGCGCCCTCATACCCTTGCTCTGCGTGTGTGGCCTGGTCGCCGTGCTTCCTGCTCCGGAGACTCGGTGCAGTGTTCCCACTGGCGCGTAACTTGCATTCGCTACGACGGACCTTCGGCGTCGCTTGGCCTTTGTCGACGCAACAGCCCCGGCAACACCTCTGATCCGGGTGCGGTCTTCCAGATCGGAGACTGTCGCCAACGCCCAGTCATCCATCGCGACCTCAACAGGCGTCTGGGGAACGCCCAGCTCCGTCTCGATCGACTGCAGCTCGTGCACGAGCTCCAACACCGTGGCCGGCCGGTTCTCCGGTTTTCGCGACATCGCTTTGACGAGCACGCGTTCGAGGCTGGCTGGCACATCAGGTCTACCGATGGGCTGAATTTTTGCCCGATTAATTCTCGACACCAGATCGGAAGATTTGTTCGACTGCCCCGGAATCTCGCACGGGGAGCGTCCGGCCAGCAGTGAGTACACCGTCGCCGCATACGACCAAACTTCGGAGGCCACGCTGCCAGAGGTCTCATCCATCAGCACCTCTGGAGCGGACCAGGGAATCGACATCCCCATGGCTTCCTGTGCGTCTGATTCGCCGAGTGTCGCCGCAATACCAAAGTCCGATAGCACCGGGTGCCCGTATGCCGTCACCAGAATATTTGAGGGTTTGATGTCGCGGTGTAGCACACCGGAACGGTGTGCAGTCTCGATCGCGCTGCCGATCTTGACCGCAATGCGAAGCACCTCTGGAACCGGCAAATGTTCCCGCCGGTAGCGCTCACTCAGCGAGGAAGAGCACAACTCCATCACGAGGTACGGCCGACCATCAGAGGAAACGCTGGCCTGGTACACCGTGAGAATCGATGGGTGAGCGCTCAACTGCGCCATGAGGTTCGCTTCTGCTTGAAACATCTGGCGGACGTGGTCGTTGACCATCTCGCTCAGCATGACCTTCACCGCTACCTGGCGCCTCGGCATGTTCTGCTCGTAGAGGAAGACATCCGCGAAACCACCTGAGCCGAGCACGTGCACGTGCGAGAAGCCAGGAAGCACGGGCGGCTGGGATGGCAATCGTCTCGCCATGGTTCCCCCTTGCTTGCCGTCGCGGCTCTTGTGTCACTGCGCGCATCAGCCACGTAAGGCCCAGTGCTCCATTCTAGGCATGTCATCCCGGTCTTAAATTGGCCGGTGAGACCCTATTCACCCCCCCTTTTGGGGTGATTCAGGGGTGGCTCTCCACGACATCGACGATGACCGCAGTCACGTTGTCCCTCCCACCGGCCGCAAGAGCTGCGTCGATCAACGCCCGTGCGGTCTCCCCCGCGCCAAGCCCCGCGGCAAGGTGCAGTCGCAACCGCTCATCACCTACCTCTTTATTGAGGCCATCTGAACACAACAGCAGCCGAAGTCCGGCGCGCACCGGAATCAGCCAGTAGTCGGGAATCGGATCTGCGTTGAAGCCGACCGCGCGCGTGATGATGTTATTTTTCGGGTGCGTTTCAGCTTCCTTCGCGCTGATCAATCCCGCATCCACCATCTCCTGCACCACGGAATGGTCGACGGTGACCTGAACGAGCTCATTGTGTTCGAAGGCGTAAACCCTCGAATCACCGATGTTGAACACCGCCCAATACGCTTCGCCCCCGTGCAAGGTCAGCGCCGCTCCCGTCACCGTTGTGCCGACGCCCATCTGCTGTTCGTCTTCCGCAAGCATGATGTCCGCAGTCGCCGCGAGCAGACCATGCTCGATAGCACCCTGTTCAGTGAACTCAGAACCGATGACCTCGGCCAGCCTGGTAACGACAGCTGCGCTGGCAATGTCGCCTGAGGAGTGGCCCCCCATACCGTCCGCAACTGCAAAGATCGGGGACATCGCGAGGAGGCTGTCCTGGTTGTGTTCGCGCCTACGGCCAATGTCGGTCGCGGCCCCCCAAGACAGAGAGAAGGCCGCGCGCGCGGCCCCGGGTACCACGATGCTGTGCCGCGCGATATTGCCACCGATCTGGGTCATCCGACCAACCTCGTCATCGCATCAGCCTTATCGTCATCGCTTAGACCTTCTGTCTGTCGGGTCGCCGGGGACGGCCAGGCGTGGTGGAGGGAGAATCTCGAGAACATTGCCGTCGCCGATGTCCACGAGCGTCCCCGGCCGCACAACGACCGATTCACCCTGTCGAAGCTTCAGCGGACGTGCCCCCGGCATCCGCACGATCGTGCCGTTGGTCGACCGCAGGTCGGTGACGACAACGGATGTGCCGTCCTGTCGAAGCTCCACATGAGTTCCGGACACCTCGCTAAGCGGCGAGGACACGCGCACCAAACGAGGAAGTTCGCGCCCAGGAACACGCGGAGCTGCAGGATGCCGCCCAACCAGCGCGGGAATATCGAGCGAAATCGGCAGACGATCACCGACCCGGAAGCTGTGCGCGGCACTGCGTGCTTCAGTGCGCACAGGGATTTGAACCGCAAGCAAAGCAGAGGCCACGGATGCCCCGCTCGGCCTCGAGGGAGCGGTCTTGACCGACTCTTGAACCCGCTGGTTGGTAAGTGGGACACGGCGCTGTTTAGTCGGGGTCACTGGGTCGACCAGAGCGGGCGGCTTGCCCTCGGCGCGCTCCGAAACCAGCGGCTTCTTCGGCACGATCGTGTCCTCATCGAAGCTTGACGCGTCGACGCGTCGAGGGTGCGGAGTGCCTAAGACTGTGTCGTCGAGATCCTCATGCACGATGCCAGCCTAGAACCACACGGCAATCGGCAGTTCACGAGCCGATATAGCTCATCACATGTTTGATGCGCGTGTAGTCCTCGAATCCGTAATTAGAGAGGTCCTTGCCATAGCCGGAGTGCTTGAATCCGCCATGCGGCATCTCGGCGACGATCGGAATGTGCGTGTTGATCCACACGCAACCAAAGTCCAGATGCTTGGCACAACGCATTGCTCGCCCATGATCCTTCGTCCACACGCTCGAGGCGAGACCGTACTGAACGTCGTTCGCCCAAGTAAGCGCCTGGGCTTCGTCGGAGAATTTCTGCACGGTGATCACAGGGCCGAAGATTTCGTTCTGAATCGCGTCATCCGTCTGCCTGAGTCCCGAAACGATGGTCGCCTCGTGAAAGTAACCCTGTGTGCCTTGGCGATGCCCGCCGAGCTCAACCACCGCGTTGTCCGGAAGCCTGTCGATGAATCCCTCCACGTGGGCAAGTTGGTTGGCGTTGTTTACCGGTCCGAAGAAAACCCCGCTCTCGTGTGGAGCCCCCGTTTTGGCGTTCTCTTTGGCGTACGCCGCGAGCGCCTTCACAAACTCATCATGGATGCCCGCCTGCACGAGAACTCTGGTCGCCGCAGTACAGTCCTGTCCCGCGTTGAAGTATCCGGCTGCCGCAATGCCTCGGACAGCAGAGTCGATGTCCGCATCGTCAAAGACAATGACAGGTGCTTTGCCACCGAGCTCTAGATGCACCCGCTTAAGATCGTTTGCTGCAGCCTTAGCAACCGCCATGCCTGCACGCACTGAACCGGTAATCGACACCATCTGTGGTGTCTTGTGCTCAATCATCATCGCGCCCGTCGTCCGGTCGCCGGTGATCACGTTCAGTACCCCCTTCGGCAGGAACTCGGCCGCGACCTCAGCAAGCAGCAGTGTGGATGACGGGGTTGTGTCCGAGGGCTTAAGAACCGAGGTGTTTCCCGCCGCGAGTGCCGGCGCGAACTTCCACACGGCCATGTTCAACGGATAGTTCCAGGGTGTGACCTGCCCAATGACCCCGACCGGTTCGCGGCGAATGAACGAGGTGTGGTCCTTCATATACTCGCCGGCCGCCCTGCCCTCGAGGTTGCGCGCTGCGCCAGCAAAAAAGCGGATCTGGTCCACGGAGAGCATGATCTCGTCCTCAACGAGAGTGGCACGTGGCTTGCCGGTGTCCTTCGATTCCAAGTCAGCGAACTCGTCGGCTCGTGCCTCCATTGCGTCGGCAATTCGGAACAAAGCGAGCTGGCGCTCAGCCGGTGTGGCCTCGCCCCACGTCTCGAAGGCGGAGGCCGCTGCGGAGAATGCGGCGTCGACATCCGCCGCGCCGGAAACGGGAGAGCTGAGGTAAGTTTCCTCCGTCGCAGGATCGATCACGGCGAAAGAGGAATCACCCCGCCCGGCAACATACTCACCATTAATGAAATTGCGCAGTTCTGGAACACTCATCATCCCAACATAGCGACGACGCGCACTGTTTACCAGAGCTACTTCCTACCGATTCCGTCGTTGAGAAGCGATTCAAGTGCGGATTCGCTTGTCATTAGTGACTTTCACTGACAGAATCAACGTATGACACCATCAGGCAAGAGCGGTAAAGCGGTGCAGCTCGATGACGTCTCCAAGGCGATCATCGAACAACTGCAGGCGGATGGGCGACGCAGCTATGCCGAGATAGGCAAAGCCGTCGCTCTCAGCGAAGCGGCGGTACGCCAGAGAGTACAGAAGCTCACCGAGTCAGGCGTCATGCAAGTCGTCGCTGTCACTGACCCAATGCAGCTCGGCTTCTACCGCCAAGCGATGATCGGTGTCCGGGTCAGCGGCGACACGACCGTCATTGCGGAAAGGCTCAGCAGGATCCCTGCAGTCGACTACGTGGTGCTCACCGCGGGAAGCTTCGACATCCTTGCTGAGGTTGTCTGCGAGAACGACGAGGATCTCATCGAACTGCTCAATCGGGACATCCGGGAAATTCCGGGCGTCCAATCAACTGAAACATTCGTATATCTCAAACTGCAGAAGCAGTTTTATAACTGGGGAACAAGGTAAGAGAAATGACACTGCTCGAAACACCCATTGCGACATACAACGAGGCCGAACTTCAAAGGAAGGCCAAGGACCATCTGTGGATGGCCATGGCCAGGCAGTCGGTGATGGAAGATGGCCCCGGCGTTCCGATCATCGTGCGCGGCGAAGGCCACCACATCTGGGACAGCAAGGGCAAGAAATATTTCGACGCTCTCAGCGGCCTGTTCGTCGTGAACGTGGGCCACGGTCGCCGCCGTCTCGCCGAGGCTGCGGCGAAGCAGGCCGAAGAACTCGCCTACTTCCCTACCTGGTCATACGCACACCCCACTGCGATCGAGCTTGCTGACCGCCTGGCATCCGAGGCACCCGGCGACCTGAACCGCGTGTTCTTCTCTTCGGGTGGTGGTGAAGCAAACGAGACAGCGTTCAAGCTTGCAAAGTACTTCTGGAAGCTCCAGGGTCGTGGCACCAAACACAAGGTGATTTCTCGCGCGATCGCCTACCACGGCACACCGCAGGGTGCCCTGGCTCTCACCGGAATCCCCGGGATGAAAGAGATGTTCGAGCCGGTAACCCCCGGCGGTTTTCGCGTACCGAACACCAACTATTACCGCTCGAGCGAGATGGGCTTCACCGGTTCCCCCGAAGCGTTCGGACAGTGGGCAGCCAACCGCATCGCCGAGATGATCGAATTTGAGGGGCCTGAGACTGTTGCCGCGGTGTTCCTCGAGCCGGTACAGAACTCCGGTGGATGCTTCCCGCCACCCCCCGGATACTTCCAGCGCGTGCGCGAGATCTGCGACAAATATGACGTTCTCCTGGTTGCCGACGAGGTCATCACCGGCTTCGGACGCATCGGCAACACGTTCGCGTCGACCACGTACGATTTCGTCCCCGACATGATCACCTGTGCCAAGGGAATGACCAGTGGCTACTCCCCCGCCGGTGCCACCATCGTCAACGAACGCATCTACGAGCCGTTCAAGCACGGCGATACCACGTTCTACCACGGTTACACCTGGGGAGGACATCCCGTATCTTCCGCCGTGGCGCTTGCGAACCTCGACATTATGGCCGAGGAGAAGCTGAACGAGCGGGTTCGTACGAACTCGCCAATTTTCCGCGCGACGCTAGAGAAGCTGCTCGACCTCCCCATCGTCGGCGACGTTCGCGGCGACGGCTACTTCTTCGGAATTGAACTCGTCAAGGACAAGGCCACCAAGGAGACTTTCAACGACGACGAGTCGGAGCGACTGTTGCGCGGCTTCCTCTCCAAGGCGCTGTTCGAGGCCGGGCTGTACTGCCGTGCGGACGACCGGGGCGACCCCGTCGTGCAGCTCGCGCCGCCGCTGACCGTCGGCCCGAAGGAATTCGACGAGATCGAGTCGATCCTCCGTGGCGTGCTCACCGAGGCGTGGACCCGCATCTAGCCGCGCACTTTCGGAAACTCAGGACTATGGAGCGCAACGGCGCCCGGGGCACGGGCTGCAGGCGCGATCCGACACCAATGTTCTGAGTTTCCGAAACCTCGATCTGCGCCACTGGGACGGTGGGACGGGGCTCCGGTGATTTCGGTCCTCCGATCTGACAGACAGAAAGACTATGGGTCACCACTACCGCGACGTCAGCTTTTGGATGGACAGCCTCGCGGCGTCCGGCGCTGACGACCTGGCACCGCGACGGTGCCTGTCGGGCGACGTGAGTGTTGACGTGGCCATCGTCGGCGGCGGACTCACCGGCCTGTGGACTGCGTACTACCTGGTGAAGCGCAATCCGGGCATCAGCATTGCGGTGCTGGAGAAGGATATTGCCGGATTCGGCGCATCCGGTCGCAATGGAGGCTGGTGTTCCGCACTTTTCCCGGCTTCGACGACCGCGCTGGAGCGCAGACACGGCCTGACCGCAGCGCTCGCGATGCGGCGCGCGATGACGGCCACCGTGGATGAAGTCGGCCGAGTGACCGATGCTGAGGGCATTGACTGTGATTACGTCAAGGGCGGCACCATCGCCTACGCGCGATCACGGCCTCAATTGAACCGGGCCAGGGCAGAGGCCGCTGAGGCCGCTCGCTTCGGCGTTGACCAGGTTACGCTCACCACCGCTTCCCCAGGCGGAGCCCGCGGCTCCGTCGGTTTCACCTTCGACCCTGCCTGCGCGCGCGTGCACCCTGCAAAACTCGTGCGCGGCGTAGCCCAGGCAGTGGAACGTCTCGGCGGCACAATCTACGAGCAAACTGAGGTGCTGGATTGGCAGCCCCACTCCGTTCGAACCAACCGTGGAATAGTCACCGCTGACAGCGTCGTTTTAGCCATGGAGGGCTACGGCGCGAGCATGCCGCAAAACCGCCGCAAAACCCTCCCGCTGTATTCGCTCATGATCGCCACCGAACCCCTTTCCGACGAGGCCTGGCGGGAGATCGGCATCGAGCACGGCCAGACGTTTTCAGACTTCCGGCACCTGCTCATCTACGGGCAACGCACGGCGGACAACCGCTTTGCTTTCGGTGGTCGAGGCGCGCGCTATCACTGGGGCAGCAGCATCCGCCCTGAATACGACAGGGTACCTGGCGTATTTGTTCACCTCAGAGCGGCACTGGCCGATCTCTTCCCTCAGACAGCGGATGCCGAGATCACCCATCGCTGGGGTGGTCCACTCGGCGTGGCCCGCGATTGGCACGCCCACGCAAGTTTCGACCCGGTGACCCGCATCGCCTCGGCCGGCGGCTACGTTGGTGATGGGCTCAGCACGACAAACCTGGCCGGCAGGACTCTCGCCGACCTCATCGCCGGGCTCGACACGGAACTCACCCGTCTGCCGTGGACGAACCACAGCTCCCCCACCTGGGAACCGGAACCGCTGCGCTTCATCGGATCAAACCTCGGTCTTCTTGCCACAGAGTTCGCTGACACGGAGGAGGGGATCACGCGGCACCGCTCGCTCGCGGCCCGCGTGATGGCGCCCCTTACTGGGCACTAGTCCGGATCGGGTCGATTCACACGTCCTCGGCGGTTGGGCCGGCAAACTGCGCTTCGTAGAGGCGGGCATACGCGCCGTCAGCCTCTAGCAGTTCGGCATGGCTGCCTTGCTCGACAATTTGGCCAGCCTCCATCACGAGTATGAGGTCGGCATCCCGAATGGTTGATAGTCGGTGAGCGATCACGAAACTGGTGCGGTCCGAGCGCAGCGCGGCCATGGCCTTCTGTACGAGCACCTCCGTGCGGGTGTCCACTGAGCTCGTCGCCTCGTCGAGGATCAACACGCTGGGTTTCGCCAGAAACGCTCGTGCGATTGTGAGCAACTGCTTCTCACCCGCACTCACGTTTTCCGCTTCGTCAGTGAGGATCGTGTCATAGCCATCGGGCAACGAGCGTACGAACCGGTCGACATAGGTGGCCGTCGCCGCGTCGATGATCTCTTCTTCCGTAGCATCCGGACGACCATAGGCGATGTTGTCGCGGATGGTACCGCCGAACAACCAGGTGTCCTGAAGAACCATACCCATCCGCCCACGCAGATCATTTCTCGTCATCGCGGCGATGTCGACACCATCGAGCGTGATACGGCCGGAGTCCAGCTCGTAGAAGCGCATCATCAGGTTAACCAGAGTCGTTTTGCCTGCCCCGGTCGGACCAACGATGGCAATCGTGTGTCCCGGTTCGGCAACAAGAGATACATCGTCGATGAGTGGCTTGTCCTGCGCGTATCTGAACGAGACGTTCTCGAAAAGAAGCCTGCCCGCGGCAGCGCTGGGGCTCTCGGCTGGCTGTCTGTCAGGCGACTGCTCTTCTGCGTCCAGTAGCTCAAAGACGCGCTCTGCGGATGCAACGCCAGACTGGATCAGATTCGCCATACTGCCCAACTGGGTCAGCGGCTGGGTGAACTGGCGCGAATATTGGAGAAAGGCCTGAACGTCGCCGAGGCGCATTGACCCACCGGCCACGAGGGCACCACCAACGACCGCGATCGCGACGTAGATGAGATTTCCAACGAACATCATCGATGGCTGAATGATGCCAGAGACAAACTGAGCACCGAAGCTCGCTTGGTAAAGCTCCTCGTTTTTGGCATCGAAGACTGCTTCGACTTCCCGCTGGCGGCCGAAGACCTTGACGAGCGAATGGCCGGTGAAATTTTCTTCGACGTCAGTAGTGAGCTCCCCCGTGTACCGCCATTGGGCGACGAACATCTTCTGGGAACGTTTGGCAATGACCGCGGTGATAAGCACTGTCAACGGAATGGTCACGAGAGCGATTACGGCCAGAATCGGCGAGACAATAAACATCATGACGATGACGCCGATAACGGTGAGCAATGAGGTAATCATCTGACTGAATGTCTGCTGCAGGCTCGTCGACACGTTGTCTATGTCGTTGGTGACCCGGCTGAGCAGTTCGCCGCGCTGCATGCGGTCGTAGTAGCCGAGTGGGAGGCGGTTAACCTTGCCCTCGACATCTTCGCGCAAGCGGTACATGGTGCGCTGCACGACCTCGTTGAGCACATACGCCGAGGCCCATCCAAACACGGACGACACGACGTAGAGTGCGAGCACCCACATGAGCACCATACTGAGAGCGCGCAGGTCGATGCCGACGCCCGGTGTCAGGTGCATCCCGCTGAGAAGGTCTGCTTGGCCGGTCTGGCCCTTGCCCCTTAGTCCGGCGATAATCTGTGCCTTGGTTACACCTGCTGGAAGCGCCTTCGAAATGGCTCCTTCGAAGATCAAGTTGGTGCCCTGACCGAGCAGTTTCGGCCCGACCACGCTAAATCCGACGCTGACCACGGTGAAGAGGAACACCCAGGTCAGGCCTATCCAGTGCGGCTTCAGCAGGCCGAACAACCGCTTCGCCGATGGCAGGAAGTTCATCGCCTTTTCGGCCGGCATGTTGGCGCCGCGGAACGGCCCGCGACGCATCGGTGGCCGAGCGGCTGGTCTCTTTTGTTCCGTCGTGTCGCTCATGCTGCTTCCTCTGCGGTGAGCTGGGATGCAACGATCTCAGCATAGGTTTCAGATGTCTCGAGCAGCTCCTCATGGGTGCCCAGACCTACAAGAACCCCGCCTTCCAAGACAACGATCTGGTCAGCATCCATGATGGTGGCCACTCGCTGCGCGACGATAATCATGGTGGCTTCATGGCGGTGCTTACTCAGAGCACGTCGCAATCTCGCGTCCGTCGCGCTGTCAAGCGCCGAGAACGAGTCATCGAATATGTAGATTTCCGGCTTCTTTACGAGCGCGCGGGCGATCGCGAGCCGCTGTCTTTGGCCACCAGATACGTTGGTTCCGCCCTGGGAGATTTGTGCATCCAGGCCACCATCCATTGCCTCAACGAAATCTTTACCTTGAGCAATTGCCAGCGCCTCCCAGAGTTCGTCGTCGGTCGCATCCGGCTTGCCGTAGCGCAGATTGCTGGCGACCGTTCCAGAAAACAGGTACGGTTTTTGCGGCACAAGGCCGATTCGGCTCCAGAGCACGTCGGGATCAAGCTCTCTGACATCGACACCGTCGACGAATACGGATCCCCCTGTTACGTCGAAGAGCCGTGGCAACAGATTTACCAGGGTGGTCTTGCCCGCACCCGTACTACCGATAATCGCTGTGGTCTGACCCTCGCGCACGGCAAAGTTCACGTTGCGCAACACCGGCTGTTCCGCTCCGGGATAGGAGAACGACGCATCGACGAGTTCGACGGTTCCATGGCTTTCTACTGACGTCACACCGTTCTCCGGCATGAACACCGATGTGTCTGTATAAATCACTTCGCCAATGCGGTCACCGCTGACCGCGGCGCGCGGCAACATGATCGCCATGAACGTGGCCATCATGACCGCCATGAGGATTTGAAGCAGGTAGCTGAGGTATGCGACGAGGGCGCCCACTTGCATTTCACCGGACTCAACACGCAGGCCACCAAACCAAACAACGGCAACACTCGACACGTTGAGTACGAGCATGACGATGGGGAACATGAGGGCCATCAAGCGCCCGGTACCCAGCGAAGTCTCCGTTAAATCCCGGTTTGCCACCGCGAAGCGCTTGGTTTCGGCCCGCTCGCGAACGAATGCACGCACGACGCGGATGCCGGTCAGCTGCTCTCTGAGCACCTGGTTCACGGCGTCAAGACGCTTCTGCATGAGCCTGAACAACGGCACCATCCGGATAACGACGAGTCCGATCGAGACCAACAGCACCGGAACGCTCACCGCCATCAACCACGACAGTCCGAGGTCCTGCTGCATGGCCATGATCACGCCCCCGACGGCAAGGATGGGCGCGGCGATGAAGAGGGTGCAGGTCATCAACACGAACATCTGCACCTGCTGCACATCGTTAGTTGTGCGTGTGATGAGAGACGGCGCCCCGAACTGTGACACCTCACGTTCGGAGAATTCGCTGACTCGGTGGAATATTGCCCCACGGAGGTTACGCCCCAAGAGCATCGAAGCCTTCGCACCGAAATACACCGCGACGATCGCGCACATGACCTGGCCGAGGGTAATGGCGAGCATGACCGAACCGACGACCATGATGTGCCCGACGTCGCCCTTGGCTATTCCTTTATCGATGATGTCTGCGACGAGGTTCGGCAAGTAAAGCGACGCGATGGACTGCGCAGCCTGGAAGATACCGACTCCGACGAGGAGCTTCCAGTGCGGCTTCAAATAGCGGCGAAGAATCTTGAGGAGCATGGGTGTTAGTCCCGGCTTTCTATGAATCCGATAGGTGTTGTGGCTTCGTGCGCGCAGGCACGGCCTGCGATTCCGTAGAGCACGATCGAGGTGAGTTCGCTCTCCGTAAACTCCGTCTCCTCGTTGAGGGCAGGGAGGGAGGAGGCGAAGGTAATAAGACGGATGACGTGCGCCACCCGCTCCGGCGACCAGTTGAGCTCCTCAATTTCTGGTCCCAGCAGGCGGGTGATGATTCCTGTGAACTCGTGGCGTCGATTTCGTTTCGGGGGTGGGCCACCCACCATTGCCATGATCCGGAAGACTTCGCCGAACCTTTCCCGCATGAGCACCACAACGGCGAAAATCTTCTTCTCGATCGGCAGCGTCGGGTCGATGGCCTGCAAGCCTCGGCTCAGCGGTCCGGGGTCGAGAAACTTGACGATCGCGGCTTCGATGAGTGAATCCTTGTCACCAAACGCGCGAAACACCGTTCCTTCTGCGATTCCGGCCGCTTCCGCAATCTGCTTCGACGTGAGGTCTTTACCGTGCTCCGCGAGGAGTGGCATGACCGCTTCGAGAATCATCGCACGCCGGTCGTCGGCGGAGAGAGGCTGAGCACGGGTACCCGCACTTTTCCCCGTTTCCGAAATTTGCACGAGTGACATACTAACTGAGTGAGTACTCACTCAACAAGCTTTGTCCGGAAGAATCGCGAACTTTTCACTAGGCTGTAACTATCCCTTCCGAGCTCACAAGGCTCGTGCCGAACGGCGGGGAGACTCGGCAATGACGCCGGAAAGAAGGACTCGGAACATGAATAAATCCTGCACGTCTGCGGCGGAAGCCGTCGCCAGAATCCACGATGGCGCATCTATTGCAGTCGGTGGCTTCGGGCTCAGTGGGGTGCCAATGACCCTCATCCGTGCGCTCCGCGACCAGGGAACCACCGGCCTCGAGGTCGTCTCGAACAACTGCGGTGTCG
>JBDTIM010000034.1:0-13675 GCA_039936355.1 Lacisediminihabitans sp. | reverse complement strand
AAGACGGCTTGAGCCAGCTGTGCGATCGGAGTGAAGGCGCCCATAGGGTGAGGCCATCTGAACTCTGCTGAAGTGGCCGAGCACCGGCGGCATGTCATTGTGGTGTACCCCCGCGGCATTGGCTCGCTGAGGATAGAGGAAAATCTGGAGAGGCACGGAGGAAAATGCGTTTCCGACGGCAACGAGACACCGGTGTTTCCGGGGCAGTCTGAGTTCTTGGAACGGCCCACCAAGTGATCTCGCAAGACATAGGAAACTCTCGAACACTCAGGGGTTTGGGAGTTCTTCTGTTTTCTGTGGTTGATAGTCGTGTTCTGGGTCGATGGTGAACTCGCGGAGAAGTTCCCCTGTGGTGGCGTTGACGACTCTGACATCGTGGTCTTGAATGTGAATCGCGTCGGTCATGGCCGCAGCGAGAGTTCGGATTCCGTGTTCGACCCGGTCGATGTCGAGGCCGGTGGTGCGGGCGAGCGTACGCCGGTAGTCGAGACTGGCTGCAGAGGAGCGTCGGGCTGCAGAGGAGCGTCGGGCTCCGCTGATATCCATCGCGAGGTTTTGGTCGTATTCGGGGTAGAGGATAACAGGCAAGGCGTCGTACAGAGGTGCGAGGGAGATTCGGTCGGGGCGGAGCAGGACGGAGTAATTCTTCGTGTGAGCATCTGCGTTTCCGATCATGGTGTTGAACGCGAGCTGGCGGAGGAAGCTGTATTCGATGTCCGGTTCGGTGTGCTCGGCCGCACGAAACAGGTCGATCGTCTGCTTCGCGGTCTGGTCATACTTCCGCTTGGTCGCAGCAGGCAGCCCGACCGCGCTGGCCAGTGCGAGCGTGTCAGCTTCGACCTTTTCGAGGCCCGGGAGGGTCGAGGAGAGGCAGGTCGTGGCGAAAGTCGGCTCCAGCGGGGACGAGAACGAGCCCACCGGCGATGTTCGCCTCCGGCGGCAGCAAGGAGGCTGAGGGCGTCGGTGCCTGCGGCGCCGTAGCTCTTCCACATGCGCTCCCGCGCCTCGTCGCGGTCGGGCAGGAAGTTGTCGAGGAGGTTCGTCGCAGCGGAGCGGGATGCGCGCCCATCGCGCGGGATCGAAAGCGAGATGGGCGTCGCCGGTGCCGACTCGTCGTAGGTGAACACCGGTTCGCCAGCGTGGTCGGCTCCATGTCGAGCTCACGGAGTACACGGCGGATCGCGCCAACCGAGTCCGGGTTGGCCTGCTCGATGCCGCGCACCTGGCGTGGGGAGAGGGAAGCGTTCATACACTCGGCGAGCAGAACCGCGGCGCCCTAATCGACTCAGCGCGAGCTGGCGCGGTACTCGCGCCACGCCAGTCACGCCCCTGATGACCACAGTGCCCAGAGCACCAACGCGGGCTGGAACAGCAGCCGGATGAAGCGGGCGAGGTCAGTATTCAGCCCGAATGAGTCGGTGTGAGTGACGAGCTGGGAAATGTTGCCAGGGAAGATCGCGATGAAGAATGCGGCAACAATCCAGCCGATTTGCACCCGATAGCGGCCGAGAGCGAGCAGCGAAACACCCAGGACGATTTCCATGATGCCGGATGCCACGACAACGAAGTCGCCGTCGAGCGGCAACCACACGGGCACCTGCGCGAGGAAGGCCTCCCTCTTGACGGCGAGGTGGCTGATCCCAGCCAGCGACAGGAATGCCCCGAGTGCAAGTCGAAATACTGTGCGCAGAACTGTCGTGCGCGTCTTCTGCTGGGCGAAGATGTTCACAGCTCAGAGCCCTCGGCGCCCTCCAGCTCCGCGAACTTTGCGGCCATCGTTGGGTTGCCTCGTGTGAGCGACTTGATGGTCAGACCGTCCGCCTTGTCGTTCGCCAGCCGAAGATTATTCGAGGACTTCAGCAAGTTTTCCTTCGTCTTCTCCAAATCCTTGATTGCTTCGTCGATGCGCTTGATCGCCTCCTGGAATTGATCCGACGCAAGCCCGAAGTTGCGTGCGAAGCCCTCTTTGAAGGCGCGGAGGTTGCCCTCAAATTTCGTGATGTCGACGTTCTGTTCCTGCACGCGAGCGAGCTCAGACTTGACCTGCACGGTGCTCAGCGCGGCGTTACGCAGGAGTGTGATCATCGGAATGAAGAACTGCGGCCTCACGACGTACATCTTCGGATGTCGATACGACACATCGACAATGCCGCCGTTGTACAGCTCGCTCTCGGGTTCAAGCAGCGACACCAAAACCGCGTACTCGCATCCTTTTTCGGTGCGATCCTTATCGAGTTCCTTAAAGAAGTCCTCGTTCTTCTTCTTGGTCGCGGTCGTATCGTTCTCGTTCTTCATCTCGAACATGATCGACATGATCTCGACACCGGGCGAGCTGTCTTCCCGAAAGATGTAGTCCCCTTTGCTCCCAGATTTCGCGTCGTTGTCTTTCTCGAAGTACGCGTTCGGAAAGGCCGCCGAGCGCAGCCGGTTGAACTCGATTTCGCAATGCTGTTCGAGAGACTCACCAACCATCTTTGTCGAAAGCCGGGCTTTGAAGTCTTTATAGGTATCGATGGTCTCGTTCAGGAGCTTGACCTCTGTGCTGTGCTGCTCCTTGAGCGCCACCTCGAGCAGTTTCTGCTCTGTCTCGACCGCTTTCAAGTTGCGGGCCAGATCGTCGCGCTCTTTTTCAACCGCACTGAGTGCCTCGTTGACTGCAAGCTGCTTCGCTATTTCCGTCGACTTGAGCTCGGCCTTCAATAGTTCGATCGCCGCGTTATTCTCCACGGCGTTCTTCGCCAGCTCGTTCTTGGCCTCGTCACGTTGCTTCTCGGCCACACTCACCGCATCCTGCACGGCAAGCTGCTTCGCCATGTCCGTCGAGGTGAGCTCCGCCTTGAGCCGCTCGACCTCGGCTTCCCGCTGAGCGGCGTCCTTCTGCAGCGCGCTCGCCATGCGGGATTCCGCGAGCTCGATCGCGGTTCTTTTCTCTTTTTCGGCGAGCTCCAGCTGGGCGTGAAGTGCACTATCGAACTCGCGGTCGCGCACCTGTTTCAGGATGTCTGCATACCCGGCTTCGTCGATAGTGAACGCCTTGTTGCAATGTGGGCAAATGATGTCGTGCACGGGAACGCCCTTCCTGGGTGCTACTGGATCGTGAACCAGCAGCCGAATGATTTGTGGCTGCGCTCAAAGAAAGCGTACTGATGCTCGGCTGTCGAGGCGCGGCATGGTGCCGCCCCGCTGCAGGCAACAGCTAGAGCGCGTCCAGACGCGCGACGACATCCGCCGGAAAGCCCCCGGTGCAGAGCGGGCTCCACCTGGAGGGAGTAATCCGAATCAACGACTTGTTCTGCACGGCCATCGCCTGGCGGTATTCGTTCCAGTCGGGATGCTCGCCGGAGATGCAGCGGAAATAGTCGACGAGTCCGTCAGCGGCTTCGGGCATGTGCAGTACCTCTGCGTCGCCGTCCACTTGGATCCACGCGCCATCCCACTCGTCTGAGAGCACGAGAACGGATGCCCGGCTGTCGCGCTCGGCATTGCGAGTCTTCGCCCGAGTTGGGTAGCTCGAGATCACGATCCGACCCGCAGTGTCGACGCCCCCGGCGACAGGGGAGATCTGTGGTCGGCCATCACTGCGCGAGGTTGCGAGCAGCATTCGGTGCCGTGGGCGAACGAATTCGAGCATGCCGTTCACGTCGAGGACGGTGTTGGTAGCAATACTTCTGACCATGGGATACGAGGCTACGCGAGTACGCTGAACGGCATCCACCTAGTCGGTTATTGCGGGATGGGATTGAACGTGGCCACTTTTCGGGACCTCCACTACGTAGACGCGCCACCTCTGCTGCGCGACGGCACACGAGTGCCGGACGCTACGCCCTATTGGGAGATGCAGACACGCGTTGCGTCGTTTAGCCGGGGACTGCTGGCTGAATGCAATAGACGTGAACCGTCGCGGTGACGCCCATCGTCAATCCCTGCGAAATCGTCAACGGTCTCTGAAACCTTCCTGTCTTCGGTGATCAGCATGATGTACCTTTCCTTGCCGTCCGCTAAAACTGCGCAACCCTACAGGCTGCGCCCGTCGTCCCAGAGCCGGTCGGATGTGCCGCCGAGCAGAGCGGCAGCTGACATTGCCTGAGCATCGGTAAACGACGCAACGTAATCGATGACCGCACGCGCGCGACCCAGGCGAATGATATCGCCACCATATTCGAGGTTAGTGCGAGCAAGCTCAGCATATGACTCGATGGTTGCCTCCACCGAGTCGAGCAGGCGTCGCGGAGCTCGGGGGGCATCGTTCGGGTCGGCAAGCCACGCATGGAAACCCTCGACAAGGGATTCGAGCACGCGCGCTTGGCCACGCTGATAGATGGTGAGGTCGGCCCGGTCTAGCACGAAGCGGGTGTGCACGAATTTGAGAACGACGACATCATGCCAGGCATCCCGAGCCAGGCGCACGTGGCCGCTGCGCACATTCGGGCTCGCCTCGACAGCGATCGCCCCCTTGAGCCGGTCGATCCAGTGGCGGGTGAAAGCGGCCACCCGCCGCTCTGCATCGATCCCGCCGTCGAAAGGGATCGCCAGCAGACCCTCAACGAGCCCCTCCTGCACCCGCAGCACGGCATCCCGAAACTCACTCTCGTCAGCGATCCAACCATCCTTCTGCGCGGTGCGCCGCCACGCCCGCTCCAGAGAGTGGCCCCGCGTACGCAGAGTGCGCTCAAGCATCGCGTCATCAAGCTCGGAGAACGCCGCCTGATTATCGAGCCACGCATCCAGCTCGGCAGCAATCGTCGGATACTGGAGAACGCCCGACCGGTAGAAGTCGTCAAGGTCGTGCACAGAATAGGCGATGTCATCGGCGATATCCATCACCGAACATTCGACGGTTTGCTGATGCTCACCGATTAGTGGGTAGCGACTCTTTACTTCCGTCAGTTCTGCGGCGTCCAGGACGTACGCCGAAAACTTGGCTGCCCCAAGCTCGCGGTTGATGCCAACCCCGCGAGGCAGTTGGTGCGCTGGCGCGGCATCCTCGTGCCTCCAATCGTTACGCGACCACGGATACTTGAGTACAGCGGCCTTCACGGCGACCGTTAGATTGAGGCCACGCTCGCTGGCATCGCAATTATCAAGGTCCGTCAGGATGCGAAACGTCTGCGCGTTTCCCTCGAAGCCGTCGGCGAGACCGAGTCGCTCTCTGGCCACACGGTCGAGCACTTGCTCACCGAGATGCCCGAACGGCGGATGACCGAGGTCGTGTGCGCTCGCGGCTGCCTGGACGACGATGTGGTCGCAACCGCCGAGCCTGGTGATGGTGTTCCAGTCAGCACCGCCGCGGGCGCGCAGCGAGACGGCGATGGATCGGGCAACCGCAGTGACCTTGAGTGAATGCGTGAGCCGATTGTGGATGACCGTGCCCGAGCCAGCCTGGGGAATCACCTGAGTGACAGCGGAAAGTCTGGAGAAGTAAGGAGAGAAGCGGATCCTCTCCAGATCGACTCGGAAGCCGCTGTCGACACCGTCGGGTAGCTTTTCGATGATCGTTCGATCAAGGGCGTCGACCGACGGCGCATTGCTGGGACCTGTCGGGCCTGTGGTGAACTCCATGTTTCGCATCCACCCCAGTTCATCACGCTCGGCCGGCGTCTGACAAACGTCACCGGTAGCGACTGCTTCGCGCCATCGACTACAGCTGAGTCGAGTGGCTCGGACCAGAATGGGAAGGGTGTGGACGGCTAGTCGGCCCGCACCAGCAGCGCTCTCGCGTCTGCCGCAATCGTGGCAACAATGTCCGCTGCCGGCTCGATGCTCTCGATGAGGGAGCACGACTCGCCAGCGTGCAGGCACATCAGTTCCATGTCTCCGTCGAGGCCTTCGAGTGGCATGGTGAAGTGGTATCGAGGAACTTCGATCACCTGGCCGGCCACGGGCATTCGCGCCACGACGGTTCCCTCACCGGGACGGCTGCCCGACTCGGGGCGGCCTGCGTCTTCCCATTCTGTGATTCCGGCATTCCGCAACACCCTGTGTGGCGCTCCGGGCCAGTCCACGTCAAACAGGCCGGTCAGGATGGTTTCGTCGGCCTGAGCTGCGACGATGCGATCCTTGTACGGGCCCCAGACGCGCGACTCCGGGCTGCAGAGAAACCGCGTGCCGATCGAGATGCCTTGGGCACCGAGAGCTAGGGCGGCGACAAGACCCGCACCGTCGGCGATCCCGCCTGACGCGACGACCGGCAGCGGTGCGACCGCTCGCACCGTGGCGGGTAGGCCAACCGAGAGCGCGGTGATCCCGCGGACGTGCCCTCCCGCTTCCATCCCTTGGAAGATGATGGCGTCGGCGCCGGCCGATGCGGCGGAGCGTGCTTCGTCGACGGAACCTACTTGCACCACGACCGTGATGCCGGACGCGTGGGCGCGTTCGACGAACGGCGTTGGATCGCCCCAAAAGAGTACGACGACTGGAACTTTCTCGTCGATCGCAAGCTGCAGCAGGTCTTCACCTGGTGCTAGGGCAGGGATGAGAAGGTTGATGCCGAAGGGCTTATCGGTGGCCGCCTTGATCTGACGTATCTCCTCGCGCACCACCTCTTCGGGCAGGCCAGCCGTGCCCAACACTCCGAGGCCGCCTGCGCCGGAAACCGCTGCGACCAATTCGAAGCCGGATGCTCCTCCACCCATTCCCGCGCTCCAGATGGGAAGTTCGATCCCGAGCACATCACACAGTGGGGTCCTGAGAACGGATTCTTGCATCATTGCGAGCCATCCTTATCGACCGCCTCTGGGGGTGATGACGGTACTGTGACCCTATCGAGGCGGCAGAGGGGATTCAAGCCCTACCGTGGCGGGTCCACTCGACCATCGATCGAGGGACGGAACGAACAGATGTCTGACGGTGATCCTTCCCCTGGTCACCGAGGTCGAGAGGCGCCAGACATTAAGGCCACTGTTACCGGACCGTGGATGGTGTCGTTGATCAGCACCAGCGACTTCGTGATCGCTCGCCCGGACCTGTTCGCACCGAAATGAAAACCTGAACGCGATCGACAAATCCGCGGGGTCGACGAGTAGGCTGACTGCCAAATCCGTTGTGATCAGCTCGATAGAAGGAGACCCACCATGGCCGTCATCCTGAAGAAAGCCACCCAGTACGCCACCGAACCCCTAGACGTGGGTGAGGGGAAGCTCAGTCTCGTTGATGTAATCTCCCAGACCGACAACGCGCCGTTCAGCGGTGGCATCGCCGAGATCTGGGATGGCGCCCCTGTGGACTTTGAGTACGACGATGATGCGGCCGTGTGCTTCATGCTCGAGGGCGAGATCGATCTTAAAGAGGGTGACGAAACTCGGCGATTCGAACCCGGTGATGTCGTGTATATTCCCCAGATGGCCGGGCTGGTCGTCAGTTGGAGCACGGCGAGCTACGGCAAGTTCGCCTACGTTACGTATCCGCATTGGCGCTAAGCCAAAAGTCGCGTCCGTGACTGAGAAACGCGCTTCTTGTGGGCGCGGGCAATACGCCTCGGTATTCGCGGAATCGGTTTGCTGAGCAGCTGCTCTTGTGACTAGCCGTGTTTTCCCAGGGCATCGAGCGCGCGGTCGATCGGGAATGCGTGAAGTTGGTGGCCGTTTCGTCCCGTGACGGTGTCTGCCTGGCAGAGGGCGTTGAGAGCTGCCTCGGTGGAAGCTTCGACGACGGCGTCGAAGACAGCATCGAACGGTGAGCCCTGCGTCCAGAACTGGCCTTCGATCATGACGTCGATCGGGATCGTGCCAGAATCCGCCTGCCGAGGGACTGTTTGCGCGGTAGAAAATGCCATGAAGATCTCGCCGGAACCGTCGTTACCGACGCTGCCTGTGAGACCGAGTCCGATGTCAACACGTCGCGCCAGCCGCCTCAGCTGTTTGGGATGTAGCGGGAGGTCAGTAGCCACAACCGCAATGCACGAGCCTTCTTTGTGTCGTACCGGCATATTGTCGGTGAATTGGCGCCCAAGAGGGATGCCGGCGATCTGTAGCTGGTGGCGGCTGCCGTAGTTGGTGTTCAGCAGCACCCCAACGGTGTATTTTTTCCCCCCGACATCCACGACGCGGGAGGCCGTTCCGATCCCGCCCTTGTAGTCGAACAGTTGCATCCCGGTTCCGGCACCGACTGCTCCTTCGGCGACCGCCCCGCCGCTCGCGGAGTCGAGAGCGGCGGTGACGTCAGGTGTGGATACCACAAACGAGCGGTTGTCGTTGAGGAAGCCGTCGTCGCATTCGCCGACAACAGGCATCAGCACATCATCATCGCCGACAGCGGCATCCAGGTCTGACATGTATCGAACGACGGCGTCGTAACACACACCCACGCTGGCTGTGTCGCACAACACGATGGGCGAGCCAAGGAGCCCCCACTCATCCATGACGATGTCGCCAGTGAGGATCCCGTATCCGTTGAAAACGCTCGTGGCGGCGTACACACGGTCACGGAACGGGTTTCCGGCGTGTGGCCAGATTGCCGTGACGCCGGTGCGGGTGACCGGTTCGTCGCTGCCTGGCTCACCACGCCACACGGTCTGGTGACCGACACGTACTCCGGGAACGTCGGTGATCGCGTTCAGTGCGCCGGTGGGGATGACCCCGCACGGAAAGCCGAGGTCGCGCGCTCGCCCTCGTCCTGTCGGTGGTTTGCTGGTCATGATGTGTCTCCTTTGACGCGGACGGTGGTCGTGCTCACATGCAGCTTGCAGCGTGCCGGCAGGCAACAACGAGTGCTATGTCTGCGAGTACGCGGTCGGAGCATGGCCGCGTAGTGTATCGGTCGATTCAAGTGTTGCGGCGACTATGAGGAGCTGCTGTTCGTTCAGCGGCCGCGCCATCAGTTCTATTCCGACCGGCATGCCGTCCAGAAGACCACACGGCAGTGAGACGGATGGCAACCCCACCAGGTTCGCGGGCCCGACCAGTCGCATCAGACTTTCGATCGTGTCCACTTCGGTCCCGTTAGCCGTCGTTACCAATTCACCGATCATCGGAGTTCTAATCGGTACGGTTGGTGCGGCGATTACATCGACCTCGGTAAAAACTGCAGCGAACTCGTGCTTGATCTTGGCACGCAATTGTTGTGCCTGCAGATAATCCACCGCGGACGGTAATGTCCCGCATTCGAGCAGGAATCGTACGTCGTTGCCATAGTCTTCCGGACGCTCACGGAGTGTAGCTTCGTGCACGGTGGTCGTCTCAGACGAGTCGATGATCGATAAAGCCCACACGCAGTGCCTCAGGGTCGATAGAGTTATCGGCCTGATCACGGCGCCAAGTTGTTGCAGAGTGTCGATAGCCGATCGCACAATCCGGGCAACATCACTATCCACATCAGCGAAGAAGTAGTCCTCCTCGATGCCGATGATCATGCCGCGGATGTCGGGTGAAAGGCTCTCGCCAAGCCGGGTGGGAGCCAGGTCGAGCGAAGTAGGGTCGCGCTGATCGTGACCGCTGATCGCGTCGAGCATGATCGCCGCGTCGGCGACGCAGCGGGTGAGCGTGCCCACGTGATCCAACGTCCACGCCTCCGGGAAAATCCCGTGCTTGCCAATCCGACCATAGGTGGGCTTCAGGCCGACCAGACCGCAGGCAGCCGCCGGAATTCTGATCGAGCCCGACGTGTCTGTGCCAAGCGCGCCATAGGCGAGCTGACTGGCGACAGCGACAGCCGAACCGCCGCTTGAACCACCAGGGGAACGGCTCAGATCCCAGGGATTCCTGCAGGTGCCGTAGTGAGGGTTGTCGGTGGTGACCCCCAACGCGTACTCGTGCATGTTGGTTTTTCCCAGTATTACGGCACCACCCGCGCGCAATCTCTCCACGACACCGGCGTCGTAGTCCGGCGTAAAATTCTGGTGAATCTTTGAGCCCATGGTGGTGACTTCGCCGCGAAGGTAGATGTTGTCCTTCAGGGCAATGGGGATTCCGTGGAGCCTTCCCCGGTAGTTACCATGGCTGATTTCGCGCTCGGCTTCTTTCGCGCTGAGCATTGCGGTTTCCTGATATCGGGAGATGAACGCAGCGAGTTGGGCGTCATACCGCTCAATCCTGTCAAAGGCCGACCGTGTCAAGTCGACGGGGGAGACTTCGCGCCGTTCAACGAGCCCTGCTGCTTCAGTGATGGTGAGGGAGCACAGCTCGTCAGGCATGGTTGAGACTGTCCGGCGTCGCGCTGTCCTGGTCTGTGCCCACGGCCACGCCTCGGGCCGTGTCGCCGCTGCACGCGGTGTAGATGACCGCTATTTCACGTGTACCTAGCAGTGCTGGGTCAACGACTGCGCGTTGGGACTTCAGATTGTCCCAATAATGCTTTAACGCATGGTCACCCGGAAGCGGCCAAAGCGTGTTGATTTGCGCTTCAGTCATGACTCGATCTCGTCGAGTTCTTCCGGAATCGGTGTATGCGAAACCCATCGCTGACCCTTGGCGCGATGGAGGTACACGTAGTAGTAGGCCAGCGCAACCACGACGATGATGATGATGATGATCATGTCCCGCAGTGTCTGCTGTGTCAGCGCAATTCCGACTCCGAGGATGGTCACGATCGGCGGAATCGGCCACAGTGGCATCCGGTATGGGCGCCTGAGCTCCTTGTCGCGGACCCTGCTGACAAGGGCGGCGACTGCGATGATCCCGTACAGGATGATGATCAGTACTGCTGTAAACGTGACTGTAGTTACAAGGTCGGAGGCGAAGCACAGGCCGGTCGCGATAGCACCGATGAGCAGCGTTGCCACCCACGGTGAGTGGAATGTGGGATGGATGCGGCCGAGGAATCGGTTGACAGGTGAAGGCCACGCCTTGTCTCGCCCGCTGGACCACAGGATTCGAGCGAACTGAAGAGTAATCGCGAGCAGAGCATTCACGATGGCGAAAAGCGCCCCAATGATGATGATGTTCGCCGCGACAGGCCCCCAGGTGTCATGCACCAGGTCGGTCAGGGGGGTTGGACTGCTCAGATACTTGTGCAGGTCGCCCGCACCAAAAAGTCCGGCGATAAACGGCACCAGTTCGAGGACGATAGCAACAAGTGCAGAGATGACGACGGCCCGCCCGATGACGCGTGGGCCGCCACGCGTTTCTTCAGAGAAATTGATCGCGCTGTCGTATCCGTTGATCGAGAACATGGCCGTAGCAAGAGCAGCGATGACCGCACCGGCGGCTACTGCCTCGAGCGAGACGCCTGAGGCGACCACCGGGTGAGTCAGGATCGACAACGGTTGGGTCCAGTGTGTGAGTCCCACGATTGCCAAAAGCACTAGCACCAGCACCTCAATGCTGAGGAAGATCGCGATGAGGACAGCACCGACGTTGATTCGCAGCAATGCCAGGATCGTCACAACGGCCATTCCAATAGCAGAGGAAAGGTTGACCGGGATTGCCGGATTGAGAGCGTGCAGGTAGGTGCCAAGACCCAGCGCAATACTTGCGGGGAGGAAAATGCCTTGAAAGATGTAGTCAATCAGGGCAACGAAACCGATTGGTCTGCCCAGCACCTTGTGCACAATCGAATAAAGTCCGCCGGCGGCTGGATGCATGGAACCAAGCTCAGCCATACACAGAGCCGCGCAGATGGCGATGAAGCCTCCGATGCGGTACGCCCACACCGACGCAGTGCCAGCCAGGCCGAGAACCACGGGTGCGATGATCAAGAGCGATGCCATCGGTGTGATATCGCTGATTGTGATCGAGACAACACCGGCGACGCTCAGTTTCCGCTTCAGCCCAGGTGCTGCGGTATCGGATGCAGAATTACTCACGGACGATCCTCCTCGATAAACCAGGTACGCGCAGTTATCGTGGGCCTTGAGCTCTGCAATATCTGCACCGCAGGCTGTGCAGGTGACTTAGCACAGCGTCTGCAAATTGTGGCACTGGCGCCTGTTGCGCGCAATGGGCAAGCGAGACGCGCTAGCGAGCTCCTCGACACGCACGAGGTACATCACTATAGGGACGCCAGAGTGATGGTGACATTCGCCCATGATTAGAGAATTGTTGATGGTGGCGGTGGTGGCGCTGACGTGCCAGAGTTGCGTATGAGTTTAGATCCGGCGGAGACTAACCCCGACCATTATGTCGTGGTGTTTGAGAATGATCGCGTCCGCGTGCTGGAGTACACCGACTCGCCGGGGGACAAGACCACTCCTCACGAACATCCGGACAGCGTCATGTACACCTTGAGCGCATTCCGCAGAAGGCTTCATTCGGTCGACGCGCATCGAGACGTTGAGCTACCGGCCGGAGTGACAAGTTGGCTGCCCGCCCAAAAGCACTCCGGAGAGAACATCGGGGACACCAAGACCCATGTCCTTTTTGTAGAGCTTAAGGACGGAACTGGCGCGCCATCTGGGGCTTCGCTCGGCCCAGTGTGAGCCGAGCCGCGTTCGGGTGCCAATAACACCCCTGAGAGTTCGGAACTGCGGCTTTACTCGAACTTTGCCGCCATCACAGTGGCGCCCGGGCGATCTGTACCTCGATTCGGTCAGGAGGCCGATGAGCTGTCCGGTGGCCGATGAAAAGCCCGTCCGCGTCGAAAGCGTAGTGCCAAACCGCCGCCGAAAAGCATAGCGATCGAGATGAGGGCGAGTGGGAGGATACCGAAACCAGTCACAGCGAGCGTCGAGGCACCTCGTGCCACACTAACCTGCGCGTCGACCGCTCCTAGCACCGCGCCACCGGCGGAGATAGCAGTCGCGCTCGCCTCGTTGGTGCTGTCGCCGATGGCGATGTCGGATGCGGTGATCGTGTAGTTTGCGTGACATACCCGCGACGCGCCTGGCGCGAGCTCCGAAGCAACTGTGGCGCATGTCGAGGTGAATGCGCCGTCTCCCGGTGCGGAGTCAGAGATGGTGGTGCTGGTGAAGCTCACGTTTCCCGTGTTGGTCAGGGTGATCGTGAAGTGCAGCATGTCGCCGACGACGTGGTAATTCGTCTCGGCCGCCGTCTTCACGAGGCCGAGCGTCGGCAACTGACGGGCGAGCGAGGTTGCGGTGGCGTTGTTCGACGGGTGTGGGTTCGCCGACGGGTCGTCGGCGCTGCCCTGCGCGTGGTTCGTTACCTTGCCAGCGTCGATATCTGCCTGCGTGGTGGTGTAGGTGGCACTGCACGAGACGCTCCCGCCGGGGAGGAGCATGGCAGTTACCGCTGCGCAGTCGCTGACATAGCCGCCCGTGCCGGGTACGGCATCCGCGACTTTGGCCGCGGTGAGCGTCGTATTGCCGTCGTTGGTCAGAGTGAGTGTGTAGTGCAAGTCAGCACCGACGACGTCGAAGCTAGGCTCGGTCACCGACTTGGCGAGGGTCAGCGAAATCAACTGCTTCGCCGGTGTGACCACGATTGCCGACGGTGCTGTTACTTCGTCCGCGTTGGGAGCAATTGCTTTCGCGTTCGCGGTATTTTTCAGGGAACCGGCATCAATGTCTGCCTGGGTCACCGTGTAGGAGGCGGAGCACAATACCGAGCGAGCCGGAGCGATCGGCCCGACGATCTTTCCACAGTCGGTGCTGAAGGTGCCGGCACCCGGGTTGTTATCTACTATCTCCGGCGATGAGAGGGTGACGTTTCCTTTGTTTGTGAGCTCGAGTGTGTATTCGATTACATCGCCGACCGCAGCAAACGCGGTGACGTTCGGCGTCTTCGAGAGTGCCAAAGCTTGGCGGGCGATCGCCGTAGATTCGGCACGCGCTGTTGGCGAATGG
>JBDTIM010000033.1:0-10141 GCA_039936355.1 Lacisediminihabitans sp. | reverse complement strand
CGATCGTGCGCAGCGCCAACGCGTTTGCGGCTGACACGGTACACATTGTCGGCCGCAAGCGCTGGAACAAGCGCGGTGCGATGGTGACCGACCGCTACCAGCACGTGATGCATCACGACACTGTGGCAGAGCTCGTTGCCTGGGCGCGTGGCGAAGGTATCCCGATCATCGCCATCGACAATGTGCCCGGCAGCGTCATCATCGAGACGTTCGAGTTTCCCGAATCCTGTGTGCTGCTTTTTGGCCAGGAGGGTCCGGGGATTTCCGCTGAGGCGATCGAAGCAGCGGATGCCGTGGTCGAAATCAGCCAGTTCGGCTCGACCCGCAGCATCAACGCATCCGCTGCCGCAGCGGTAGCCATGCATGTTTGGATCGCGCAGCACGCAAATCTGGCCTGATTTCTGAGTTGTGCGTCGATCTTGTGTGCCAGCCTGTGCAGTTTTGGCCACTGTTGCTGCGATCCCGCGCCACTCAAAGTTGCACTCGGTTCCACGGACTTCCCAGCGAATATAGGTGTATTTCGGCCGTGCGGCCGTGCAATTGTCGCAATTTCGCATCAGCTTGTTGTTTTAGCTTGACAAATCTCGTTCGATTTTGAAAGATTATGGTAACTATTCCGCACATGAAGTAGTAATCCTGCACACGGCCAGTACGAAGGAGTCATGATGGCGTTAGACAAAATCACGGAGAGGCCCGTTGACCGGCGCTTTCTTCTCAAGACGGTCGGTGCCGGTGTTCTCGGTGCCGCCGCAATCCCCGTTCTCGCGGCCTGCACCGGTTCCGGTGCTGGCGGTGGAGGGGCAGCAGCCACGAAGAGCGTAACGTTTGGTTCCGGTTCTTCCGATGACGTCCCGAAGCGCGCATACGAGGCGTTTACCACGGCGTTCACCAAGAAGACCGGCGACAAGGTGAAGACCAACGTCGTCGCTCACAATGACTTCCAGAACAACATCAACACCTACCTCCAGGGCTCGCCGGATGACGCGTTCACCTGGTTTGCGGGCTATCGCATGCAGTACTACGCCGGCAAGGGTCTGCTCTCGCCGATCGACGATATCTGGGACAAGATCGGCGGCAATTTCTCTGAGGGACTCGCCAAGGCATCCACCGGTCCTGACGGCAAGAAGTATTTCGTGCCGAACTACAACTATCCCTGGGGCTTCTTCTACCGCAAGAGCGTGTGGGCGGCCAAGGGGTACACCGAGCCGAAGACCTTCGATGACCTGATCGCACTGTGCACCAAAATGAAGGCAGACGGCCTCATGCCCATCGCCTTTGGCGACAAGGATGGCTGGCCTGCCATGGGCACGTTCGACTACATCAACATGCGCACCAACGGCTACCAGTTCCACATGGACCTGTGTGCACACAAGGAGTCATGGGACCAGAAGAAGGTCAACGATGTCTTCGATAACTGGAAGCAGCTGCTGCCGTTCCAGGATCCCAACTCGCTCGGCATGACCTGGCAGGAAGCGGCTCAGACTCTGGGCGACTCCAAGTCCGGTATGTACCTGCTCGGGTCCTTCGTCACCCAGCAGTTCACAGACAAGACTGTTTTGGACGACATCGACTTCTTCCCGTTCCCGGAAATCGCGATGGAGGGTCAGGATGCCGTTGAGGCTCCCATCGACGGCCTTCTGCTCTCGAAGAAGGGTGGCCAGAACCAGGCCGCGAAGGACCTGCTCGCGTTCCTCGGAACGCCGGCTGGCCAGGAGGCGTACTTCTCGGTTGATACTTCGAACCTGATGACGGCAAAGGGAGCTGACACCTCGACCTACAGCCCGTTGAACAAGAAATGCTCCGACGTCATCGGCGGAGCGAAGTCGATCAGCCAGTTCTTCGATCGCGACGCACTGCCCGCCATGGCGAACAACGTCATGATTCCGGCGTTGCAGACGTTCCTGAAGGACGGCACCGTCGACACAAAGAACCTGGAAGCTCAAGCGAAGACGCTGTACGCGGCGCAGTAGCGTCGAAGACAATGTCCACTTCTACACAACTAACCACGGACGGCGCGGTGCGGAAGGTAACCCCTTCCGCACCGCCCGCCCGGCGGCGGCGGAGTATGCGTCTTTCCAGGCGGGACCGCACCGTGCTCGCCATCATGGTGACTGTTCCGACACTGATTCAGATGGTCTTTATCTGGATCCCCATGCTGCTGTCGGTGCTGCTCTCGTTCGTTCGCTGGAACGGCTTGGCGTTTAACAACATCCGTCCGGCGGGACTCAGCAACTACCAGTACATTTTCCAGGACTACCCGGGATTCTGGCCGGCAGTTCAGCACAACATCCTCTGGTTGGTCTTTCTCGGCGTAATCGCCACCCCGATCGGCCTGTTACTCGCGGTGCTCCTCGACCAGCAGATACGCGGAAGCCGCATCTACCAGAGCATCTTCTTCGCGCCAGTCATGCTCTCGCTCGTGCTCGTTGGGGTGATCTGGCAACTCTTCTACTCCCGCGACAACGGTCTGCTCAACTATCTGCTGGGAACCAGCGGAACAGCCAATGCTGTCGACTGGTTCGGTGATCCGAATATAAATATTTGGGCGGCACTCATTGCCGCCACCTGGCGGCACGCCGGCTACGTCATGATTCTGTATTTAGCGGGACTCAAGGGTGTCGATACATCCTTGAAGGAGGCCGCTTCCATCGACGGCGCGAATGCCGTGCAGATCTTCTTCCGGATCGTGCTTCCCGTGATGAGACCGATCAACATTGTGATCGTCATTATTACGATCATTGAGTCGCTACGTGCGTTCGATATCGTCTACATCATCAACCGCGGCACGAACGGCCTTGAGTTGCTCAGCGCACTGATCATCCAGAACCTCGTGGGTGAGGGTCAGGTGATCGGAGTCGGCTCGGCTCTCGCGGCGATCCTCCTGATCATTTCGCTGGTGCCAATCATCATTTACCTCGCTCGCACCTTCAAGAAGGAGGACTGATGAGCGCGTTCACACCTGTCGGGCTGCCCCCCAAAACGACCCTGTCAGAGCCGCGAAAGATCGTTCAGCGGCAAGTCAAGGGAAAGTCGCACTTCGGTACGCACATCTTTTTGATCATCATGGCGATCGTGTGGCTCATTCCACTCGGCTGGGCGCTGTTCACTGCACTTCGCCCGCGCGCCGACACGAACAAGTACGGCTATTTCAGCTTTGGTGGCGCGTTCAACTTCGACAACTTCATCCAGGCCTGGAATCAGGGCGGCTTTTCCAAGCTTCTGATGAACTCCCTGATCATCACGATTCCCACCGTGATCCTGACGCTGTTCTTTGCATCGATGATGGCGTTTGCGGTCAGCCGGTTTTCGTGGCGATTCAACATCACGCTGCTGATTATGTTCACGGCAGGCAACCTGTTGCCTCCACAGTCGCTCGCGGCTCCCCTCTTTCAGATGTTCAAAAACTTCGAATTGCCTTACTGGATCAGCGATTCCGGCTCACTGCTCAACACGTATACCAGCGTGATCGCAGTCGATACCGCCTTCCAGATCGGATTTTGCACCTTCGTGCTCTCGAACTATATGAAGGCGCTACCCGTTGAGCTCTCCGAGGCTGCCGTGGTAGATGGGGCGAGCGTTTGGCGCCAGTACTACGGCATTATCATGCCGCTGACGCGTCCCGCCTTCGCCGCCCTGGGGACGCTCGAAGTGATCTGGATTTACAACGACTTCTTTTGGCCGTTGCTCTTCATCCAGAGCGGGGATCGCCTGCCGCTCACCACTGGGCTCAATAACCTGCAGGGACAGTTCGTATCGGACTACAATCTCATGGCGGCTGGTGCAATGATCACGGTCATCCCAACGCTGATCATCTACCTCATCCTCCAGCGGCAATTTGTCGCGGGGCTCACTCTGGGCGCGAACAAAGGCTAGGAATGCACAACCTCACCCCGCTGCCGAGGGTCCCGAATGCCGGCAGCGCCGTCCTGTCGAAAAACGGGAGTTAGCGATGCTTGCCGCTGCCAGACAGTCCGAGATCATGGTGAAGGTGCAGCAGCACGGCATCGTGCGCATTTCCGAGCTTTCCAGCATGCTCGGGGTGTCAGACATGACCGTTCGCCGGGACATCGACATCCTGGCCGGTACTGGCCTCGTACAGAAAGTGCATGGCGGGGCGAAGGTGCCCGGATCGCTGCGCACCGATGAGCCGGGCTTCGAAAAGAAGTCGATGCGCGAAGAGGCAGAGAAAAGCGCCATTGCACGTGAGGCACTCTCCTTCGTCACACCCGGTTCGGCAATCGGGCTCAGCGCCGGCACCACCACGTGGACCCTCGCAAAGTCGTTACGCGCGATCGAGGGCCTCACCATCGTTACCAACTCCGTTCGGGTTGCGGATGTCTTTTACCGTGTCGCGGCCCGCAAGGACGGAAGTCGCACCAACGTCATCCTCACCGGAGGTGAGCGCACGCCATCCGATGCTCTGGTCGGACCGATTGCGATCAGTGCTCTGAGCCAGCTACACCTCGACGTTCTTTTCCTCGGAGTGCACGGCGTCGAAGCGAAGGCGGGTTTTACCACGCCTAACCTGCTGGAGGCGGAGACGAACCGGGCGTTCGTGGCTACCGCTCGCAGCGTGGTCGTTTTGGCCGACCACACAAAGTGGGGCACGGTGGGCATGAGTACGATCGCCGGACTCTCAGAGGTGGATGCACTAGTGACCGATGACGGGATGCCGCAGGATGCCCGTGAGACGCTGAGCGGAATGATCCACGAGGTGCGCTTCGCACCGGTGAAGAGCGCATCATGAGCTGTGCGTGGTCGGAGTGACCGAACTCGTTTACCTACGCGGTGGTGGGCACCGCGGTGGTGGGCCGGGAGGCGGCGGGACCTCGCTCGCAATAGACCTCTCCGGCGAGGCACCGGAGGTCATCCACTGGGGTGCCGACCTCGGGTCGGAGGCATCCGTTCCCACCGGACTGAGTGTGGCGGTTCCAAACTCCTCCTATGACTCTGCAGAAGGCATCGCCCTGTTCCCACAGGCGTCGAGCGGATGGCGCGGTCGCCCCGCGCTGATCGGCCACCGCCAGGGTCGCGGCTTCTCGCCGCACCTCGTGACGAGCGGACACCGCGCTCTCGGCAGCACAGGCCACGAGATCACCCTCGCCGATGCCGAGGTCGGAATCAGCGTGACGATCGAACTCCACCTCAGCGAAGAGGGGATGCTCCGCACCCGCACGACGCTGACAAACACCGGGGCGGCTGGGTATTGCGTGCAGCAGCTCTCGACAGTCCTGCCGCTCGGGCCCGAAGCCGTGGAAATGCTCGACCTCACCGGGCGCTGGTGCCGGGAGCAGCATCCGCAGCGCAGGGCCATCGCGCAGGGAACCTGGCTGCGAGAATCCCGCCACGGGCGCACGGGTCACGACTCGTCCGTGCTGTTTGCGGCGGGCACCGCGTCATTCTCGAATCGCTCCGGGAAGGTGTGGGCAACCCACCTCGGTTTCAGCGGCAACCACGAGGTGTACCTCGAGAAGACGGCGGGCAATGTTGCCATGATCGGAGCTGGGGAACTGCTCGCGCCCGGCGAGATCACCCTGGGTGCGGGCGAAAGCTATGCCACCCCTTGGACGTATGCTGCATATTCCGAGCAGGGCATAGACGGTATCACCGAGACCTTCCACCGGTGGATGCGCGGCCGGTCCGGGCATCCGTCGTCTCCGCGACCGGTAGTGCTGAACACCTGGGAGGCCGTGTACTTCAACCACGACCTCGCCACCCTCACCGAATTGGCCGAGCGGGCGAAGGAGGTCGGCGTTGAGCGCTTCGTGCTGGACGACGGATGGTTCAGGCACCGCCGCGATGACTCCGCGGGTCTTGGAGACTGGTACGTCGACGACGACGTCTGGCCTGATGGTCTCACGCCGCTCATCGATGCGGTGACCTCGCGAGGCATGAAGTTCGGCCTGTGGGTGGAGCCGGAGATGGTCAACGAGGATTCGGACCTGATTCGCGAGCACCCGGGCTGGATCAGCGGACCGGGCTCCCGCGTCCCACGGTTGTGGCGTCACCAGCAGGTGCTTGACCTGGTAAACCCTGACGCGTGGCAGTACATCTACGATCGGCTCGACGCTCTCCTGAGCGAGAACGACATCTCCTACCTCAAGTGGGATCAAAACCGCGACCTCACCGAGATGGGGCACGACGGCCTGCCCTCGACGCACGAGCAGACTCTCGCGGTCTATCGGATGCTGGATGCGCTTCGCGAGGCGCACCCAGGCGTCGAGATTGAGAGCTGCTCGTCCGGTGGCGCGCGGGTGGATCTCGGAATCCTGGAGCGCACGGATCGGGTCTGGGCGTCCGATTGCAACGACGCGTTGGAGCGGCAGACCATCCAGCGCTGGACTCAGTCCGTGCTGCCGCCTGAGCTGGTGGGCAGCCATGTTGGTCCGCCCACCGCGCACACGACGGGGCGCACCCATGATCTTTCTTTCCGCGCTGCTACGGCCCTATTTGGGCACTTCGGCATGGAGTGGGATATTCGTGAGGCCGATGGCGAGGTGCTCGCGGAGTTGAAGGCTGCGGTGGCGCTGTACAAGAAGCACCGCGCGCTGCTACACAGCGGAGTCGCCGTCCACGCCGACCTCGCAGACCCGGCATACCTGCTCCATGGGGTCGTGGCCCAGGATGCGTCTATGGCGCTGTTCGCGTTTGTCAGCGTTGCGACCTCCTTCGCCGAGCATCCTGGACGGGTGCAGTTTCCGGGACTCGATCCGGAGCGCCGCTATCGCGTACGAGTGGCTTTCCCGAGCGGCGCCGACGCCTACAAACAGCAGGAGGGACCCGCCTGGGTCGCCAATGGATTCGAGGCAACCGGCCTCGCGCTAGCTAAGGTCGGTCTGCCGATGCCCATACTGAACCCCGAACACGCGATCGTGCTGGAACTTCTGGCACTCTGAGCTGATCGTTTCGGGCAGAATGAGCCGATGACTTTTGACGTAGCGGAAACACGATCGAGACACTTGGCGGCGTATGACGCGCAGCTTCGTAGCGATTCAGAAACCCCGAGCGCGATCGACGTTACCCGCCTTGGTTCGCTCCGGTTGGTGACATTCATGGGCGGGCGCGGTTTCATCACCTATCGAGACCTCGGTCGCGTTGATGCAGCTGCAATTCGGCGGCTTGTCCCAGAAGCATTGAACCATTTCCAATCCAACCCAGGCATCCAGCGGGTTGAGTGGAAAACTCGTGGTCATGACATTGCTCCGGGGCTCGACGATGCTCTGCAGGAGAACGGTTTCATTCCTGACGAGATGGAATCCATCATGATCGGGGATGCACGGGCCCTTGCAGTTGACGTGTCACTTCCTGCCGGCGTGGCTTTGCGGCGAGTAACAGAGGAGCCGGATGTCCGAGCGATGAGCGCGATGCAGGATGAAGTATTCGGTGATCCTGTTTCCGAAGACATGGCGAATGCGTTGCTTCGCAGGCTTTCGTTTGACGACGGGATGGAGTTGTGGGTCGCAGAGGCAGAAGGCAAAATTGTGACCGCTGGGCGACTTGAGCCGGTTCGGGGCTCGGAATTTGCGGGGATCTGGGGTGGCGCGACGCGTACCGAATGGCGCGGACGAGGGATCTATCGCGCTCTCACGGCCGCCCGTGCCCGCTCAGCCATCGCGATGGGAAAGTCGCTGATCCACAGTGACTCGACCGAGTATTCGCGTCCGATTCTTGAGCGGTCAGGTTTCCTTGCGGTGTCAACTACGACGCCATACCGCTGGACGCGATAGGCGCAAGGAACACGGCCGTCGGTGTGCGCCGCCGGTACTCAGCGAATTGCCATGCTTTCGCTGCATCCCCAGTAAAAGGAGAATCTGCTCGCAGGGATCGCGTCGACCGTCAACTTTGGTTCGCGTCACGCCTTGTACTGCGCGTGACGACGCAAATTCAGCCCTTCTGACCCTTTGTCACGACGAAGGCGCTGGGGTTGAGTTGAGTCGGCCCGTTGTTGACGGAGACCCCGTGTTCACCGAGTTGAGGCGACGCCTGGACTTGTAGCGGTAGCGCGACCGACAAAGAAACAGCGATCAATGCGCCAGCAGCAAGCACGCCGAACTGACCTGCCACGGTGCGCTGGTGGTGTTGGGTCATGTGAGCATTCTTGGCGGAGACAGGTGGGGTGTTGGTGTTGATTTTCAGTGATGAAAACATGGTGTGCCTTCGGTAAGGTCGAAATGAAACAGGACAATGAGATCCAATATTATCTAGCAATAATGGACTTTATTTTTAGAATTCTCTTAGTGTCCGGCAGCTAGCGCGCCTTGTCAAGAGGCCGCTATTCCGCGGCGACGTGCCTGGCTGGCCGTCTACTGCCGCTCGAGTCAAGTTGTGCTTTGTGGATGATGACGCAGCAGCGACCCGGGCGGAACGCCAACTCGGCCTCCGCATCCGGTTGGCCGCTCGCGTCGAGGACCCCTCGGATGAGGTTGTGGTTGAGGCCGCAGACCACGTCGCGATGCTCATCGGAGAGGGCATGGAAGGGGCAATTACACAGGTCTACCCGGCCGTCTTCACTGGCCTTCGGCTGATAGCCGCACCCATTCAGTGCGGACAGCAGGTCCCCTCCCGCCTCCGTACCAACACGTTGACCGGCATCGTATGCGGCGAGGTTCACGATCTCCCGCACCGTGCCGGTGGAATCACGATCGACGGAGGACACCAAAAGTTGGGCGAGAAGTTCATAGTCGCGTGGTGGCACGCTCACGGTTAGCCCCTGCGTAGCGCGACTGTAGATCTTCGCTGGGCGGCCGGCTCCTGGCCCGCTGCGTCCAGGCGGGCGGGCGTAGGCGGCTGTCAAGAGACCGGCGTCGACGAGCTTATCTAAGTGGTAGGCGGCGAGGGTGCGACTTATCCCGGTCGCGTTGGCGGCATCGTCTCGTCCCGTGGCCTCGTCGCAATCCCGAACGTATTCGTACAGTCGTCGACGCACTGGATCACCCAAGCTGCTCAGCCGCTCCAGTGCATCCGGGTCAAGCGAAGAACCGTTTCTGACCATTCACAAACTCTATAACCAAAAGATCTTGACAGGCGATTCACAGCGGGTACAGTCTAAAACCAACACCCATTAATGCTAGTGACGATCTGTCCTCGGGGCTGGCGCGTCACTTACCAGACCGGAGGATATTTTCATGTTGAAGGCATTGGCCGCAAGCGGCCACAGTGATAGTGAACCACCCGACTTCTCACGGCGCCGAGTCACAAGGAAGCGACTCGGCGCCGTGCTTGCCGTCGCGGCAGCGCTCGCCATGGGTTTTGCCATGACGAGCGCACCGCAACCCGCGCAGGCGCAGTCCGTCATTGACGGACAGTGGACCGTTGTGCACGGTGGAACAGGGCAGGTGTCGCTCAACGCTGACGGGACCTACACCTCCACCTGCGTGGTCTTCCCTAACTACACGGATGCGTGGTGTCCCGCACCCTCGGGCACCTTCCAATACAGCACCATGGGGACTGCCTCTGTGACCTTTAATGGTGCCGACGGCAGCACCGCCTCGTATCGGGTCGGCGGCAACGTCTACCAACCGGATACCATCTCATCAATGTTTGGCAGCCGTGGCTATGCCGAACTGGAGATGAGACCGGGCGACGCCTTCGTCTGCACACATTGGAGTGACACCGCGACCGGACTTCTGCGATGGGGCCCCAGCCCGCTGGTCGAATATGACGCCGCCGCGGACATGCTTTACGCCACCGGCTCACACGACCCGATCGGTCCGAGAAACGTCAGCACCCAAGTGAGCCTTTCTGAGACCGCGCCGAACTACTTCCAACAGGGAATCGCGTGCCCGATCGTGGCCCCGCCCACATACCCCATCATTCACATCGCTAGCGTTGTCGACACCAGCTTTCTCGACACCACGAGTCCCTGGGGAATGTGGATACCACAGGCCGCAGTCACGATCAAAGACGCAGCGGGAGCTGCAGTCGCTGGTGTATCCGTGACAGGGGCCTTCGGCGGCAATTGGGTCACGTGTGTCACGGGAACGGACGGCACGTGCTCCGTTGCGGATCACACGGGCGACTATTACGTAGGCTACCCGGACTTTGGTGTCACGGTGCGTACCGTCACTAAGGATGAAATGACCTGGGATGGACAGCAAGTAGCCATCGCCCTCCACGCCCCAGTTGCGCCCACGCCGACCCC
>JBDTIM010000032.1:0-11597 GCA_039936355.1 Lacisediminihabitans sp. | reverse complement strand
CCGGCGAGATTGTCGAAGCCCACTTTTGCTGCGTTAGTCCCTGCTGCGCCGAGCGAGTTGTCGATCAGACCGGATGCCCATTGCGCGAGGCTCGGAAGCATCGCGAGGATGATTGCCGGTGCGTAGCGCAGCGCACTCACGCTCGTGGCCTGCGCACCGATCACGAGACCGATGTAGAGCAGGATCGGAACCAGGGCCTGCATCGGGAAGATTCCGAGGAACAACCCGACGAGACCGCTAAAGCAGACGAGCGCCACCACAATCCCTGTCACGAGCGAGTAACCGATTCGACCACCGACGGCCTTCCAGCCCGGGTGACCAATATAGACGGCAGGCGGGAACGGTGAGCCAATGAAAGCGCCCACAATGGCACCAAGACCATCCGCGGTCAGGATTTGACGAGCGGAATAGCGGTCGCCAGCAGCCGCCGCGGATTCGATATTCGTCATCGCCTCGGTGAAGTTGTAGATTCCGAGCGGGATCGCGGTTGCAAGCAGCGGCGCGATATCCTGCAGTCCGCCTATGACGTCCCCGGTGGGAAATGGCAGGTGAACCCCGAGCATTGCAATGGACTCCACGACGGCGCTCGGCTTTAGGATGTGCGACCATCCGGCGAGAACAGCGACCCAGGCAATCACTGTGCCGGAAATCACCGCAATCAGCCCAACTGGAATACCCAACGGCATCTTCTTGAACCCGAGCCAGCCGACGAGGATGAATCCAAACGTCACGAATGCGATCCAGGGTGCTTCCCACATCTGGGCGGCAGGGCTCATCGAAATGAAGGTCAGCGAGATGCCGGCGAGGGCACCGAGCATCGCCGCGCGTGGCGTCCACTTACGGATCCACGGGCCGAAGATCGCACCCAGCAGGATGATACAGCCAACGATGAACGCCCACGCGAGGCCAGCACGCCAGGCCTTGATCGGGTCATGCGACTGGATATACACGGGGAGCATGACCACGAGCACCACAATGAACATGTGGGGTACCGAAGGCCCGTACGGCAGCGCCGCGACATCCGTTCGGTTCTCGCGGCGGGAAAGCCGCCTGGCGAGAATTGCATACCAGATGTTGCCGAGCGGCAGTGCGATTCCGAGTGCGGGAAGCACCCGGCCATACACAATATTGTCGGGCATGTGAACGACGGCCAGACACAAGCCGGAGAGCACGATGACGTTCAGCAGGACGTTGGTGCCGAGTCCGAAGAGCCCGTTCCAGTCGCCCTTGACCCACCACTTGATCTGCACCGGCGCAGAAGTGGGGGCCTGGGTGGAGGTACTACTCATTTGCTTTCTCCAATCGCAGGGATTGCTGCATCGATGGCCGTCAGGAGGCTCGTCGAAGTACTGACCCAGCCGACGATTCCGCCCTGGGCCTTGATCATGTTGAGCGTCGACTCGTAAAACTCGGGGAAGTATGACCCGGTGCAATCCGACAGGACGAGGCAATCGAATCCACGGTCGTTCGCTTCGCGAGCTGTCGACTGCACACACACCTCGGTGGTGACTCCCGTCAGGATAAGGTGGGTGATTCCGTTGGCACGCAGGATCGTTTCAAGATCTGTTCCATAGAACGCCCCTTTGCCCGGCTTATCGAGCACGACCTCGCCCTTGATCGGGTAGAGCTCCGGGATGATGTCGTGGCCGTTCGACCCGCGGGTAAGCAGTCGGCCCATCGGGCCTTCATCGCCAATCCGCAAGGTCGGATTTCCACGATCCCGCTTCGACGGGAAGAGATCGCTGAGATCCTCCCGGTGCCCCTCGCGAGTGTGGATGACCATCCACCCGGTCTCGCGAAACTTGTCGAGCACAGTTCTGGTCGGAGCAATGGAACCGCGAAGCGTGGACACATCATTGCCGAGGGACTCGCCGAACCCTCCAGCCTCCGCAAAATCGCGTTGGAAATCAATGCACATCAACGCGACCCTCCCCGATTCGAACGCGAACTCGTAAGGTTCTGCAGATACCTTTACAACCTGGTGCTGAGTGTTGTCCATGGCGATTCCCTTTCTTACGGTGCCGGTGGCATTCGACCACCCGCGTTCACGACGGTTCCCGCGTTGCCCGCGAGGGCATCCGCGAGCTTTCCAATGGAAGTGATGATGGCGCGTCCGCCGGCCTTCGCGACGAAGTCGATGGCGGACTGTACCTTGGGCCCCATGGATCCTGGAGGAAACTGTCCTGCTGCCAGATATCCGCGCATCTCATCGATGTCGACGTTGTGGAGAGCACGCTGGTCCGGCTTGTTGAAGTCGACATACACTTCGTCAACACCCGTAACGAGGACGAGAGTAGCCACGTCGATTTCCCTGGCGAGCAGCGCTGATGCGCGGTCCTTGTCAATCACGGCATCCACCGCATGCCAGCCTTGGGTGTCCCTGACCACCGGAATACCGCCCCCGCCAGCAGCGATAACGATCGCGCCACTGTTGACAAGCACGCGGATCTGTTCGGACTCAATAATGGCGAGAGGGAGCGGGCTCGCAACCACCCTGCGGTAATTGTCCTCGGCGATCTCGGTGACAACCCAGCCTTCTTCGGCGGCCCTGCGACGGGCAACGTCAGCACTCAGCTGGCCTCCGATCGGCTTGGTCGGTTTCGTGAATGCGGGATCTTTCGCGTCCACCTCGGCGTGGGTGAGCACCGCAACAGCCCGAGTCACCAGTCCTCGTCGCTGCATGGCGGTGTCAATCGCGATCGCGAGCATGTGCCCAATCCCACCCTGTGAGTCGGCCACAGCGAGCCACAAAGGCAGTGCGGGAAGTCCTTCGACCGTCGCGTCCGGTGCCACGAGCTCGCCTCGCCGCAGGATGTAACCGACCTGTGGACCATTGCCGTGAGTGACGATGGCGGTCCAACCGGATGCCACGAGCTCGGCGATCGACTCAGCGAAATCTGCTGCTCGTTCAAGCTGCCGATCCACGGATCCGGCTTCACCGTCGAGCACGAGCGCATTACCGCCGACGGCGATGAGCACCGTACCCAGGTGTGCCGTTGTCGAGCTCACGAAGTACCCCGCAGCCTCGCCAGCGCCCGGGTGGCCTTGAGGAATACCTCGGCCGGGGCGGTAACAATCCCGGCCCCAATTTGACCAATTCCGGCGAGCTTGTGGGCAATGCCGGTGTTGATCAAAGGCAACACGCCGGTGTCAAGAACCTTGAGCACATCGATCCCGGAGGGGGTTCCTGCGAAGTTAATCGGCGGAAGCGGAAAGGCAGGGTGTCGGCTCATAGTGATGCGCCGCATCGACTGGGTGGCAGCTATCGCATCATCCGGGGTTCCGCCAACGAACTGGGTGATCGCGGGCGAAGCCGCCATGGCGAACCCACCGAGGCCGAGGGTTTCAGTGATGGCAGAGTCCCCGAGGTCGGGGTTCGCGTCAACAGGCCCATACCCGGGGAAGAAGAGCCCGTCAGCGGGACCGACTGGGGTGGTGAACCACTCGTTCCCGGTGCCCGCCACCCGAATTCCAAACTCGACCCCGTTCCTGGCCATGGCTGTTACGAGTGTTGAGTTCTCGACCCCGAGGGCGGCATCCATTGACAACTTCGCGGACGCCATGGAGATATTAAGTGCGAAGTGATCGTTGCCCGCGAGAAATTCGAGAACTTCAATGGCTTCGGAACGCGGTTCGAGTCGTGCAATTGTCGGTGCGAGTCGCCGGGTAAGCAGTGAGGTTGCTGCGACATTGCGGTTGTGACCTTCATCTCCCATAGACAGTGCCTGGCCGATGAGTGAGGTGATGTCGATGGGCCCGTACGACTCAAGCGTGCGATCGAGCACCGGGCCAAGCACGTCGCGCATCCACTGCAGGCGAGCGATTACCTCGTTGTCGAATGCACCGAATCGCAGTACCTTCCCGAGTCCCTCGTTGAGCGACGCGAAAGCGAGCCGACCGTCGCTACGGTCGGTTACGACGAAGACAGACATCGAGGGTGCGATCACGCCGGCCATCGGACCGACGGCGCCGTGATGATGGCACGGATCCACGGTGATCTCGCCACGATCGAGTTGAGACTCTGCCTCCTCGGGAGTGTCTGCCCAGCCCTCGAACAGGGCTGCGCCGATGAGCGCGCCACGCATGGGGCCACACATCCGCTCCCATTCGATGGGCGGCCCGGCGTGGAGCAGCGTGCGCCCTTCAGCAATCCCAGGTACAACTTCTTTAGCGGGCCGGATGCGTGTCAGCTGCGGGCGGACAGACTGCACTGCCGTTATTGCCCGCAGGTTCGCCTCCGCAGTGGTGTCGTTTTCCAGGGTGAGTGCCAGCCGTGCAACATCCGCGTCACCGAATGCTGGCGGGCGCCAGTCGAGTTGAATCACGTCAGCAGCGGGTACGCCCTCCACGATAAGGGGGAGACCGACATTGATGATGCGTGCTTCGGTGTCAAGGATTGTCATGATGCAAAAGCTCCTGCCTGTTGTGCAGCGACGAATCTCACGGCGGAGGCGTTCGTCTCCGCCAGAATGATTCCCGAAGTGCGCAGAATTGAGCGCTGGCGCTCGATGCCCTGAGGGTCGGCGGACGTTCCGCACACAGAGGCGACGAACTCGAGTTTTCGCCCATCGGATGCTGCCATCGCTCTCGCTTTTTCCACGGCCACAGCGACTGGGCTCGCTGGGTCAGCACTGGCACCGTAACCCAAAACCACGTCCAGGAGAATGATTCCCACGCTCGAATCGGAGCCGGCTGCGACGATTTTGTCTGCGCGGGCCTCGGGGTCGATCATCGGGTGGGGGCGGCCAGCGGTGTACTGGTCGTCGCCGAGGTCGAGAATCTCACAGTCGACGCCAGCGCGGTGCAGAAGGATTTTCGCCTCGGAGGCGAGTGTGCCTCCCGTATAGAGTCCCAGAACTCGGCCAGGTATCGGTTCCCTCGGGTCGAGGTCCGTGATCGTCAACTCGTGGTTGGCAAGCCGGGCTGCCGCGATAGCACCACCCTCGAGTGTGCCTCGGACGACGACTCCCGGAGCGCCACCTGCGGGATCGGCGTCATCCATTCCCAGGAAACACGCGATGACGGGCTTCCCGTTCGAGGAGATCCTTTCGAGTCGGTCGAGCAACTGGTCGGCAACTTCGGCTGCCGGCGGTTTCGATACCACGATGATGACTTCGGTGCCCTCGTCTTCAGCGAGCAGGTCCAGTGCAAACTCAGCCATGACGCCACCGACCTCCTTCGACAGGTCACGTCCACCGACTCCGATCAATTGCGAGACTCCGACTCCAGCGAGGTCAAGCAGGCGGGAAACCTCCTGCGCGCCGGTCCCGGAGGCCGCCACCATGCCGACCGTCCCGCGCTTCACGACGTTGGCGAATCCGAGCGGAATGCCATCAATGATGGCGGTTCCGCAGTCCGGTCCCATGAACAGCACATTGTTTGCTATAGCGAGTTTTTTGAGGCGTATCTCGTCATCGATGGCGACGTTGTCAGAGAAGCAAAGAATGTTCAATCCCTGTCGGATCGCCTGTTCGGCCACGATGGGAGCGTAGGTTCCGGCAACCGATATTGCGGCGAAATTCGGTGGAGCTTCCGGACGATCGGCGTTTGCCGCCGCGATGCCTTCGCTCACCGTGCCGGGCCGCTGCTTCTCTATGGCGCCTGCGGTTTCAACGGCGGTCAGGCTGGCTTCGGCCGCGTCCAGGGCCTGCAGAGTGACCTCATCGCTTTCACCCCGAACGACGAACACCAGATCATCCGGTGCGGCATCCAGGTCGGCCGGGAGCATGTCAGAAGCTGCGAGAATTCCGAGGTTAGAAGGGGTTGCCATCACGGCACCCACCAAGATCACGCCATCGCGCTTCTCTGTTTTCGAGGCGATCGCCATCAACGCGACCGAGTCGCGGTAGAAGTGATGCAGCACTCGGCTGCTGAGGAAGGTGTCGCTCTGTGTGTTCATGCTGCGCTTTCGATTGACTGACTGTTCAAAGAGGTGACAAGGGTAGTAACGAGTCCGACGAGCAGGTCGATTCCAGAGGTGGCTCCCCAGTCGGCTGCACTACCAAGAGTTCGTTCGGTCGAATCTCCACCGGCCAGCGCAGCGACCAGCTGGTGCACGTGCTCGCCAAACCTGCCCTCGATTGCAGCGCTCAGGTAATGTCGTGATGCCGCAGTGGTCGCTGGAATGAGTGGGGTGACTCGACGCGAGAGTTCGGCTGACCGTTCGCCAAGCCCGAGGACACGAAGGCCGGCAAGTACGCCGACGATGATGTCGTCACCGCTGGGGGTTGTTCCTGGTCCGGCGCCGATCATCGCTCGCAGAGTTTCGGTGCGGAGCCGACCGGCAATCGCCTGACGAGCGAAGGCCGGTGCACTCTGGCGAATCGGAACCGGACTCATGACAGAAGAGACGGATCCGGCAAAAGCAACGCGGTGCAGAGCCAACTCATGTACAAGGACCGACTTCCATGGAATGGGCGTGTAGCGAAGCAGGAGATCGACTGGGTCTGCTGTAGTCGACCTGCCATCCCAACCGTCGAGTAAGACCACACTGCCGAAAAGTTCCCGGGACAGGATCGTGTTCCGTATCCGGCGGAAGTCGTCTGCTCGAAGACAGATCCCTCCGGGCATGAGCCCGGACATTTCTGAGGTGACGACCAGCAGAGCATTCCCAGTTCCATGTCCGACTTGATCGCGCAAAACGATGGCAGATTGTCCGACATGGACTACTTCAAGTGGAGTTGTGGTCATACCGCGCGACAATATTGCGTCAACCCGCATTCGTGCGGGGGGTGCAATCCTTGCTGGCGTCGCCATACTTAGGAATAGTAGGGTGAAATACGGTGCACGGCCCCGGTCCTGAATGGACGACAGAGTATTGAAACGTTGGCCGAAATGGACAGGGGTGGGGTGAAATGGGTGCCATTACGGTGCACGAAGTACTGACGCTCCCGGCACTGCGCGGAAACTTTGTCGTCGCAGGCCAGAACGGTCTCGACCGGGTCGTGACCGGCGTCAACGTCATGGAGGTCCCAGACATCGAGTCCTTTGTGAAGAGTGGGGAACTTCTCCTCACTACGGCATATCCGCTGCGTGAGCATCCGGAGGAATTAGCTGTACTGGTACGCACACTGTCACAGCTCGGACTCGCTGCACTGGCCGTGAAGACCGGGCGATACCTGGAGAAACTTCCGGATGACGCACTTGCGGTGGCCAATGAGCTCGGTCTTCCAGTGGTGCTGCTGGCCGAAGATACTTCATTCAACGAGGTCATCGGAGCCGTCCTTGCTGTTGTCCTGACCGAGTACGGCGCCGAGCCAGCGGGAGCCGAGGCCATCCGCGAACGGCTCACGGGCGTTGCCCTCGCCGGTGGTGGGCTCATGGAGATCGCGCGCACACTCGCCGGTGCCCTAGACCGACATGTCAGCATCCTCGACCGCAGTGGGGCAATTCTGGGCGAAGGAGGAGTTCCGGCTACCGGGAAGTCCAATGAATTGTGGGAGTTTCCTGTGACCGTCGGTGGGCTTGAGCGAGGGCGCATCGTGGTGAATGGCAAGGATGAGCCTACGCTCGGACAACGTCGCTTGGTCCGGCAAGCCTGTTTTGCTGCCGGGATGCACATCGCTCAAGCGCTCGCGAGCTTCGAACTGGACAGGCAGATGCGCGTGCTCTTCCTCGAAGAACTCGTGGCAGGCAAAATTGCGGACGAGTCTCTCGTTCGGGAGCGGTCCCGACTTTTCGGATGGGACTTCCGATCCGATCACGTTGTCCTTCTGGCGCGGGTGGAGCAGGAGCTTACCGATTCAACCGTCGTTTCAGCTTCACGAACCGGTCTGCCTCGTGGGGCGCTCGCCTGGGCGCGAGGTCAGGAAGTGGTGGCGATCGTTCCTGCCCAATCAATTCCCGAGGAATCGGTTCCCTGGCCGGTAGCGGAGAAGTGGCGCTCGACCCTGGGCCGCTCGGGTGGGAGCGAGGTGATTGTCGCAACGGGGAGTGTCGCTGAATCCGCCGCCGGTCTCGCAACCTCGCACACCGCCGCCCGCGAATCCCTTTCCATTGCACAGGCCACAGGCCGGCCGAATGTGCGCCATGAGCTGCTTGTGCTGGAGCGCGTCATGCTTTCAGTGCCCAAGGACCTGCTTGCTGAGCTAATAGACCGCGAACTCAGTCCACTCGTTGAAGCCGACCTCGCCAACGGGTCTGAGCTGTGTGCGACACTCGAAATGTTTTTGGGGACGGGCAACGCGGCCGACGCCGCGCGCAGGCTCTTCATCCACTACAACACCATGAAACATCGGATGTCGCGTATCTCCGAACTCATCGCCGCGGACCTGGGGGATCCGCGGGCCAGACTCCGGCTCTCGTTCGCCCTCCAAGCGCGGAAACTCGTGTTCCACACTCCTCGCTAGATTGACGCGCTGCGGGTCTTGACACGACCAAGCAGATGAGTTCGCGGATCCGCACTTTTCCGAACATCCTGAGTTTCATCTGGTTTGCCCTCGTCCCGGTCTTTCTAGTGCTCGCCATTCAGGGTTCGACATGTCACCTAATCGTGCATCAGACCCAAACCATCGCATGGCGGAACCGGTGGGCTTTGAACCCCCGTTCGCGTCCCGCGATCTAGGCGACAAACCGCACAATTCCCGGAAAACCAGCAATTCTGAGGGACTAGAACCACGGATGTTCTGGCACAGTTGCCTCCACTTGTGGGCAAGCGGTGGGCGCGTTCAAGTACTCACCGATAAACATTTTCCACAAACGGGACGATCATGGGGCGCTATTCCCAACACTCGCGAAAACCTGATCAAACGCGGATTTCGTGTAACGCTGGGTGCCGGCAAAGGTAGCGGACCGGATCTCACTTTGCTCCCGGAGGCGGATTTCAAGAAGGTTATCGCTTCGAGGGGCACCCAGTAGCCAAGCGATCAGCGGGACGAGGCGCGCACCTCGAGCCTTCCACCACTGTGATCAGCTCTGATGTCCGCTGCGGCGGGTCTTCGTTGCCCTCAACGCAAAGAAAACCCAAAACATGGGCGAACCGGCCGCCAGAATAGCGCCCACGATAAGGTTGTTCCTCCACATCCACTGGAAGCAAACATCATCGAAAGTAAACGACACGGCGATGAGAAGGAAGACGACCGCAGAAACGAACTGACTGTTGCGGATTCTGTTCAAGCCGTTCACTTTTCAAGCGTTGAAAGCATTCCAGTTCAGGTTTCTTCGACATTGATCAGGTTGACAGTCCGACACTTTCCCAGGAATCGCAGACACTGGTTCTACACTTTTCTTAGCAATCGAACGACAACTCGCGTTCCCAGCGGTGAACGCGAATGGGGCGATTGCTACTCTGGAAAGTTACCGGCCCGTAGGAGCGCACCCGGCAGCTGCTTGCCGAGCTTCTTCTCCAACCACCTGGTTGACGCGATCGTCTCCGCAAGGTCAAGGCCGGTGTCAATCCCGGTGCGTTCAAACAGGTAAATCAGGTCCTCTGTGGCCACGTTCCCGGTAGCATTCGGTGCGAACGGGCAACCGCCAGTACCGCCGATACTCGCATCCAGCACCAGCACTCCGGCAGCGACAGCGGCGACCGCGTTGGCGACCCCCGTGTGCCTGGTGTCGTGTAAGTGAATCCGCAGAGGTACCTCTCCACTCAGACTGCGTGCCAACCCCATCCGCTCGGTCACGTCGCTCGGTACGGCGACCCCGATAGTGTCTGCGAGTGCTAGCTCGTCTGGGCCAGCGTCGACAACTCCACGGATGACACTGTCTAAGCGGGCCAGCGACACCTCGCCCTCGAACGGACAGCCAAATGCAGCACCGATCGTAACGGTTGTGCGCACGCCTGCAGAGCGTGCAGCAGCCACGAGTTCTACCGCATGCCCGATCGACTGCTCGGTGGTCATCCCCTGATTCCGATCACAGAAAGTATCCGTGGCCACGACCACGATGTTGACCTCGTCGACGGCGGCAGCCAGTGCGCGATCCAAACCTCGCCGGTTCATGATCAGGCTGGAATACATCACTCCATCAGGCCGTGGCAGTGCAGCCATCAGCGCTTCGGCATCCGCCATCTGCGGCACCCGTCGAGGATGCACAAAACTAGTAACCTCAATTCGGCGGCTACCCGCACGGATGGCTCGCTCAACCAACTCGACTTTGTCGGTGGTCGTCAGCAATACATCCTCATTCTGCAAGCCGTCGCGCGGCGACACCTCACAAATTTCGATCCTGTTCACCGGATACGCTCCAAATAACTGATGATGTCGGCCTCACTGACTACTTCGGCATACTTGGCTCCAAGATCAAACAAATTTGACTCGTGCGTCTGTTGCGTCCGATCACCCACGGCATCCCGCACCACAAATGCGGTGAAACCGTACTGCAGTGCATCCACGGCGGTCGCGCGCACGCAACCACTCGTGCTCACACCGACGATCACCAGGGTGTCGATAACGCTGGACTGGAGTGTTGACACCAGCGAGGTACCGAAAAAGGCGCTCGCGTACTGTTTCAATAGCACCAGTTCGTCCTCGAGCGGCCGCACCTGCGGCATGATCTCGTTCATCTCGTTGTCACCGATGAGCAGTCGGAGCGCGGGTACCTTACGAATAAAGATGCCGCCGTCCACCCCTCCCGGGCCAAAGATTGTGCGCGTATGCGCCACTGGCACACCGGCTTCGCGGGCAGCTTCTATAACCCGTGCCGCCGATTCCAGACTGGCGGTAGACGGCAGACACAGGGGGCTGTGCGGATCGAAGTACGCGCGCATGAGATCGATCGAAATCACCAGCGGCCGGTTACCGAGCAGCAAGGCCCCGCCGAATCCAGTTGAAAAATCTACCATCGGACTATCCTCACAGACGTCGCATTACGCGGCGATAGGCGGAGGCTTCACCGACGTCAACATCGAGCTGACCGGCCATGACTCCTTCTAAATAATGCCGGCTGCACGCATCGACGCCATCGTGTCAGCATCGATGCCCAGCAGGCCACCATAAACTTCTTCGTTGTGTTCACCAAGCGCAGGGCCCACGTGCCTCACGGCACCTGGAGTTTCAGACAGTCGAGGAAAGACATTCTGCATGGGGAACTCTCCGAGATCAGGATGCGCTAAACGCACTATCGCCTCTCGCGCCGCAAAGTGCGGGTCGGCGAACATATCTTTGGCCCGGAAGATACGACCAGCCGGAACTCCTCCAGTATGGAGCAGCTCCAGAAGCTCATCAGCTGCCTTGGTCGTCGTCCACAGAGCGATGATCTGGTCAAGCTCCTCCATGTGAGCGCCTCGCGCTCCATGAGTCGCATAGCGTTCGTCAGCCACTAAGTCCTGGCGGTCCATTACCTCCGCCAGCCTGCGAAATACCGTGTCCTGATTTGCGGCAACAAGCACCATCTCGCCATCGCTGGTGGGATAAACGTTACTTGGCGAAACGTTCGGGAGGGTTGAGCCGGTACGTTTGCGCTCGTACCCAGCGATCCCCCATTCCGGGAGGAGGGACTCCATCAGACCGAGTACCGCCTCGTAGATTGCGGAGTCCACCACCTGCCCCTTGCCAGAACGTTCGCGCTGGTGCACAGCAACCAACGTCCCAAGCGTGGCAAACAGCGCCGCGAGAGAGTCCCCGAGGGAAATGCCCGCGCGGGCGGGCGGGCGGTCC
>JBDTIM010000031.1:0-5991 GCA_039936355.1 Lacisediminihabitans sp. | reverse complement strand
TTAAGATAATGGTGCCAATGACCCGCTCCGGCATCGCGGCGGCCGCGATCTTCCAGTTTTTTTATTCCTGGAACGACTTTTTCGGCCCACTACTCTATACCTCAGAAAACCAGCAAGCCTGGCCAGTCGCATATGGGCTCGCGACTTTTCACGGCACGCATGGCACTGACTGGGGAATGACTATGGCAGTGACGATGTTGGTTACCCTCCCCGTGGTCATAATCTTCTTCTTCGCCCAAAGGGTGTTCGTGGAAGGAATTAATCTCACTGGCGTTACTGGTTGACAAGTGGTTCACGAGGGTCTGCTGCACGGGTAGTTAACAGGCAGTGGGCGCAGATCCAGATTGCTGCGCGCCTCATCGTTGAGGCGATCGCCACACGACACGTGTTGCACGCCTTCGGTTCCGGCCACTCGCACATGCTTGCGGAGTAACTGTTCTATCGGGCAGGCGGGTTGGTCAACGTGAGGCCCATCCTGTTCGAGGGATTGATGCTTCACAGGAGCGCCCGGCTGAGTACCGCTCTGGAACGGCTGCCCGGATTGGCAGGCCCTCTGCCCACCGACCATGCTGTGACTCGCGGAGACGTCTTGATCGTCGCATCCAATTCGGGCGGAAACGCGGTGGCTTCCGAGCTGGTGCTATGCGCGCACGAGCGGTGCGGTCTCCGCATCGCTGTCACGAGCCTGAACTATGCGCCCTCTACGGCGGCGAAGTCGGGTAGTGTCACGAGGATCCACGAACTGGCCGATATCGTCATCGACAATGGTGGGATGGTCGGTGACGCAGCCGTGGACATCCGCGGCTTCGACAAGAGGGTTGCGCCGACCTCGACCATCGTCGGCGCGGCCGTAGTCCACAGTATCGTTGCCGAGACTGTGCAGTTGCTTGTCGATCAAGGAATATTCCCGGAGGTGTATGTGAGCAGCAACACGGCTGAGGGCGACGCTGCGAATGCGAACTACTCGGTAAGCGGTGCTGCGGGAACGGTGTTGTCATGACGGGCGAAAGCCACTACGGCGTCGCCAAGACCGGGACCCCAGCATTCGCGATTCGCGGAATCGTCGAAGGCTTCTACGGTACGCCGTGGACCCATGGCCAGAGGCTCGACATGATCGAATTCATAGCGGCCAGAGGCATGAACACCTTCGTATACTCGCCCAAAGATGATCCATTAGTTCGCAGAGACTGGAGAGTTCCATACACGGGGATTGAGCTTGCGCGATTGTCGGAGTTGGCTGACGCCTGCGCGAGACACGGCGTGGAGTTTGTGTATTGCCTGTCGCCTGGCCTCTCAATTGAGTACTCGAGTCGCGATGATTGTGACGCACTCTGTGCCAAGTTCGAAAGCATTTTCAGGCTTGGAATCCGCTTTTTTGGGCTGCTATTCGATGATATTCCCTCCGAGTTGCAGCATTCAGCCGACCGGGAGCGCTTCCCTGATCTCGTGTCGGCGCACGCCCACGTCACGGGTGACGTATTCACTGCACTGCGGGCGATCGATCCGGTGAACAAGCTGATCGTGTGCCCAACGGTGTATTGGGGATACGGCGATGAGGATTACGTCGTGCGGCTGGGGCAGTCGATTGACCCGAGAATCGAATTTTTCTGGACCGGGCGTGCAATTTGTGCGGCCACGATCGATCTTTCCGACGCGGCAGTGGTAGCACGATCGATAGCGCGCCCTGTCACCTATTGGGACAACTATCCGGTGAACGATGTCGCCATGGGAGGCGAACTGCACATTGGGCCGTACCGAGGCAGAGATCGACACCTGTATCGCTTTGCACGGGGCGTAATCGCAAACGGAATGGAGCTTGTCGAAGCGTCGAAAATCGCGTTCGCCACTATTTCGGACTATCTGTGGGCGCCGGAGTCTTACGACCCGGAGCAAAGTTGGCGCGTTGCGCTGCGCGAGGTTGTGGGGAACGATGTCGACAGCGCACTCTTCGAGGTGTTTGCAGAGAACGTACGGTCGTCATGTCTTTCGGCAGAGGATGCTGCGCGAGTATCGTCTGCTCTCGAACAATTCGTGTTTGGGGTCCAGCGAGGAGCAGCGTCTGCCGCCGCCGCGGAACTGAGTGCTTTTGCAGACGGGTTGCTGGATGTCGCGCAGCGGCTCCTCAGCGACGCGTTCAGTAATCAGGCGTTGATGTCGGAAGCGCGGCCGTGGGTGGAAACTTTTGAGCTTGGCGCTCGCGCGGTGAAACGACTTGCCGAACTGTATGCGGGGTCGGAGTTGTCAGAGCTGTCGGAGCAGGAGCGTGATGAACTCGCGACGCTGAGCGATGAGCTCCGTGCTACTGGTAGGCGCGTATTCGGTGACGCGGTGGTGATGACATTGAGCGACTGTGCTGCGGAACCGCCCGGGACGCGGTCCTAGTGCTCAACCGGTGAATCGCTCGGATAACTGAGGTCGATCTGACGACGAATCTCGTCGAGCGTGTCCATGACGCTGATACTTGACTCCGGAGACATTATCGTGCTGACCGTTGCACCGCGCTCGATGAGCCGCTCGAATTCTTCCGCCTGATAGTGCATCCCACGGCCCGGTACCTGAAACTCGAATCGTTCGATGACGTTGTCTTCGCCCTGATAAAGCGTGAATGATGACGCATCGTGCCAGACGGTGTCGATAGCGATCCAGCCCTTAGTGCCCATAATCGTTGCGGTATTCGGACCATTGGTATCGAGAGCGCACTGGAGGATGGCTTGCTGCCCGCCAGCGTATCCGAGCATGATGCCAGTCTGTCTGTCCACGCCCGTTCCTGTCTTGGCGGCCAGGGCGTGCACAACAAGCGGTGTGCCGAACAGTTCTTCGGCAAAAGACACCGGGTAGACGCCGAGATCGAGCAGCGCTCCACCTCCGAGGTTGAGGTCGTTGACACGGTGGTGTGGATCGGTAGGCAGCGCTTGGTTGTGATCGGCAATAAGCGTTCGCACCTCACCGATGGTTCCGGCTGCGATGATTTCACGCACGCGCACCATGTGTGGCACAAAGCGTGTCCACATGGCCTCCATAATCAGCAGATTTTGCTGTGCCGCAAATGCCACGAGATCGTGGGCTTCGCGAGCATTCACGGTGAACGGTTTCTCAAGCAGAACATGTTTGCCCGCCTCAAGACCGAGGCGTGCGTGAGGCCAGTGGAATGGGTGTGGAGTCGAGACATAGATCGCGTCGACGTTGTCATCTGCGGCCAATGCTGCGTAGCTGTCGTGCGCGGTTCCAATGCCGAATTCCGTTGCGAACGCGTTGGCCGAAGACTGGCTGCGGGAGCCCACTGCCGTCACGTGGAACCCGTTGCGCAACAGGTCTGAGGTGAATTCATGGGCGACCCACCCGGTGCCCAGAATGCCCCAGCGAGTTCTTGAAGTCGTCATTGTCATTTTTGCTGTCCTGTCCAATCGAAGATGACACCGAGATAGCCAGACCGATCCTCGCGGAGTTGGGCGTACACGGCTGGTGCTTCAGAGCGGATGAATCTATGCGAAACAAGGTCATCCACGTTCATGCGGTTAGAAGGTTTCCGTTCCGGTGCTCAGTAGTGAACGGCTTGCCGCGCAGAGAACGTCGTCTGGGCGACGTGGTGGCACGTTTCGTTGCTCGGTTCTTACCAGTCCGGGGTGAGGGAACACGATGTCGAGTGACTTCATCGCAGCACCGCCTGTTCGTCGATGGAGTTCCTCCTGGGCAGTGACACGGTTCGCCAGCACGGCCACCCATCCTGCCATACCGATAATAGATAGGAAACCTAACTATTACGTAAGTTATTCGGTTTTTGTTGGCGCTGTCAATCGATTTGCCGAAGATCCCATGGAAAGACCGTGAATAAAGGTCTCCTATCTGAGGTCTTCGGCCGTGTGGCTGTCATTTCGGTGCCATGTTTCCCGCTAATGGACCGGGGCTTTACTATTAGGAGTCCTTACTGATAGTGTGCCCGACTAAGAAGAATCAACCATCGGAAAGAAACCAGTGAATGCAGTACGCGGGACTCCATCATGGCTGGGCGGAGTCAATGATCGCACCGCAGTTTCCCTCCTGCTCGAACGCGGCGAGCTGACAAAGAACCAAATCAGCGAGCTCTCCGGCCTCTCGAAACCCACGGCTTCTCTTATTGTTGGACGGCTGGAAGCGGTCGGTATCATCCGGGCAGTCGGTGAGGTTCCTGGAACTCGCGGGCCGAGCGCCGTGAGTTATGCGGTACGCGCAGATCGAATTCTTGGCGTCGCGATCAATATCAGCCACTTGGTTATGCAGTCGACCGTTGTTGATGCCTACGGGACGGAACATCCGGTTGCCGAGACAAGCCTGTCGGCAGCGGCCAGCGAGCGTAGTGCGGTGTTCGACATCACCGCCGGCATCCACTCAGCCTGCGTCGCGAGCAACCTCAGTCCGGATGCTGTGCAGATGGTGTGCATCGGCGTGCAAGGTTCGGTCGACAGTCGTACAGATGCGCTGAACTACGTGGACCTACTGCCTGGATGGCAAAGAAAGGGCATCAAAGAGCACCTCGAAGAGGCGCTTGGCCTCGATGTCTTTATGGAGAACGACGTAAACCTTGCAGCGATTGCCGAGCGTGAGTACGGTGCAGGCGCCGATACCGCGAGCTTCGCGCTCCTGTGGATGGGCGAGGGTTTGGGGCTCGCCGTCGATCTCAACGGCAGTGTGCTGCACGGTGCTTCAGGCGGGGCCGGCGAGATCGGGTTCTTGCCGACGCCGCACAGCGCAGCCAATTTCGGGTCTACAGCCAAGAACTTGCAGGAACTCGTCGGTGGGGTCGGCGTTAGCAAGGTGGCCAAATCGCACGGACTGAGCAAACGGGGATATCAGGCGTTGTTTGAGGCTCTCGTAGACGATCCGCGCGGTGACGCGATCTTTGCTGAGCTCGCGCCACGTATTGCGGTCGGGATCATTCCGGTCCTCGCGGTCCTCGATCCCGCACGTGTGGTACTGGGGGGGCCGCTTGGCTCCGCCGGGGGTTCACGGCTCGCAAAGCTCGTTCAATCCGCTATACGTCGCGACAGCGTGTGGGTGCCGGAGGTCGTCGCAACGACCGTGCCAGACCGCCCGGTTCTTCGCGGCGCAGTCACGTTCCTTGTGGCGGAAGTTCGCGAAGCGCTCATCAAGGACGTTTCTTCTGCCGCTCCAAAGTTCACGAACCACTCGACGCTCCATGACCACCAGCACCATCCCCTTCAAAGAAAGTGAGGATTTACAGTGAAGTATCGATCCCATAAATTTCTCGCGATAACTGCGCTGTCCGCAGCAGCAGTGCTCGTGTTATCGGCATGTTCTGGTGGTGGGTCGACCAGTCAAGCGCCGGATAAAACAGCACCAAAAACGCTCTCCGGCACCGTGTCGATGTGGACGCATTTCTCCGATCGGGAAGCGAAAGTACTAAAAAGCGTTACGCAGAACTTCGAAAAACTGCATCCAGGAGTCACAGTCGAACTGCATGAGGGACAGCAGGATGACAAGATGGCCAAGGTAATCGCGTCGGGTTCGAGCAAAATTGACATCATCAACTCCAGTGGCACAGACAACCTCGGCGCTTTCTGTGGCTCTGGATCAGTGCGTGATCTGGGCCCGTACATCACACGCGATAAAGTCGATCTCTCGAAGATTCTGGAAGTTCCCCGCACCTACACCGCGTTTGACGGCAAGCAGTGCAGCCTCCCAATGATGACCGATAGCTACGGGCTCTACTACAACAAGGACCTGCTGGACGCTGCCGGAATCACGGCACCGCCGAAGACCCTCAGCGAACTTGAGACAGACGCATTGGCTTTGACGACGTACAAGACCGATGGTTCAATCAAGACCCTGGGTTTCAACCCGCTGATCGGTTTTTATGAAAACCAGGCGGCGCAGTGGACGTTCTTCACCGGTGCGTCATGGATGAAGGATGGCAAGAGCACGATCGCACAGGATCCCGCCTGGAAAGAGCTCATGACCTGGCAGAAGGGTTTGATCGACAAGATCAGTTACGAC
>JBDTIM010000030.1:0-19428 GCA_039936355.1 Lacisediminihabitans sp. | reverse complement strand
ACGACATAGACGGCGACCTCGCTGCGGCAGCCGCTGTCATCGGCGACCTCCCGTCGAACTGTCGAGTCGCGATTGCCGCCGCCCACGGGCTATTCGCAGAACTAACTGATCGCGTACGCAACACCCCCGCACCAGAGCTGCTGCGCTCACGGACTAGCGTGCCCAATTCGGTCAAGCTGCGCATCCTCCTCCGAGCCAGGATGAGCACTCGCAGTGGGCGGAAGCCATGACCGGCACAGACACGGCAGGCACAGACACGGCCATCGTCATCGGCGGTGGCATTGCAGGCCTCGCGACGGCGGCACTTCTCGCGAGGGAGGGCTACAGCACGACCATCCTTGAAGCCAGACAAGAACTCGGCGGACGCGCGGGCAGTTGGGAATACGAGGGTTTCCGCTTTGACACGGGGCCATCTTGGTACCTCATGCCGGAGGTGTTTGACCATTTCTATCGTCTGCTCGGAACATCCGCTACCGAGCAACTCACTCTTAGCCGACTGGATCCCGGCTACCGGGTCTTTTTCGAGAAGCACGCGGATGCCGTGGACATCGTTGCAGACCGCGCCGCGAACCTGCAGACTTTCGAGCGTATCGAGCCCGGCGCCGGAGCTGCACTCGAACGCTATCTCTCCTCCGCGAGGGTCACGTACCGCATGGCGCTCAAGCGTTTCCTCTACAGCACCTTCGCGTCGTATCGCCCACTTCTCGCGCCCGATGTGCTTATTCGAACAGGGCGGCTGATGCGCCTGCTGCTGCAGCCCCTCGACCGCTTCGTGGCGCGCTTTGTCAGGGACCGTCGGCTCCGGCAGATCCTCGGCTACCCCGCTGTCTTCCTGGGCTCCGCGCCTTCGATGACACCGAGCATGTACCACCTGATGAGCCACCTTGATCTCGAGGACGGCGTGTTTTACCCGGATGGCGGCTTCACTGCCGTTATCCAGAGCATTGCGCGGTTGGCAGAGCGTGAGGGAGTGATAATCCTGACCGGGGCGGTGGCGACGGAGATCACCTCCGTGGAGCTGCTCGGCAAGCCGTGTGTCACCGGTGTGCGCTACACCGACCAGTCAGGAACACAGCAGCACATCCTTGCCAACGTCGTCGTTTCGGCCGCAGATTTACACCACACGGAAACTGACCTGTTGCCAGCCGCGTTGCGCAGCTATCCACAGAGTTGGTGGGACAAGCGTATTGCCGGGCCGGGTGCGATCCTGGTATTTCTTGGCGTGCGCGGCGATCTGCCGGAGCTTAGCCACCACAGTCTCTTCTTCACTGAGGACTGGGCAGACAACTTCGGGCGCATTTTCGGTGATCCGACCTCGATTCCGAGTCCCGCGTCGATTTACGTCTGCCGACCGAGTGCCACGGATGCTGCGGTTGCGCCCGCCGGCCACGAGAACCTCTTCGTTCTCGTTCCCGTTCCGGCCGATCCAGGTATCGGGCACGGTGGAATGAACGGCGCTGGTGACCAGACGGTGGAGGCGGTGGCCGACGAAGTCATCAGGCAGATCGGTACGTGGGCGCACATTCCGGATCTCGCCGAACGGATCATCGTCAGGCGAACGATGGGTCCGGCAGATTTCGAGGCCGATCTGAATTCCTGGAAGGGTAGCGCTCTCGGCCCCGCACACACGTTGCGGCAAAGCGCGTTTCTGCGTGGCCAGAACGTTTCGAGCAAAGTCGATGGGCTTCTCTATGCCGGAGGGACCACGGTTCCGGGGATCGGACTTCCCATGTGCCTCATCAGCGCGGAACTTGTCATTAAGAGGCTGCGGGGAGACACCAGCACAACGGCACTGGCGGAACCGCTATGAGCTTTCTCTACCTGGCAACCCTCATTGTGTCGATCGGCTGCGTGGCACTCATCGACCGCCGCTTCGCCCTGTTCTTTTGGCGGGATGCGCGCCGCGCGGCGATAGTACTGGTCGGCGGCCTGCTGTTCTTCCTGGTCTGGGATTCTTTCGGCATCGGCCTCGGGATCTTCTTCCGCGGCGAGACGTCGATCATGACCGGCGTGCTGTTGGCTCCTGAGCTCCCCCTCGAGGAGCCGTTCTTCCTCGTCTTCCTCTGTTACCTCACCATGGTGCTCATCACCGGAGTCGACAGTGTCATTGCACGGTTCAGGGAGCGCACGCCGTGACCTACACCGTTCTGAGCCTTATCTTCCTTACCGTAGCCGCGCTCATCCTCGTCGGCACGCTCGCTCGAGTTGCCTCTCGTCGCGTTCTCCTCGCTCGGTGGTGGCTCCCTTTGCTGATCGCCGGAGTCGTGGTCATGGCCCTCACCGCCGTCTTTGACAACGTCATGATCCGGGCTGGGCTCATTGCCTACGCGCCCGGGCAGATCTCTGGGCTTCACGTCGGTGTGGCACCGCTGGAAGACTTCGCGTACCCTCTTGCCGGGCTCATGCTGCTCCCATCGCTTTGGCTCCTGGTGAGAAAGCGAGGTTCGGATGCCCGCGACTGACACTCGCCGCACCATCGCAACCCTCTTTGTCGCATCCCGCCCGATCAGCTGGATTAACACCGCATTCCCCTTCGCCGCGGCGTACCTCTTGACGAACCACCAGATTGACGCGCAGTTCGTCATCGGCACACTCTTTTTTCTCGTTCCGTACAACCTGGCGATGTACGGAATCAACGACGTCTTCGACTACGAGTCGGATCTGGCCAACCCGCGTAAGGGCGGCATGGAAGGCGCGGTACTTGACCGCGGGGTACATCGAGTCACCCTGTGGACGGCCGTCATCCTGAGTTCGCCCTTTGTCGTTGCCCTAGTCATTCTGGGCTCTGTGGCATCCTGGCTGGTGCTGGCCATCAGCCTCTTCGCTGTTGCGGCATATTCCGTTCCGGGCCTGAGGTTCAAGGAGAAACCGTTCCTAGATTCCGTCACGTCGAGCACACACTTCGTCAGCCCTGCGGTGTACGGGCTCGTGCTCGCCGAAGCGATGTGGACGCCCTCGATCGTTGCCGTTCTGGCGGCATTCTTTCTCTGGGGAATGGCTAGTCACGCGTTCGGAGCCGTGCAGGATGTCGTTCCAGACCGGGAGGGCGGCATCCACTCCGTCGCCACGGTGATGGGGGCACGCTGGACGGTTCGCTTCGCGATCACACTCTGGACCGCGGCAGGCTTACTGATGCTGCTGACAGACTGGCCTGGACCACTGGCTGGCCTGTTGGCGCTGCCGTACATCGCCACGGCACTGCCGTACCGCTCGGTCACCGACGAACACTCGGAGAACGCCAACCGTGGGTGGAAAAGATTCCTCTGGATCAACTACTCCGTGGGCTTCCTTGTCACAATACTTATGGTCTTCATCGCGCTGGAAAGGTACTAACTCTCTCATGTCAACGGACTCACAACGACGTGACTCGAATCGCCGCGACTGGAATCCCCGCCGCTGGGTTCGCATCCTGCTTCCCACGGTGCTACTCCTCGTGTGGTTTGCCGCCGCCGGTTTCGGCGGGCCCACCTTCGGCAAGCTTTCTTCGGTTTCCAGCAACGACCAGGCCTCGTTCCTTCCGGCGAGCGCAGAGTCGACGGAAGTCAACGAGTGGCAGCAGAAATTCACAGACTCACACGATATCCCTGCCATCGTGTTGCTCTCCTCAGACGCCAAGCTGAGCAAGGATGACCTCGCCGCGGCGACCAAGCTCGGCGTGAAATTCGGTGAAGTGAGCGGTGTCAAGAAGGCCGAGGCACCGGCAACGACCTCGGTGGTCGGGCCCATTCCGTCCAAGGATGGCCAGGCCGTCGAATACATCGTGCCGATCACAGACACCGACAACGTCAAGACCGTGGTAGCCGATTTGCGCTCCGTCGCCGACGCGGGGACACCGTCCAGCGCGACCGCCTACGTCACCGGACCGGCAGGCCTCACCGCCGACCTCGTCAATGCCTTCGGAGGCATCGACGGTATCCTGCTGCTGGTCGCTGGAGGCGCAGTCTTCCTCATCCTGCTTCTCGTCTATCGGTCGCTGGTGCTGCCATTGTTGGTTCTCTTCACGTCGATCTTCGCTCTGACCGCCGCGATTCTCCTGGTGTACGCCTGTGCGAGCTGGGGCTGGATCTCTCTGAGCGGTCAGAGCCAGGGGATCCTGTCGATTCTTGTCATCGGGGCCGCAACCGACTATTCCCTGCTGCTGGTTGCCAGATTCCGCGAGTCGCTGCGACACGTCGAATCGAAATGGGCAGCCATAGGGAGGGCCTGGCGAGCCGCTCTCGAGCCGATCGTCGCATCCGGTGTAACAGTGATCATTGCGCTGCTCTGCCTCTTGTTTTCTGACCTGAACTCCAACAAGAGCCTCGGTCCAATCGCCGCGATCGGCATCGTTTTCGCGCTGCTCGCCACACTGACGCTGTTGCCCATGCTGCTGGTATTGTTCGGCCGCACGGCGTTCTGGCCCTTCCGACCGAAAATGGAGACCGAAGAGTCTCAGCCCCAACACGTGGCCGAAGTCCCAGTTAAGGGACTCGAGGGAATTCACGGTCTCTGGCGCCGGGTCGGCACCATGATTTCACGGCGTCCCCGCGTCACGTGGGTGGTGTCATTGGTCGTGCTCGCCGGCTGCGGTCTTGGCCTGCTGCAATTGCAGGCAAATGGAGTGCCCCAGACGGAGGTCATCCTCAGCCAGTCCCAGGCCGTCGCGGGCCAGAAGGTCGCGGCCAAGCACTTCCCGAGCGGAGCGGGCAGTCCCGTTGTCATCATTACCGACCAGGCGAGAGCCGACGACACCCTGGACGCGGTCACCTCAACCACAGGCATAAACTCTGCCAGCATTTACGCGGGAAATGTGAGACCGGGTACACAGTCCGATCCCGTAGTCAAGAAGGGCAAAGTGCTCATCAACGCGGTGCTCACCTCTGAAGCGGATTCCGACAGGGCCGAGAAAGTGGTGCGCGAGCTTCGCACGCAACTGCCAAAGGCAGACTCCACCGTTTTGGTTGGTGGCGTGACTGCCATCGCCTTGGACACCAACACCACAGCCCAGAGCGACCTGGTCAAGATCATCCCCATCGTCCTCGTCGTAATTCTGCTCATCCTCATGCTGTTGCTGCGATCGATTCTCGCTCCGGTGTTGTTGATTCTGAGTGTGGTGGTCTCCTACGCTGCCGCGCTCGGAGTATCCGCTCTGGTGTTCAACCACCTATTCGGCTTCCCTGGGGCGGATGCCGCAGTCCCACTGTTCGGCTTCGTATTCCTCGTCGCCCTGGGAGTGGACTACAACATTTTCCTGATGACCCGAGTGCGTGAGGAGTCGCTGTTGCTCGGCACCAGGCCTGGGATTCTGCGCGGCCTCGGCATGACCGGAAGTGTGATTACTTCCGCCGGCGTAGTACTCGCGGCCACGTTCGCAGCACTCGGCGTCATCCCCATCCTGTTCCTTGCCCAGCTTGCCTTCATCGTGGCGTTCGGTGTGCTGCTTGACACCGTGATTGTGCGATCACTTCTCGTCCCTGCCGTGTCCTATGATCTCGGAAAGGCTATTTGGTGGCCATCGAAGCTGTGGCGGAACCCCGAACCGGGGGCACAATCATGAGCCAGAACGCATCCCGCCCAATTGTGCCGACGCACGACAGCATTAGGCAGTGGGTGGTGCTGGTGAGCCTCGTGATTGCCATCGGCGGCTCTCTGATCGGGTCAGGTGCACTCGGTGGAACGCCCATTGGCGAGGCGGCGGGTGGTGCGCTGAGCGCTGACGCGACACGCATCGCGCCCGCAGTTCCCGCGTTTTCCATCTGGAGTGTCATCTATCTCGGACTCGCGATTTACGCGGTGTGGCAACTACTTCCCGCACACAAAAGCGATCCTCGCCAGCGTCGCCTGGGCTATTCAATGGCTGCATCGTTGGTTCTGAATGCGGCCTGGATTTTGAGCGTGCAAGCAGGGCTGCTCGCACTGAGCGCCGTCATGATCGTGCTGCTCCTGGCCGTGCTGGCCTACGCCTTCCGCCTGTGTATCATCACGCGGCCATCGAACGTAATGGAGGCAATAGCCGTCGACGGGGTCGTGGGCCTGTATCTGGGTTGGGTGTGTGGTGCCACGGTCGCGAACATCACCGCGCGGCTAACGGGTGAACCACACTCCGTGCCGACGGCAATCGCCGCTCTCGCCACGGTCACAGTCGTGATGGGCGTCACTGTGGTGTGCCGCCTCCGCGTCCCGGCCGGAGTAAGCGCCTGACCAACGCCCATCGGCACTGATCTCGCTTGCCGATTCATCGAGGCGACGACGACGGCTTTAGTAGTGGCGCGTCCCGATCCCTGCAAGTACGGCGCGGTAGCCTTCCCGGTACGTCGGATAAGCACACTCGAAACCGGTTTGACGAAGGAGCGCGTTGCTGCAGCGTTTGGTCACCGGCTCTCCGCGCGAGTCGTCGAGTGGCGGCACCGGCCGGTGCAGCTCCGTAGCGAGAAAACCGAGAACCTCGCCGAGCTCCGCCGGCTCGTCGTCCGTGCCGAGGTACAGCCCGCGTGGGCTCCGCACGCGCGTGGTCAGCTGCACGATGGCCTCCGCGGCGTCGTCCCGATGAATGCGGTTGGTGTATTGCGAATGGGCGGGTGTGCGAGCGGTGCCACTGTTCACCTGATCGATCAGTCGGGTGCGTCCCGGACCATAGATGCCGCTCAGGCGCAAGACGATCGCATCCGGGCGGCGAGCGTGCAGCAATTCCTCGGTTTCGAGCAGAATCCGCGCGGTGGCCACAGTCGGATGCGCGGGAGTGCGTTCGTCTACCAGCCCACCACGGACGCCATACACGGCGGTGGACGACACAAACAGCACCCGGTCCGGGCGGACGTCGTCGCGATCGATGGCGTCGAGCACGTTCCTCACGACATCCAGGTAGGCAGATCGATACGCGACTTCGGTCCTCTCCCCTGCCGCAGTGGCGATGATCACAATGCTGGTGTCAGCGGGGATCCTCGGGAGTGCCGCCGCCAGATCTACTGCCTGTCCCTCGATCGGCGCGGGGAGATTCAGCGGATGCCGGCGCCATCCAACGACCCGGTGTCCCGCCTCGAAGAATCGAAGTCCAGCCTCGGTGCCGAGATCGCCGCAGCCCGCGATCAGAACTGTCATGACCTGTGCGCTACCGTGCCAAATCGTCGTGTGCTACGCAAAATACTCTTCATCACAGCAGTCCGAGTGCTGCGACCGCATCGCGCTCCTCGGCGAGTTCCGCGACGGACGCGTCGATACGAGCCCGGGAGAAATCGCTGATCGCGAGCCCCGGAACGACCTGCCACTGCCCATCGACCGAGACCACCGGGAACGAGCTGACGAGGCCCTCCTCCACACCGTATGATCCGTCACTCGGAAGCGCCGTAGAGGTCCAGTCACCCTCCGCTGTGCCATGCACCCAGTCACGAACGTGATCAACGGCAGCGCTAGCAGCGGATGCCGCCGACGATGAACCGCGCGCCTCGATGATCGCCGCTCCCCGCTTCGCCACCGTGGGGATGAACTCCCCCTCAACCCACTCCTGCGGAACATCAACGGGCACGCCGCCGACACGCGCGTGCGAGAGGTCGGGATACTGCGTGGACGAATGGTTTCCCCAGATCGCCAGCCGCGTGACGGAGGAGACCGGCGCGCCCACTCGGTGGGCGAGCTGGCTCAGACCCCGGTTGTGATCGAGCCTGGTCATCGCGGTGAAACGTGCGGCAGGCACATCCGGAGCATGAGACGCGGCGATCAGCGCGTTTGTGTTTGCAGGGTTTCCCACGACAAGAACGCGGATGTCATCAGCAGCACTGTCGTTGATCGCGCGGCCCTGCGGCCCAAAGATTCCGCCATTCGCGGCGAGCAGGTCACCGCGCTCCATGCCGGCGGCACGCGGACGCGAGCCCACGAGCAGCGCGATGTTTGCGCCGTCGAAAGCAGCATCCACGTCATCGAAGACATCAACGCCCTCCAGCAGCGGGAACGCTCCGTCGTCAAGCTCCATCGCGACACCCTCTGCTGCCTTTACGGCCTGCGGGATCTCTAACAGGCGCAAAGACACGGGGATGTCTTTACCCAGCATGGCGCCTGAGGCGATTCGGAATAGGAGCGCGTAACCAATCTGGCCGGCGGCGCCGGTAACGGTGATCTTCACGATCTCGACCCTACGTCCTTTACCCATTCGTCGAGCGTGCCCGTTCGCGCCGAGCGTGCCCGTGCAAGGGCGTCCCAGCAGGCACGCTCGGCGCGAACAGGCACGTTCGGCGGTGTTAGGCCAGGCGCGCTGCCAAGTTCTTGTCGAGGGTGTCGAGGAACTCCTCCGTGGTCTCCCACTTCTGGTCCGGCCCGACGAGAAGCGCCAGGTCCTTGGTCATGTGTCCGGCCTCAACCGAGGTGATCACGACATCCTCGAGCGTTGCAGCAAACTCAGCGAGCGCCGGGTTTGCATCGAGCTTGGCCCGGTGGGCGAGGCCGCGGGTCCAGGCGTAAATCGACGCGATCGGGTTTGTGGATGTGGGCTTTCCTGCCTGGTGCATGCGGTAGTGACGGGTGACGGTGCCGTGCGCCGCTTCCGCTTCCACGATGCTGCCGTCTGGGACGGAGAGCACGCTCGTCATGAGCCCAAGCGAGCCGAAACCCTGAGCCACCGTGTCGGACTGCACATCACCGTCGTAGTTCTTGCAGGCCCAGACGTAGCCGCCCTCCCACTTCATGGCGGATGCCACCATGTCGTCGATGAGTCGGTGCTCGTAGGTGAGGCCGGCGGCGTCGAACTTCTCTTTGAACTCGGCTTCGAAGATCTCCTGGAATATGTCTTTGAAGCGACCGTCGTAGGCCTTCAGGATCGTGTTCTTGGTCGAGAGGTACACGGGGTAGTTCCGCTGGAGGCCGTAGTTGAGACTCGCACGGGCAAAGTCGCGGATCGACGCATCCTGGTTGTACTGCACCTGAGCGACACCGTCCCCCGGCGCGTCATAGACGTCAAACTTGAGCGGCTCTGAGCCGTCATCCGGCGTGAACTGCACGGTGAGCTTGCCGGCACCCTTGAAGACAAAGTCGGTCGCCTTGTACTGGTCAGCGAAAGCGTGACGACCGATGATGATCGGTTTGTTCCATCCGGGCACCAGACGTGGGATGTTCGAGATGATGATCGGCTCACGGAAGATGACACCGCCGAGAATGTTACGGATCGTACCGTTCGGCGACTTCCACATCTTCTTCAAACCGAACTCCGCCACGCGTGCCTCGTCTGGCGTGATCGTGGCGCACTTAACACCGACGCCATGCTTCTGGATGGCATGGGCCGCGTCTATCGTGACCTGGTCGTTGGTCGCGTCCCGGTGCTCGATACCGAGGTCGTAGTACTCGAGGTTAATATCGAGATACGGGTGGATCAGCGTTTCCTTGATCCTCTGCCAGATAATGCGGGTCATTTCGTCGCCATCTAGTTCGACAACGGTGCCTTCTACCTTGATCTTCGCCACTGGGCGGTCCTCTCGCTCGGCCTCAGAGTTGGGCCGAATCAAGCTTACAAGAGGTACCAAAGTATCTCGACATCGAGATACTTTCAGCCGCGCTCGAAAAGACCAACTATCTTCCCGTCGGCCCCGGGGGTTAACCTGAGTTCATGGGTGACTTGAGACTTGAAGAACTATCTGCGAAGAATATTGTGGAGGCGAACGCTCTCTCCATGAAGCCCGGGCAGGAACACTTCATCGAACCGGTGTCGTATGCGATGGCCGGGCCGTTCCTCGATCCCGGCAACACCTGGTCTCGCGTAGTCATCGATCAGGACGATTTAGTGGTCGCATTCCTGATGGCCAACTTCGACCCGAACGCCCATGAAGAAGAGTTTCGCAGCTGCATCTGGCGCATGAATGTCGCGGCGAACACGCAGGGCAAAGGTGTTGGCCGCTTCGCCGTCGTGTCCGCCGCCACCGAGGCAAAGAAGCGCGGCTTCACCCGCCTGACGGTGCTCTGGGAACCCGGTGAAGACGGTCCGGAAGAATTCTTCCTCCGCGTGGGATTCGCCGTGGTCGAGGAGACCAGATACGGCGAGAAGATCGGAGAGATCAAGCTGCCATGAGTTCTCTCGTGGCCGAGTTTGTGACCATGTCCGGGTCTGAGCCCGGGTCCGGGTCCGGGTCTGAGTCCGGGTCCGGGTCCATGTCCAGGTCTGAGTCCGGGTCCGGGTCCATGTCTGGGTCTGAGTCCATGTCTGGGTCTGAGCCTGCGTCCGCGTCTGCGTCTGCGTCTGCGTCCGTGGACGCTCCACTCAGCGGCGACGACTTCGTCTCGCGCGTGCTGAGCGTCGTTGGATCGATTCCGGATGGCCGGGTCATGACCTATGGTGACGTCGCGGCCACTATAGGCTCGCGCGCCGCCCGCGCTGTCGGTCATGTGATGGCGCGTTACGGCGACGGAATGCCGTGGTGGCGGGTCATCCGCTCCAGCGGGCATCCGCCTATCTGCCACGAGAACCAGGCTCTGGGACACTACAAGGCCGAAGACACTCCTCTCGTGCATCCCGCATCCGGTGACTACCGCGTTGACCTGCGTGCGGCCCGCTGGCGCCCGTAGCCCGCAAAGCGTAAGCCCGTAGGCCGTAAGCCCGTAGGCCGTAGGCCGTAGGCCGTAGCCCGCAAGCCGTAAGCCGGTAGCCCGCAACCCGTAAGCCCGTAGGCCGTAGCCCGCAAGCCGTAAGCCGTAAGCCGGTAGCCCGCAAGCAGGTAGCCCGCAAGCAGGTAAGCCAGCAACTAGCCCTGCCTCGAAGTCGATCCCTCACCGCGACCATTTCCACTAGTCCGCAATCCCGTCCCTTCCGAAATGACGGAGAATCGGCCACCTAGCAGCAAGCGCTCCGGCGAGGAGACGCAGCCTTAGCGTCTTCTCCGTCATTTCGGAAGGGGAAGCGGAGTTCTCCACAGATGACGGATGCGTCGTCCCGTGTTGAGAGCGGGCCGTGGATCATCTCCCCATGGCTTCTCCTTACTACGACACCTGGCGGCGCGGAGGTGTTGCGGCAACGCACGAACTGCTCTGTGATGGGCACACATCGCATCAGCTGACCGCCGCCGTTCGAGCTGGCACGATAATTCGCGTGCGTCAGGGCCACTATGCGTGTCCAGCCGTGAGCATCCCTGAAATCGAAGCCTTTAGAGTTGGGGGCCGACTAACCGGGTTGTCGGGAGCCCGGCATCACGGTATCTGGACTCCACCAAACACGCAGCTCGACGTCACCGTTCGACCGGATGCCCGCGCCCTGCGCAGTCGCAGCGACAAGACCGTGCGGCTCACCGCTGTGAAACCGACCGGAGTGGCCGTCAGATGGACCGACACCGGAGATTCTGGCACTCGGACCGCTGTGAACGCAGTCGCCTGTCTGAGAGATATCGTGCGAAAACAGTCTCCAATCGTGGCATTTGCAGCCGTCGAGTCGGCACTTTTTCAAGGGATGATTTCGGAAACCGGCTGGAAGCGCGAGCTCGAATTTCTGACTCCCCACTATCGCGGTGCTCTCAACCGCGCCGGGAAACTCAGCGAAAGCGGCGGAGAGTCGATGATGAAGTATCACCTGATCCTCCATTCGATCGCCTTCGCTCAGCAAGTGAAGATTGCAGGAGTAGGACGCATCGATTTCCTCTTGGGACGCCGCCTCGTGGTCGAGGTCGATGGTGCAGAATTCCATACGAGCAGGGCAAGCTTCGAAGAGGACCGTCGTCGTGACGCCGTGTTAGGCGCTCTCGGCTATCAGGTTCTTCGATTCAGCTACACACAAGTTGCGCACAATTGGAAACAGGTCGAGGCCGCTATCTTCGCTGCACTGGCTCGCGCGAATAGCTGATCAGGTCGTTGCCTTCCGAAATGACGGAGTTATCTCCGATTCATGCGGCACACCAGCCAAAACGCGCGCGCGAGACGCCGAATCTCCGTCATTTCGGAAGGGAGAGGGGCGGGCGGCGAAGACTTAGGCCGGGCAACGCAGTTAGACAAGAGACTCGCGCCAGGCGGCATGAAGCTTGGCGAAGCGGCCGGAGCCGGCGATGAGTTCGCGCGGCGTGCCGTCCTCCACGATGCTGCCGTGCTCCATCACGAGCACCCGATCCGCGATCGCGACCGTCGAAAGCCGATGCGCAATAATAACGGCAGTGCGGTCCGAAAGCAGCGTCTGCAGCCCCTCCTGCACGAGACGTTCGCTCGGGATGTCGAGGGATGCCGTTGCCTCGTCCAAGATGAGCACGACCGGATTGGCAAGAAACGCGCGCGCAAACGAGATCAGCTGCCGCTGGCCGGCCGAGACTCGCCCGCCGCGCTTATTCACATCCGTGTCGTAACCATCCGGAAGCGCCTCGATGAACTCGTGGGCACCGACTGCCTTGGCTGCCGCGACAATCTCCTCACGGCTCGCTTCGGGCTCGCCCAGAGCAATGTTGTCACTGACCGTTCCAGAGAAGAGGTATGCCTCCTGGGTCACCATGACGATGGCGCGGCGCAGGTCCTTCGGATGCAGGCGACGCAAGTCGACACCATCGAGTGAGACCGTTCCTCTTGTCGGGTCGTAAAAACGGGCCATGAGCTTCGCGAGCGTCGATTTGCCTGCGCCAGTTGACCCGACCAGCGCGATCGTCTGCCCGGAAGGAATCTGTAGGTCGAATTTCGGCAGGATGACCCGGTCATCCTTATAGGCAAACTCCACACCCTCGAAGCCAACATCGCCCTTCGCGTGCCACAAGTCCACGGGGCGCGCGGGGTCCGGAACTGTCGGCGACTCTTCCAACACCCCGGAAATCTTTTCAAGCGCGGCAGCTGCGGACTGGTACGAGTTGTAGAACATCGCCATGTCCTCCGCGGGCGCGTAAAAGGAACGCGTATAGAGCAGTGTGGCGAGGAGAACACCGATCGCGAGATCGCCGCCGGCCACCCGCAGGCCGCCGACCAACAGCACGACGGCCAGCGTCACGTTTCCGATCAGGATGAGACCAGGGTCGAACACTCCGAACAGGTTGAGAACGCGGGAGTTGGCCTCACGGTAGTCCTCGACCAGCTCACCAAACTCGGTCTCGTTTCGCTTCTCCTTGCGAAACGCCTTCACCGCTCGGATGCCCGTCATCGTCTCGACAAACTGCACGATCAGGCGCGCCGAAGCCACCCGGGTGAGCCGAAACATCCGCTGTGACCGCACCTGAAACCAGCGACCCAGCATCAGTAGGGGAACCAGCGAAGCGAAAAGGATAAGCCCACTCCATCCATCCAGCGTGACCAGCGCAATGGCGATGAACGCCATGTACAGCCCACCCTGCACCAGCTGGTTGATACCGGAATCAAGCAGTTCGCGGATCGAGTCCAGGTCGCTGGTCTGCCGCGCGATGATCCGCCCGGAGGTGTAGCTCTCGTGGAACTCGAGACTGAGCTTCTGCGTTTGCAGGAATACCCGTTTGCGCAGGTCGATCAGTATTGCCTGGCTGATCCGCGCGGTTAGCACCGTGTATTGCGCGATCAGGATTGCGCCGACGATGCCTGCGATCAGATACGCGCCAACCGCGAGCGACAGCGGCATCCAGTCCTGTTTCTTCAAGAGTGCTGGAAGCGCGCTGTCGATGCCGTAAGCAATTAACGCAGGCCCAGCCACTTGAGCGGCGGTACTAATCACCACGACAATCACCGTGATGGTCACGCGCGCCCACAGCGGGCGCAACAATGATCCGAGTAACCGTAGCGAGCGCTGACGAATCTGCGCACTCTCCACCTTGCTGAAGTCGTCGCGCTCTTCGCCCTCTACACCGATGACGCTCATACCGATGCCCTTTTCAACTCGTTCTCGTCATCGCGCCGGTCGTCGTCCCGCTCGTGCTCTTCTCGTTTCTTCTCGTCCTCTAGGCTCGAAATCACAAAGCGGTAATGGTCGCTGCGCGCAAGCAGTTCGCTGTGCCTGCCGACGGCGGTTATCCTGCCACCCTCGAGCAGAGCGACCCGGTCGGCGAGCATGACCGTGGATGGGCGGTGTGCCACGATGAGGGCCGTCGTCGCGGCGAGCACCTTGCGCAGCGCTGCCTCAACCAGTGCCTCGGTGTCGACGTCGAGAGCCGAGAGTGGGTCATCGAGCACCAGAATGGACGGCTTCGCCGCCACCGCCCGCGCTAGTGCGAGCCTCTGCCGCTGGCCACCGGAGAGGCTGAGCCCTTCCTCACCGACCTTGGTCTCGAGCCCATCGGGGAGGTCATAGACGAAGCCTGCCTGCGCGATGTCCAGCGCCTCCTTGAGTTCGGCATCCGTCGATTCAGGGCGTCCGAGTAGCACGTTGTCGCGCACCGACGCGGAGAACAGCGTTGCGTCCTCGAACGCCACGGCGAGGTGGCCGTGCAGATCCTCCCGGCTGAGTTGGCGAATATCGACGCCATCCAGCGTTATCGCACCGCTGGTCACGTCGTACAGTCGGCTGGCCAACGCGGTGAGAGTGGACTTTCCCGAGCCAGTGAGTCCGACGATTGCCATCGTCTCGCCCGGCTCTAGTGCTAGGTCAATCCCGTCGAGCAGATCAGCATATTGGGCTGGCGAATCCTGGTAGCGGAAGTGCGCGTTCTCGAATACGAGTCGGCCCTTAGGGGAAGTGATCGTCTGTGGATGTTCCGGGTCAAGTATCGTGTTCGGCGTATCCATCACCTCGAAGAACCGGTCTGCCGCGGTGCGCGTATCGACCGTCATAGATAAGAGGAATCCGATCGATTCCACGGGCCAACGCAGCACGGTCGCCGTCGCGAAGAAGGTGACCAGCTCGCCAACGGTGATGTTGCCGCCGGAGGCCAGCCAGACGCCACCAAGCAGGCAGAGCGCGAAGGTAACATCGGGCACCAGCAAAAGCCACAGCCAGATGTTGGCGATAGTCTTAGCCTTCTCGATTTCCGTGCCCCGCAGGTCTTCGGCCTGGGAAGCAAAATTCTTGAGCGCGAATTTGCCTCGGCCGAACGCCTTCAGAACTCGGATGCCGTGCACGGCCTCCTCGACCGCCGTCGCGAGGTCTCCCGCCTGGTCCTGACTGCGCCTGGCCACCACCGAGTACTTGTTTTCAAAGAAGTAGCCGTAGATCCACAGCGGGATCGAACAGACCACGAACGTGACACCGAGCACCCAGTTGATCCGCACCAGAAGCACGAAGCCCATAAGGATAGTGAGCACATTGACTACCAGCAGTAGCAGCCCGAAGGAAATCCAGCGACGGATGAGGTTCAGGTCGCTGATTGCCCGCGACAGCAACTGCCCGCTCGCCCAACGGTCATGGAACGAGACCGGCAAGTCCTGCAGCCGGTTATAGAGAGCATTGCGCATTCGCGCCTCGACACGGGTGCCCGGCTCCAGCACGAACCAGCGACGGAACCAGATCATGACCGCCTCGATCACGCCCAGCCCAAGAACGGCGGCCACGGGCCACCAAATCTGGCCCGCATCCCCAGTTTTAAGTGGCCCGTCGACTAACGCACCGAGAACCTGAGGGATCATCAGTGCGACGATCGCGGCGATCATGGCGGAAACCATTCCGAGGTAGATGCGCGGCATCGCCTTCTTGGCGTAGGGATAAATGCGAAGAATGGAGGCGAGAGTGCCCTTCTTCTTGTGTTCTAAAGACACGTGTCTTCCTTGCGATTGAGCGACGTCAGTGAGATCGGCAGACGTCGAAAAGTATGAATCTTGCGGCGAGTCAAGAGGGATTGCAGAGGTTTGAAAGCGCGGGGCTGAGGAGCGCCCAAACGCAGCTATCCGAGTGCGAACAACGGGAGCGAAGCGCCGATGACAAAACGAACGGTGCCAGCTAAGGCGATGGTTGTCTTGTTCATGGGTTCCTCCCGGGCGCGTAACTTCTCAGCTCTGAACTGCCTCACGCTATCCACACGAAACGACGACGAGCAGCCTTGCAGTCTATGGCCAGGCTTCCGGCATACGCAAGAGTTAGAAGCGAATGAACAGGACGAATGACGTGTCACCCGAATCAGTCTGATGCCGACGGGCTCTTCAGGGGTTGACGACTGTCAGAAGGTGCGCCGCGACCGGGTGGCAGAAGAGTCCGTATGACGTGATACCCCATCACAACGAAGGTTAATAGCCACGCGACAAACGCAACCCACAGTTCGACCTTGCCAATCCACAACACAATCGGCAGGTTATCGGTAGCGCCCAGGGAGAGGCTCGCGACTGCATACATGCCCAGTGGGAAGATGATGCTCCACAGCGTTGGTTCGTAGCGGAGGGGGAACCGATGCATGAGATGACGCCACAGGCCGGCGGCAATTAAGGGTGGAATGAGCCAGGTCGCGATGCCCCAAAACACCACACTCAGTCCGGCGATCAGATGGCCCGTTGCGGCCACCATAGGCGCCTCGGCCATGTCGACAATCCGGGCGCCGGCGAGCACGGTGATAGCCAGCGCACCCATGGTGACCCAGTACGGCGGGTTGAAGTCTTCTGGACCGAAGGGATACAGCATGAGTCGCAAAGCCACGAACACTGCGGTCGCGCCGTACAGCAAGACTCCGACCGACCACGCGACGACAGCTACCAGTGCGAGCACTGCGCGTGCAGAGCCTGCTTCCGGCTCGAGCGTAGCTGCAGCTATGGCAATCGACTGGCTGGCCACCACCCAGATGAACCAGGTCCCATTCGCGGTGGCGACAACCGACTGTTTCTGATTGCTCAGTGCAGCAGTCCAGGGAATGACATAGCCGATCACGAGGAAAGTGCCGCCGGCGAGGAACAACAGCACACTAGTGAACCACGGGTAGCCAGCCATATAGAGCCGAACTCCCAGCACATCCGCGCCCGCGACGAGTGTGAAGAATCCGAACGCCCGGCGTGGATCCATAAAGTCGTCACGAATAGCACCCGCGTAGCTAATCGCGCGCCAACTTGTCAGCACGAGCAACACGACGAACGAGGCCGCACAGATGATCAGCAGCAGTAGCGAGAGGGTGGTAAAGCCCTCGATTTCCATCCCCACCGAGACAATGCCGGTAGCCATTGTCACCGCGAAGTACCCAGGAGTGAGGGTCTTGACAGACTGCCCCATTCGCTGCGTGGTGGTTGTGGTCACCACCGTAGGATAGTCGCTCAGTCGCACGCTGCTTAACGTTCAAGGCCGTGATAAATACGTCACTGCTGGCCACGGGAACCCCGTCCGTATTTGCCACGGTGCTTCTGGGCTCTGCGCATCTTGGCCTGCATTAGGCTCGCGACAAACGAAGAAAGCGACACATGGTCTCCCACGAAGAGCACGTACAGGTCGAAGAAACTCCCACCTCGCTGAGCCGCGCCTACGGCATGCTCGTGCTCGTCACGGCAGGTTTTGCGGTGAACTTTTGGGCGTGGGCGCTGCTCAGTCCGCTCGGTCCGTTATTCCGCACGACGGGCAGCCTCGGCAAGCTTTCCGAAGCTGACGTGGCATTGCTGGTGGCAGTGCCAGTTATTGTCGGATCGCTCGGTAGGATCCCGGTCGGTGCGATGACGGACCGGTTCGGCGGCAGGGTGATGTTCCCGATCGTGTCTGCTGCGACGATCATCCCGGTACTCTTCATCGGATTTCTCGGGCTCGATTCGTACAGTGCGCTACTGGTGGGCGGATTCTTCCTGGGCATCAGCGGTACGTCCTTTGCCGTCGGCGTCCCATTCGTGAATGCATGGTTCCCACCGGAACGTCGGGGGCTGGCCGTCGGTATTTTTGGCGCCGGCATGGGAGGCACGGCGATCAGTGCACTGACCACGGTGACGCTGTTCACTAACGTCGACCGACATGCTCCGTTCGTGATCACCGCAATCGCACTGGCTATCTTCGCGGTGGTCGCCTGGTTCGTGATGCGCGATGCACCGGGGCGGAAGGCCCCTCAGGGGTCGATGCTTAGCCGGGTCGTCTCGAACGCTCGCTTGCCGATCAGTTGGCAGGCCTGCATCCTGTACGCGGTCTCCTTCGGCGGATACGTTGCGTTCTCTGTATACCTACCGTCCTATCTCAAGGTCGCGTACGAACTGGATGCCGCCGATGCGTCAGCGAAGATGGCCGGATTCGTCATCGTTGCTGTGCTCATGCGCCCGGTTGGCGGCTGGCTTTCCGATCGTTTCGGTGCAGTCCCTGTGCTTGCCACGGGGCAGGCGATTGTGATTGTAGGGTCGGCGGTGGCGGCATCAACTCCGCTGCTCGAGTACGTTGGCACCGCAGCTTTCCTGGCGATGGCCGCAGCGCTCGGAGCTGGCAGCGGCGCCACTTTCGCACTTATAGCACGCGTCACCGACCCGGCTCGGGTGGGTGGAGTAACCGGTCTGGTCGGAGCCGCTGGGGGGCTGGGAGGTTTCGTGCCGCCGCTGATCATGGGCGACATCTATGGCCGGACAAACTCGTACGCCATTGGGTTGCTGCTGCTGTCTGCAGCCGCGGTTGCGACACTGGTCATGACCCTGACCGTCGTCCGCGCCACAGCACAAAAGGCAGCGCTCGAACGTGCGGCGGTGGAGGAAGTCGCGTAGGCACAACAGCGCAGCCTCGTCAGGGTCCTTCACCAGCACACCATAATGGTGGCTACCAGCTGACGGGGCTTGGACCGTCAGCAACGATATCTACGGTGCACGTGCGTATGTTGCAGGGACTGAGGACGCGATTAATGTGACCCCCGCAGACAAAGACATCGAAGCCCGCGAATGTCTCAGTGAGTAGCGACTCCATCCGCAATCCAACATCCCTCTTCCTGCGACCACTGGGCAGCAGTGCGACGCCGGCCCGCACTTCAGCCGCCGTGAGGGCTGTGATCACCAGGCTGGACGAGTCCAGCGCGTCAACCCACTCGATGACTGCTGGGCTCGGTGTTGGTCTAGCAAGTTCGGACAAGACATTCGTGTCGAGAACAATCACGCGCTGAAGCCCGTCGCACGCGCCGGTTCATCCCGCTGTGGAATCTCCAAGTCGACTCCACCAATCTCGGCGAATTGATCACGAATGAAGGAACCGAGACCACGCGGAGGTCGCCGCCCACTTACCGCAGCCGCGAGAAGTGCCCGAGCCTCAGCTTCCATCGATCGGCCGTGTTCGGCGGCTTGAATGCGCAGGCGCGCCTTTACGTCTTCGTCCAAGTCTCGAATCATTAACGTAGCCATCTGCTTCTCCTGCTCTTCGAATACTTGCAATGCTATCATTGATGGCAACCACGGATCTATGCCACGAGCACCGCCCGAATTCTGCAAAATCGGCCTGTCTCCTCGGAGCCTGCCGCGAATCACGCGGCGACGACGCTGGCAAGATCCGACGGATCTGCGGAGCTGGCTTCACGTGTGCTTGACCGTAAGTGGAACCTCCTGCGGGCGGCTGGGGGGCACCTCCCGTAGAGTGCTGGCATGACGTTGCGCCCCGCTGGTTCAGTGCCACTTGTTGTGTCGACCATCGCAGCTCTGCAGCGTAGTGAGTGGACAGTCGGTGCTTACCTTCCGCTCAAAAACGCGGCATTCGCGAGGGTTATG
>JBDTIM010000029.1:0-2749 GCA_039936355.1 Lacisediminihabitans sp. | reverse complement strand
GGTGGGGCTCGATGTGAGCCTGGATTTGATCTATGGAACCCCCGGAGAGTCGCTTGATGATTGGCGCCGCTCACTGGATATGGCCATCTCGTTGCAGCCGGATCACCTCTCGGCGTATTCGCTCATTGTGGAGGACGGCACCAAACTTGCTCGTCAGATCCGGCGCGGTGAGGTCGCCCAGCCCGACGAGGACCTTCAGGCAGACATGTACGAACTCGCGGATGAGGTGCTCGGGCGGGCGGGATTCCGATGGTACGAGGTCAGCAACTGGGCCCGTTCGCCGGCGTTCGCATCGCGTCACAATCTTGCGTACTGGCAGGGGCACGACTGGTGGGGAGTGGGCCCCGGTGCACACAGTCACGTCGGAGGTGTGCGCTGGTGGAACGTCAAACATCCCGCGGCTTATGCCGAACGCATCGCGGCAGGGCAGTCGCCCGGTGCTGGCAGGGAAGTTCTGGACGAGGAGACCAGACGCATCGAGCGGGTGTTGTTGCAAAGCCGCATCGTTGAGGGCCTGCCTATCGCCGAACTTACCGGCAAGGGGCGCAGTGCCGTGGCCGGCTTAATCGCGGAGAACCTGGTGGACGGGACTGCAGCCGTCGCAGGCAGGATCGTACTCACACTGCGCGGGCGACTGCTCGCCGATGTCGTGGTGCGCAGGCTTTTGGCGGACTGAATTGATCCCGAATGGTGGTCGAGACTCGTTTGGGTTCAGACCTAGCTAGCGAACCTGATTGCCAGCGGATATACGTAACTTTGACCGCGATTCGCCGCGATGGCGGCGAGAATGCTGAAAACTACGTTCGCGACGGCTGCGGCGATCAGGATGAGGAATCCAATGAGCACGAGCGCGGTAATCGCTCCCACCACATAAACGATGATCAGCGTGAGCTGGAAGTTGAGGGCACTCGCAGTGTGCTGGCGAACGAAAGGGCCGCGGTCTTTGAGCAGGACGTACCCAACTAACGCCGGGAGGAAATTGAAGAAGACGCCACCGATGTGCACGAGAGTTGCCCAAAGTTTCTCGTCTGCTGGGTTGAGCGGCGTCGACGCGTGATATGGGTTGGATGGCGGTGGCGTGGTATCGGACATCCACCCATTAAAGCCCACGGCTTAACGCACGAAGGACCGGAAGCCACGCTTCCGGTCCTCCGCTCGCTGGCCGTTACTTAATCCACCGGATGTTGATCGGGTAGCGGTAGCTGCCACCGGCGTTGACCTTCATTCCTCCCTGGATCGCGAAGATGAGATCGAGCACCCAGATCGCGAGGTAAAGCAGTGGGCCAAGGAAGACAAATAGCAGGTTAATGAACGGGATGAACCCCAGGATCATCAGCACGATCGAAAGGGCAATGATTGCGCCGATGACGTTGATGGCCCAGTTCAGCGCCTCTTTGCCTTCTATGTTGGTTCTCTGGCCCCTGTCCTTGAAGATCATCCAGATAATCAGGGGCGGGATGAAGCCAAGGATGTTTCCAAAGTGGGCGAAAGCTGCCCACTGCTGGTCTTCTGCGGCTGTGAGTGGAGCGGCTGGCTGAGGTGCGGCTGGCTGCGAACTTGGATCAGTCATCTGCATTGCCTTTCGGTAAGCGGGTCTGTCCTGGATACAGGAAAGACGTTGTGCTCGCGGCCTCCAGCCCCATACCGGGGGCGGCTCACGAGCTCATGCATAAGGTACTGCCCTTATGGTCCACATGCAATGCCGCCTGGTTTGGTGCGTCGCGTTACAATTAGCAGTCAACGTCGGCGAGTGCCAGCAGAAAAAGTGCGGAAAGTGAGGGTGTGGGATGGTCTCCGATCGCAGCCTCGAGGTACTGAGGGTAATCGTGCAAGACTACGTCGCATCACGCGAACCGGTCGGCTCGAAGTCAATCGTCGAACGTCATGCCTTTGGGGTGTCCGCCGCCACAATCCGCAACGATATGGCACTTCTCGAAGAAGAAGAATTGATCGCCGCGCCGCACACCTCGTCCGGTCGCATTCCCACCGACAAGGGCTACCGGGTGTTCGTCAACCAGCTGGCAGACCTGCGTCCGCTCACTTCCGCCCAGCGCCAAGCTATTGAGACATTCCTTGGCCAATCCACCGACCTCGATGAGGTGCTCAGTCGCACCGTCCGACTGCTGTCTCAGCTGACGCACCACGTTGCCCTCGTGCAGTATCAGTCGCTGACTCGCTCTCGCATCCGTCACGTTGAGTTGGTAAGACTCACCGCAACTCGGATGATGACGGTGCTGATCACGGACTCCGGCCGGGTTGAGCAGCGGCTAGTCGACATCAGTTCCGAGTTGGACGAGGAGTTCCTTGCCCAGTTGCGCGCGAAGCTCAATGCCGCGCTCGGTGGTCTGGGCCTGGCCGAAGCAGGCCACGCACTGGCTGCCTTCGGAGAGCAGTTTGGTGTGGAACGGGTGGTGGTGCACGAAATCACCGCTGCGCTCATAGATCAGGTGTTGGCCAACCGCCAGGATCGGTTGCTTATGGCCGGTACCGCGAATCTGGTCCGCACTGAGGAAGACTTCAGCGGCAGCATCTATCCGGTGCTAGAAGCGATTGAGGAACAGGTCGCGTTGCTCCGGCTGTTCGGCGAAATGGAGCCGGAGCAGAATGGTTTTTCCGTGAGTATTGGAAGCGAGAATGCGTCGTTTGGGCTCGGAGAGACATCTGTGCTGACGACGGGCTACTCCTCTACCGGAGACGGACTGGCGCGACTTGGCGTTCTCGGCCCGACACGGATGAACTATTCGAACAA
>JBDTIM010000028.1:0-3349 GCA_039936355.1 Lacisediminihabitans sp. | reverse complement strand
GAGACCCGCAGCGGGTCTCTGGTGCGTGCTCGGCGCACACCACAAACTGCTCGCGACAGGACGGATCGACACAGTTCGCGGTCGCATTGGTCGGCGCGCCGCAGCGATAGCATCGTCCGACGATGGCCGCGTCATCCGTGAAATTCATCGACAGGCGGTTGTCAAAGACGTAGAGCGAGCCCTGCCAAAGCCCGGAGTCGCCGAACTTCTCACCGTAGGTGGCGATACCGCCATCCAGTTGGTACACCTCCTCGAATCCGCGATTGATCATGAGACTCGAGAGCACTTCACAGCGGATGCCTCCGGTGCAGTAGGTGACGATCGGTGTGTTCTTGAGGTGGTCGTACGTGCCGCTGTCAAGCTCGGCCACGAATTCTCGGGTGTTGCTGACGTTCGGGACCACGGCATCCGTAAAGTGTCCGATTGCGGCTTCGACGGCATTGCGTCCGTCGAAGAAGGTGACCTCCTTCGACTTGACCAGTTCGTGAAGTTGCTCGGGACTCAGTCGCGTGCCGCCGCCGACCACGCCGTGCTCGTCGACTCGCAACTCGCCGGGGGCACCGAAGCTCACGAGCTCCTCGCGCACGCGCACGCTAAGCCGGGGGAAATCGTTGCCCTCTCCCTCATTCCACTTAAAGTCGATGTTCTTGAACGCGGGATACTCGCGAGTCGTGTGGATGTATCGTTTGACGGCTTTGAGCTCGCCGCCGACCGTGCCGTTCATTCCGTCCTTCGACAGGATGATGCGCCCGCCGAGCCCTAGCGCCTCGCACAGGCCCCGTTGCCAGAGCCGAATCGCGTCCGGGTCGGGCAGCGGCGTGAAGATATAGAAGAGGAGGATCTTGGGAACGGCCACCGAACGAGTTTATGCGCGGGTAGCGTTGGGAGAATGTTTCACAGTTACGTCGCCATTGGTGACAGCTTCACCGAGGGCGTTGGCGACGAACTACCGAACGGGCGCGTGCGCGGGTGGGCCGATCTCGTCGCACTTGGGCTCGCTCTCGACAGTGCGGAGCCCGTCAGATACGCGAACCTGGCCATCCGTGGACGCAAACTGGCACCCCTCATCGCTGAACAACTTGAGCCGGCGCTGGCCATGAAGCCCGAACTGCTGAGCATTAATGGTGGCGGCAACGACATCATGAGACCGCGGGTGGCGATCGTGGATGTGGCTCGCATGCTGATGGATGTCGTGGATCGAGCCGTCGATGCTGACGCCCACGTGCTCATGATCAGCGGCGCGAACCCTTCCGCGCACGTCCCACTCGGTTCTCTCGTCCGCTCGCGCGGCAATCAGCTCGCTGAGGCGATCTTCAGCCGGTCGCCGCGGGAAAAGGTCACCTTTGTCGACAACTGGAGTGACCAGGTCTTGGGAGACATCCGGTATTGGTCTGCCGACCGGCTGCACCTGAATGCGCTCGGTCATGCCAGAGTGGCGAGCAACGTGCTGCAGGCGCTGGACGCACCCGTGCCCGCAGAGTGGGGAGTGGAAGAGGTGGCTGCGGCCCCGGCTGGCGTTCAATCGCGCCGAACTGCGGCGTACTATCGCGAATACGTTTTGCCCTGGATCGGTCGTCGGCTCACAGGGCGCTCTTCTGGCGATGGGCGGCAACCCAAGATCGCGGCCCTCGAAGTTGTCGACCTCGGCGTGTAGCGGTCATTCCCAGGGGAGCCGGCTGCCGTCTATTACCGGTGATAATGGAACGACCACCACCGGTCGATGTTGTCGATGCGCCAGATTCACGGCCACCGAGCCGTTGAAGAAGGCTTTGACGCCTCTCCGGAATCCCGGATGATGAGTTCCCACCACGATGAGGCGCGCGTTCAGCGTCTCCGCCAGGTGAGCAAGGGCCCGCGTGGGGTCGCCGGCGAGAGCGCGCAGTGTGTAGGCGACGCCGCGTGCGGTGAGGAGGGCATCGATGTGCTCTGCGAGCCGCGCATCGAATGTCTCTTCGCTCAGTTCGGGGAGGTCGGAGTTGAAATATGCTGAGACCACTGAGCCGTCTTGGTTTTCCTGCACGGCGTAGCGGCTGAGATCAACGTGGGCGCATGCCAACTCGCAGCCCAAGTCCACGGCGAGTGCGCAGGCCTCGAGGAGGACGGCATCTGGTTGGCTGGGTTCGACCGCGACGACAATCACCGACCGTGGAGCGTGTGGCGGGGAAGATCCCGGCTGGCGGTCATGGTCCAGGTTGGGGATGGGTTCGGGATTCGAATTGGCGAAGTCGTTCATCATGCCGTCCCTTGATCGGCGACGAAGGTTCGCGAGACAGGCTGGAATCGGCTTGCGTCGATCTCATTCACGGTGAACCCACCGCCGCCGCGCCGTGCAGCGTTGCACTCATTCTCTCAAATTGGTCGCGTATCCGATAGAAATTTGTTGCCAAAGCTGAGGGTTGACTGGGGGTCTAGTGGGTTGCCTTTGAACGCGAGCGCGAGGTGCTCGTCGCCTGCCATGTCACCGCCGTGACGTAGCCTCGATGCATGCAGCTCGAGTCGACATACGCTCCCCGGGTGCGGGTCGACCTGCGTCAGACACTTGGTCCGATCGGCCGCGGACCGCACGACCCTACATTCCGCTGGGAAGGACCCGACGCCTGGATGACGATGCGCACGCCCGATGGCGCAGCGACGCTGCACCTGCGGTCAGCCGATGGCATTCGCATTACCGCCTGGGGTGCGGGGGCGGAGCGGGCGCTCGCCGCAATCCCGGCTCTGCTCGGTGCCGAAGACGACTGGTCCGGACTTGACCTCGGCGTACACGGGGTCTTGCGCGAAGCCAAACGACGGATGCCCGGCCTGCGCCTCGCGAGCACCGGCCGCCTGTTCGCGGCGCTGGTGCCAGCGATTCTTGAGCAGAAGGTCACCAGTGTGGAGGCCCTGCGCAGTTGGCGGAGACTGGTGACCAAGTTTGGCGAGGAAGCACCGGGGCCTGCACCGCTCGGGATGCGGGTGATTCCGACGGCAGATATCTGGAAGCGAATTCCGTCGTGGGAATGGCATCTGGCCGGCGTCGGGCCGCAGCGGGCGGCGACCGTCGTGCGGGCGGCATCCGTCGCTTCGTCACTGGGGAAATGCACCGAGGTCACCGCGAACGAGGCCGCGACCAGGTTGCGCTCCGTGGCAGGCATCGGCGCGTGGACAGCAGCCGAAACTGTGCAGCGCAGTCACGGCAGTGCAGACCATGTGAGCGTGGGCGACTATCACCTGGCTACTTTTGTCGGTTGGGCGCTGGTTGGAGCACCCGTGGATGACGACGGGATGCTCGAGCTGCTCGAACCGTGGACCGGCCACCGCCAGCGCGTGGTGCGCTTGCTCTACGCGAGCGGATTTCGCGCTCCGAGATTCG
>JBDTIM010000027.1:0-26021 GCA_039936355.1 Lacisediminihabitans sp. | reverse complement strand
TGAATTAATTTTTATTTTGAAAAAATTAGAAGAAATTTCCGATTTGGATGATGTAAGAAAAAGATAAAATTTTAGATTTTATATTAAATAAATTTTATTCGATAAGAAGAATATAGTTGTATAAGTTTTGTTGGATATTTTCCATACTTTACTCAGATAAAAATAATTAAATTTTATTTTATTATTTTTAATTATCACGGCGTCGGGCCAGAATGCCAGCGAGGTGCTCGCGGATGAGGGGCTCGGCCGTGCCGTCAAGTACGGTGCGAACATTGCCGACTACGCGACCGTGGTCGCCGCCCAACAGCGTGCGAAGGCCGCGCACCTGGGACTGTATTCCGGGGCGTGTGGGTAGGGACCACTCCCCCCAAGGGTCTAACAGTAAGAGGTTATTCACAATCGCCCAGAGCACGGTGTGGTCGAATCCGTTCATCGCTAGGTTTTCAACTACGACCCAAGGAGAATGGGATGGTGCTTGACGTGAACGAACCACAGGTCTGGGTGTTGATCGGCGTGTTTGCGACCGCAATTTTCGGCATGATCGGAATCGTCACCACAAGTTTCAATCGCACGCTGACAACTACCGTGAGTGACCTGCGTGAAGCCATTGAAGCCCGCTTTGAAACTATGGATGCGCGCTTTGAAGCTATGGACGCTAAGTTCTCGGGCAAGTTTGAAATTCTCGACTGTGACATCCAATCACTGTCCTGTCACCTCTTCGGCGCCGACCCTCGATAGCGGTGCGCCTCAGCGCCGCTCCTCCCCCACACTGTTTCCGCCGTCGACCACGATCACCTGGCCGGTGACATAGGACGCTCCAGGTGACGCCAACCATGCGATTGCCGATGCCACCTCCTCGGCGGTGCCGCTACGCCTCAGGGGAACCAGATGCCCCTCCTCGGCTTCGCTGGCAAGCTGCGAGCCGGTGTTGATCCAGCCAGGCGCGACAGCGTTGGCGGTGATCCCGGCAACCGCCTCGTCTACCGCGAGCGCTCGCGTGAAACCGGTGATCCCAGCCTTCGTCGCTGCGTATGCGAGATCGGCACGGGACGCCATCACCGGGCCACTCACGCTGGAAACGTTCACGATGCGCCCCCACCCCGCTGCACGCATCGACCGGATGACCGCGCGCGTCAAGAGAAATGTGCTCGTCAAATTCATGTCGATGCTTCGCTGCCAGTCGGCGACATCCATGGTCACGTCGCCAGAAAGCATCTCGTTATCGCCCACGCTCACCATTCCCGCGTTGTTGACGAGGATCGCGGGCTCGATGGATGCTGCAGCCAGTGCTGCAGCCAACCGGGCGACCTCCCCTTCGGTGTCCAGCCGCGCCACAAACCCCACGGCGTCGATCCCGACGTGGTGCAGCTCACTGACTCTGTCCTGAATGCGATCGGTCGTCGAAGTTATCGCCACCCGCGCGCCGAGCGCTCCAAGAGCTCGAGCTGCGGCGATCCCGATGCCTGTCGCGCTGCCTGCACCACTGATCAACGCGGTACGACCAGCCAGACTCAGCGAGGTCGGGAGGCTCTGCGGAGCGAAAGGGTTCTGCGCTGAAGGAAGACTCATTGGGCAATGCTAGAGCCGTCCTACCACGTCCACCATCAAGTCCGACTGGCACGTTCCTGCCGAACGCCGCCTAGGCTGGTCACATGGCAGACACCGTGCTGATCGGCCCGACAGCCGCGCCGAGCCTGCATATCATGAGCTTTAACATCCGTCGACGGATGCCGCACCTGAACCCGCGTAGTCCGGATCTCTGGGAGCGCCGGCGAACCCTCATCCAACGTCTGCTTGAAGACGAACAACCCCACCTGCTCGGTGTGCAGGAGGCCCTCTTTGATCAGGCAAATTTCGTACGCCGCGCGATCGGAGAACGCTATCGCCTGATTGGGCGCGGCAGGGAGGCTAATCGCGGCGGGGAAGGGTGCCCGATAATCTACGATTCACACCGGCTGGACCTGCTTGAATGGCGGCAGACGGCCCTTTCCGACACACCAGACGTGCCCGGGTCCACCTCATGGGGCAACCGTACCCCGCGTGTCGTCGTTGACGCGACCTTCCGCGATAAGGACACCGGCACGGAGTTCCAGGCCGTGAATACTCACCTTGACAACTACTCGCGCACCTCGCGAATCCGTTCAGCCGACGAGCTTCGACGAATCGTCTCCGCTTCGTCATTACCCACCGTGATGACAGGCGACTTCAACACGGATGCCGAAACCGATCCCTACGAAGAACTCACGGGGAATGGTCTGTTGCTTGATACCTGGGACACGGCAGAGAAGAGGCTCACGGCGGTGTGGGGTAGCTTCCCCAACTATCACGCACCGGAACACCACCACAAGCGCATCGACTGGATTCTGACGACTCCGACGGTCTCTGTGCTGAGTGCCGCCATCAACGTGAACCGCTACGAAGGCGGCTGGCCGTCCGATCATGCCGCCGTGCAGGCCGTCGTGCAGATCCCCCAGAACAGCATCCCCCTGGAGCCGTGAGCGCGGCCGACCTACACTGCTGCCATGACGATCACCGAACTACAGCCTGGCGAGATCTTCGTGTTCGGCTCAAACGCAGACGGCTCACATGGAGCGGGTGCCGCTCGCACCGCGTACGACAAGTTCGGCGCCATCTGGGGGCAGGGTAATGGCCTGCAGGGGCAGTCATACGGGATCGACACCATGAGCGGATTCGACACCGTCGTGCGTGAGGTCGGGAGCTTTCTCGCGTTCGCACTCGAACATCCGCAGCTGCGCTTTCTTGTGACGAAGATCGGATGCGGCATCGCCGGATACACGCCGGAAGAGATTGCGCCGTTGTTCCGCTCGGTGCCAGACAATGTCGTGCTGCCCGAGGAGTTCGCCACCTAACGTCGTCGACCCGCCGTCCGACCGGCTCCGCATCCGCGCGCTCGATTAGCCTTGATGGTGTGACCGTCACCACAGGCATCCGCCTCGCCGCCGCCGAATGGCGCGAGCGTGAGCTGGCCCACCAGGAACGGGCGGATTCGCTCACGTCCGGCTGGCGCTCGCGCGCGCAGGCTGGCGTAGGTGGCGGTCGACTCGCGCACCCGGTAGACGACTTCCTCTTCACCTATTACCCATACCGCCCGGCGCTACTACGCCGTTGGCATCCCGGCGCCGGAGTCGCGCTTGCGGATGCAGAGAACGAGCCTCGCGCCGACTGGAACTGGTATCTCACCGAGGCCGCGACCGTTCGCGTCAACTCCGACGGATTCCGAGCGGCGAAGGCCGACCGCATCCGGCCTATCATGATGCTCTTGCGCGGAACGCTCGGCAGGGCTGCAAACTTCGGATGCCTCGGCCTGCACGAGTGGGCGATGGTCTACAGGGCACCTGAAGCCCGGCACGAGGTTCCCCTGCGCTTGGGTGCGACCGGAACGGATGCCGTTGTTGAGAGCCACAATATCGGCTGCAGCCACTTCGACGCGTTCCGTTTCTTCACCCCGGAGGCGGTTTCCCGCAACCGGCTGTCCCCCTCCAGGGAGAACCAGCCCGTAATGGAGCAGCCCGGCTGCCTGCATGCCGGGATGGACCTCTACAAGTGGTCGGCCAAGCTCGGGCCACTCGTGCCCGGCGAACTACTGCTCGACACCTTCGAGCTCGCACGCGACATCCGCGAGCTCGACATGCAGGCGTCCCCGTACGATCTCGCCGAGTGGGGGTACGAGCCGGTGCGCATCGAAACCACTGAGGGCAAGACCGAGTACGTGCGGCGTCAGCGTGTGTTCACCGAACGTGCCAATACCCTGCGAGTGCGGCTTTTGGACGTGGTGAAGGGGAATGCCGTCAGGCCGACTCTGGTTGACTGATGGCATGAGCCAACGAATTACGATGTACGGAGCCGAATGGTGCGGCGACTGCCGCAGGTCAAAGAAACTGCTCGATGGCATGGGAGTTGACTACGATTACGTCGACCTCGAAACGGATGTTGCCGCGGCCGAAAAGGCACGCGCGGTCAGCGGACGCACCAACATTCCCGTGATCGTCTTCCCCGACGACAGCTACGTCGTCGAACCGAGCGACGCAGAACTACGCGATAAGGTTTTGGCGCTCCAGTCCTAAGGCTGCACTACGACCGGCGACCGGGTCAGTAGCGGGTTGCTGCCGGGAGCGTACGCTCCAGCGCCTCCACATCTGCAAGACTGCACATTTCTGTCGCGAGCGTCGCGGCCGTCGCGCTGCCCGCTGCCACTGCGGTCCGGAACGCAAACTCCGCATCGCGGCCCTGCGACAGTCGCCAGACGAATGCGCCGAGAAAGCCGTCTCCTGCACCGACCGCGCTCTGCACGCGCACCTCGGGCACGGGCAGGCGCATTACTCCGCCAGCAGAGGCCAACACCGCGCCCGCCTTGCCGAGGGTCAGTGCCACCAACTGAGCCGAACCACGGTTGACGAGTTCGGATGCCGCATCCACTTCGTCTTGCTCGCCGACCAGCTCCCTGCCCACCAGTTCGCCCAACTCGCGACGGCTCGGCTTCACCAGGAACACGCCTTCGGCGACAGCTTCGTCCAGGGCTTCGCCAGAGGAATCCACGATGGAACGTGCACCGCGCGCGTGAGTGAGCCGTGCCACTCTGGCGTAGAAATCTGTGGGTACCCCCGGGGGCAAGCTTCCGCTGGCAACAACGTACCCTCCTGGGCGAATCGCCTCCTCGAGTGCCGCGAGGCAACTTCGCCACTCGGCCTCCGAAAACTCCGGGCCCTGCAGGACGAAGCGGAACTGCTCCCCCGAATCCGTTTCGTCGACGGTAAAGCTCTCCCGGGTTGTGCCCGCAATTGGCACAGCAAGGCTCGGCACCCTTTCTGCGTCGAGCATCTGCCGGTAGGTGTCGCCGGTGAGTCCACCAACGGCATAGATCGCCAGCGCTTCCCCTCCGAGGCGGTAGATCGCGCGCGCGACGTTTACGCCGCCCCCGCCCGGATCAATTCGGGCCGGGCCACAGCGCAGCTTGTGTTCGCGCATGACTGTGGATGTCGAGGTGCTGACGTCCAGCGCGGGGTTCATGGTGAGGGTCACGATCGAGCCGACCGCACCAGGCCCAGCGACAGTCGACGGCGAGAAATTGACGGATGCCATGCCCACCACTGTATGGGGCTGGCGTCGACGAACGCGGCTTCTAAGCGCGAGCGCGCGGTGTCCGAGGGCGCACCAACTCGTGGCTGCCACGAATCAGCTGCTCGACCAGCTCCCCCGGAACGGTGCCATTGAGCACGACAGAGATCCAGTGTTTCTTGTTGAGGTGATAACCGGGCGTGATCTCCGCAAACTCTTCGCGAAGAGCGATGCTGTCTTCCGGGTCACACTTCAAAGACACGGTCAGTGGCTCTCCAGCCAACGCGCTGAGGGCGAAGACTTTATCGTTGCCACTGACCTTGAAGACGGACGTCTCCTCGCCGAACGGAAACGTTTCGATCGCTTGAGGCAGCGCAATGCAGAATTCGCGCAAAGCACCCGGGGTCATTGCAGCTGGGTTCATCTCTCAGACGCTACTTAGGTCCACTGACAGCGGTGCCGCGTGCTGCAGGGTCACCGGCCACCGCGCCCATTGCCACCGCCGTCAACTCGATAGAGCGCAGGCGATCGACGATCTCGCGAGACTGATGCGCAATAATCAGCTCGTCTGCCTGCGCAGATTCGGCGAAATCCTCGAGAAAGCTGCGCACTTCGGATGGCGTGCCCACTGCCGAGTACCGCATCATGTTGGCAATTCCCCTGCCCTGTGGCGTGGTCAAAAACTCGTCGATCTGCTCATCCGAATAACTCGGAGCGTCCGGAGCCTGGCTCCCGCCCGGGCCACGCGCAATCATGCCGCGCACCCGCGCGCGCCGTGTCGTCTCGAACTGGAGCATCGCATCCGCACCATCTTCAGCAGCAATCACATTTACCCCGGCGATCACGTGCGGCTCGGCGAGCTGGGATGAAGGCTTGAAGTCGCTGCGGTAGACCGCCACGGCCTCGTGCAGGGCATCCGGCGCGAAGTGGGACGCGAACGCGTAGGGGAGTCCAAGTGCGGCGGCCAATTGCGCCCCGAACAGGGACGAGCCGAGGATGTAGAGAGGCACGTTCGTTCCGGCGCCCGGCACCGCCTGCACACCGGGAATGAGCGATTCGCCACGCAGGTAACCCTGCAGCTCCATCACATCCTGCGGGAACTGGTCGGATGAACGCGCGTCGCGTCTCATGGCGCGCATGGTGTTCTGGTCGCTGCCCGGTGCACGGCCGAGCCCCAGATCAATTCGATCCGGGTACAGGGTGGCGAGGGTGCCGAACTGTTCGGCAATCGTCAGCGGAGCGTGATTCGGCAACATGATGCCACCAGCACCAAGACGGATGGTGGAGGTGTGAGCCGCAACATAGCCGATCAGGACGCTCGTAGCCGAGGATGCGATCGTCGGCATGTTGTGATGTTCGGCGTACCAGACGCGACGATATCCGTGTTCCTCTGCTGAACGTGCGATAGCGACACTCGCCTCGAAGCTCTCTCGGGCGCTCTGGCCGGGCGCGATTGGCGCGAGGTCGAGTATGGAAAGCGGAATGGTCATGCGAATAACCTCATAGCTCTATCGTAAAGAGACATGATCACAAGACGCGACGCCGCCCTGCACCTGGACATCTCGCTCGAGATGGCACGCCGTCACGGCATCCCGAACCGCCTAAGCGAGACCGAACTCGCCGAGCTCGAAGCCAATCCGCCGGCCTGGCTGGCGCAATCACTCGCCAACCGCACGGGCAAAAAGCCGGTGTGGGTACAGCTGAGCTGCACGGTGTGCGGGTTCACGGAGGCGGTGCGACCAAAGAAATGGTGGCCGGCCTTCACCTACCTCAGCTGCGACTGGCACCTCCCCGGTGAGCTGCCCGCGCCCGCCGCAGGCATGTACCGCCGAGAAGTGGATGGGATCGGCTCGCGGTTCGTCGGAGTCGTCGATGAAGTCAGTGCTTAAAACGAGTCGACACCCACAGACACCAGGCGTCGGTTCTGCCCATCCCCCCGCGAATTGGGGCGAGCGCCGGGTGAACACGCCAGCGTAGCGTGAGCGGTGGAGGACGATACGCGACCCCCAGAAGTTATCATTCGCAGCAGATCAACGGGAGGGGTCATGGTTGCCAGCACAGCAGTTGCGCACAGGATCCCGGCCGGATGGTATCGGGACAAAGACGAGCCGTCGCGGCGACGCTGGTGGGATGGTATCGAGTGGACGGATCACTACGCTCCTGTCACCAACCCCCTGACACTCACCGAGCTGACACTCACCGAGCTGACGCTAGCCGAACCGACTCTCGCGGGGTCGCCCTGCGTCGAACACACAGAACCGCGGAAGCCCGCGCCACGTGCGTCAATCGGTTCGACGCTGGAGCAGATGGAGCATTCCGTTCATTCCTCCGAGATCCCGATCTCCCTCATCGCTGAGGTGCCATCCGCCCGAAGAAGCATCCCGCTCGCGATCATCGTTCTGCTCGCGGGTCTCACAGGCGCCAACATCGTGCTGCTCAGCATCCTTGTCAGCGGACGATAACAGATCGTAAGCCAACTGCTGTGGTTCGTGTATCGTCGCCCGTCGCAGGCAACGTAAAGTCTTAACGTGACTGAAGAATGCATCCACGGACTCGACTTCACTCGCTGCGACCTGTGCAGCCCGAAGGCGGCACCGCCACAAGCCAAAGCCACAACCACGACGCCACGCAGTAGAGCCCCTCGTGCAACCGCTGGACGCGCGTCTACGGCTTCGGCAACGCCGAGGTCGTCGCAGCGGAAGAAACCGATCATAATCGGCGAGCAGCGTATCCATCACCTCACCCACATTGACAACCTTGCCTCGATCCTCTCGGAGGGTTTGCACTCCGATGCCAGCGCATCATTGAGCACCCGTCCACAGGTCGACATTTCGTCCGAAGACACGCGCGTAGCTCGACGCGGTATTGCGGTCACAGGGGCGAGCATGGCCGCGACCGTGGCCGACTACGTGCCGTTCTTCCTCTCTCCGAACGCCGCGCTCTGGGAGGGAATCAGGAGCAGAACGCCTGACCCACGGATATCGGCAACGGCCAGAAGGCTCCCCGCCGCGGAGTTCGTGCTTCTGGTCAGCACGGTCAAGCAGGTTGTCGATGTGCTGCCGGAAGGTTCGATCGCCCTGACCGATGGGGATGCCGCAGACCCGCGCAGTCGCTTCGCGACCACGGGTGATGACTGGGAGCGCATGCTGCGCAGACTTGTGGGTGGCGACGAATCCGGAGCGCTAACGCGCGCGGAGTTCCTGATCCACGACACTGTTCCGTTTGAACTTTTCAGCCTTGTCGGGGTGGCCAATGACAAGGCAAGAACTGCGGTGCGGGCGATCCTCGCGTCGTCGGCGCACAGCCCGCGGCTCGCTGTGCATCCGCCCTGGTTTGCCCTACCAGAGACCCTCTAGGACCATGGATCCGCGCGCGCTGGGACTTCTGGAGCTCAGGCGGCGGCCATCGTGGCTTCGGAATATGACGCAGTCACCATGATGGGCAGGTGATCCGAGGTACCACGCGGCAAGGTTGTCACGCCCTCTATTGCCAAGCCGACCGAGGTCGCCAGGTCGAAGTGCCCACGGAATAACTTGTACCTCGTGTAGGTCCTGCGATCGCTGAGAGTCAGGTTGTAGCCGGAGTCCTGCATCCGCTCATTCAGGTACTTCTTGAAGATGGGGTAGTTGTAGTCGCCAACCATGAGGGTCGGGAGCCCCGGACCGAGCACCCGCAGCATCTCGTGCGCGGCAGCAATTTGTTTTCGACGCAGCGAATTCAGAGCGGTCAGCGGAGCAGCATGGAACGACGCGATGACCAACTCGCGCTGCTCGACCATGTCGAGAAGTCGCGTACCGATGAGACGTTCGTTGGCCGGCTTGAGGACGCGGTCGTGCAGCGACTTTTTGAGTTCGAAAGTCTGCGTCTTCACGGCGGTGAAGCGGTCTTCGCGATAGTAGAGCGCAAGGCCGAGACGATTGCTCATCGTCGAGTCGGCCAGGCGCAGCGCCCCAAAGACCGCTGGGAGCGTCGTCGTGTCACACTCCTGCAGACACAGAATGTCTGGTTCGAAGTGTTCGTTAATGGCGATGAGTTCACTACTGGCATGGTTCTTGCGAAGGTTATAGCTGATTACGTGCAAGTAGACCCGCCTCGAATCGTGTGAATTACACTGACTACCTTACGGTTCCCGACCGCATGGCTGCTGACCGTGGCCTGTGATCGGCCGTGTCGCGGCTCAATCCAGTTGCTGACCGAGCATTGAATATGCATGGTCGAGCACGTCCAGCCGCTCGGAATAGTCCCAGGGACTTGAGTGCGACGCTAAGCGGAGCCAGGTCGATGTCATCATGCCCGACGGACTCGGGATTCGTACTGACGAGGGCGATTCTGACCATGGATTCGAGGCTAACAGGATTGCTTTGTCCATCAGCATCGCGCGATGAATGCGGCGACTCAGGGGCTAGCGTGGAACCCATGGACAACAACACCCCAGATGGCCCGCTCACTGTTCGAGACGATCTCTTGGCCCTGGCACCCATCACCCCGGGCAAACTCGGTCACAGCACAGTGCTTGCCGCACCCGGCGTGCGCATCATCGTTCTCGCCTTCGAGTCCGGCTGGGTGCTCAAGGAACACATCGCTCCGAAGCAGGCACTGTTCCAGGCGCTCGACGGCAAACTACTCGTTACCGCTGCTGGCACGCAGACCGTGCTGGTTCCTGGAGGTCTGATGCGTCTCGACGAGGGTCTTCCGCACGCTGTCGAGGCCCTAGAAGACTCCCGTCTGATGCTCACACTGATCGGCTAAACGGGTCCCATTGGCTCGCGCGACGATGGGCTGAACGCTGCACTATTCCGCGTACACGTCCTCCGGCTTTGACGCGCTCGGGTCGACCCGAGCGCTCCGGCCGGGGACGTACGGTGACGGTTCGAGTCCTGGATGCCGTCGGGTTTGAACGACGATGAGAACAATCCCGAGAATGATCGCTGCAAATGATGCCCAGATGTTGGCGGGGATTCCGAGGAACACATCGCTGGTCGGATCGATGCGGATTGCTTCGAGCCAACTCCGCCCGAGTCCATACCAGATGAGGTAGACGCCGAACGCCTTGCCCCACTGAAGTCGAATCTTCCGCTCGATGAGAAGAATGATCGCTACACCGACAAGGTTCCACACGATCTCGTAGAGGAACAACGGGTGGAAGAGGGTTCCTTCAGGGAGCCCGACAGGGAACTTCGAGTTCGTCGACTCGATTTGCAGGCCCCACGGTAGCGTCGTCGGCAGACCGAACAGTTCGTGATTGAACCAGTTGCCGAAACGTCCGAGCGCCTGTGCGACGAGCATGGCAGGGGCGAGGGCATCAGCGAACGTCCAAAAACGGATACCCGCGATGCGGCACCCGACGAAAGCCCCGACGGCTCCGCCGAGAAGGGATCCGTACAAGGCGTTGCCGCCATCCCAGATCGCCAGCGTGTTCCACAGGTTTGCTCCGGGATAGAAGTAATCGCCGCCGTGGGTGAGCACGTGGTAGATGCGCGCGCCGATGATCCCAATTGGTACGGCCCAGAGCACGATGTCGAGGACGATCCCTGGCTCCGCACCGCGGCTACTCAAACGGCGAGAGGTAATGAGGATGGCTGCGAAGATTCCGACCAGGATGCACAAAGCGTAGGTGTGGATCGTGATTGGTCCGAGTTGGAACTGCGCGAGCACCGGATCGGGGCTCGGGATGCTCAGGAACGGGTTCGCCGCTAGGCCCAGCATGATGCTCATCGAGATAGTGTCCTCAGCTCGTTTGCTCGCCGGATGCCAGCAGTTCGGGTTTCATTATCCGACGTGAATGCCCTCGATCGCACATCGGCACGGACATCCACCGCTCAGATCGTGTCTCCACCTTCAGAAACGGCACCGTTCGGCAGAACATCATCGGATTCATTGGCACTCTGAGCCGCCGCGATCGCCGCATCCAAATCGAGCTCCTTGAGCTGCTTCACGAGATCTTCCAGGTCTGCAGGCGGAAGCGCACCAGACTGGCGAAACACGGCAACGCCCTTTTTGAAAGCCATCAGCGTCGGAATCGAGGTGATCTGCGCCGCCGCAGCGAGCTGCTGCTGCTCCTCTGTGTCGATCTTGCCGTAAACGATCTCGCTATTTTTTTCGCTCGAGCTCTCGAACACTGGCGCAAACTGCTTGCACGGGCCGCACCAGTCAGCCCAGAAATCGAGAAGCACGATCTCGTTGTCCATAATGGTCTGATCCAGCGTCTCGCTGGTAAGGGTAACGGTGGGCATTGAGTCTCCTCCATTGTCGTTGGCCTGCTGTCGTTGCTCTGTCCGGATGGTGCAAAGATTGTGCACGCCCGCCTACCTATTCAACACGAGTCGACGAGAAACGGCTGGGAGTGCGCGATCCTATGGTGCCAATCAGCCCCCGATCATGCGCCAACGTAGGCTGCAAGGTACTCACCCGTGAGCGTGGCGCGCGAAGCAACAAGATCGGCTGGTGTGCCTTCAAAGATGACCTGTCCGCCGTCGTGCCCGGCACCCGGTCCAAGATCGATGAGCCAGTCGGCGTGCGCCATTACCGCTTGATGGTGTTCAACGACGATGACCGACTTTCCCGAATCGACGAGCCGGTCAAGCAGACCGAGCAACTGTTCGACGTCTGCAAGGTGAAGACCGGTGGTTGGCTCGTCGAGGACATAGACATCGCCCTTTTCTCCCATGCGAGTGGCCAGCTTGAGCCGCTGGCGCTCGCCCCCTGAAAGTGTCGTGAGCGGCTGACCCAGTGCGATGTAACCCAGTCCCACGTCAGAGAGCCGCTGCAGAATCACGTGGGCGGCCGGAATACGGGCCTCGCCAGCGGCGAAGAACCCTTCTGCCTCTACCACCGACATCGACAGCACCTCGCTAATATCGCGGCCACCAAAGCGATAGTCCAGCACAGAGGTCTCGAACCTCTTGCCCTCGCATACCTCGCAGATGGTCGAAACACCGGCCATGACACCCAGGTCCAGATAGGTGACACCTGCACCCTTACAGTTGGGGCAGGCACCCTCTGAGTTCGCGCTGAACAGGGCGGGCTTCACACCATTGGCCTTGGCGAACGCCTTGCGGATCGGCTCGAGCAGACCGGTGTAGGTAGCCGGATTACTGCGCCTGGAACCACGGATCGCACCCTGGTCGATCGAGACGACGCCTTCTCTAGACGACACGGAGCCGCGAATCAGCGAACTCTTGCCGGAACCGGCAACCCCGGTGATCACCGTGAGCACCCCGAGCGGGATGTCGACGTCGACGTCGCGCAGGTTGTTTTCCGCCGCTCCGCGAATCTCCGCGACACCGCTCGGGGATCGCACCGCATCCTTCAGCTTGGCTCGATCATCGAGATGGCGGCCAGTGAGAGTGTCGCTGACTCGAAGCTCTTCGAGAGTTCCCTCATAGCAGATTGACCCACCCGCTGCGCCTGCACCCGGGCCGAGATCGATGACATGGTCTGCAATCGCGATCATTTCGGGCTTATGCTCCACGACGAGAACGGTGTTGCCCTTGTCTCGCAGTCGCAGCAACAGGTCGTTCATGCGCTGGATGTCATGGGGATGCAGGCCTATGGTCGGCTCATCAAAGACGTAGGTGACGTCGGTCAATGCTGAGCCCAAATGACGGATGAGTTTGGTGCGCTGAGCCTCGCCGCCAGACAGTGTGCCAGATGGCCGGTCCAACGAGAGATATCCGAGCCCGATCTCCACGAACGAGTCAAGGATGTGTCGCAGCGTCGCCAGCAGCGGTGCCACAGACGGCTCGTCGAGAGTTCCAACCCACGTGGCCAGGTCGCTGATCTGCAGTGCACAGGCATCGGCGATGTTGACGCCCGCGATTCGCGATGATCGCGCTCCCTCGTTCAGCCGGGTCCCGTCACATTCCGGGCAGGTTGTGAAGACGACAGCACGCTCGACGAACGCACGGATATGCGGTTGCATCGCCTCTGTGTCTTTGGACAGGAACGATTTCTGGATCTTGGGGATCAGTCCCTCGTAGGTGAGATTGATACCGTCGATCTTGATCTTGGTCGGCTCCTTGTAGAGAAGATCTTCAAGTTCCTTTGTGCTGAATGTCGCGATCGGCTTGTCGGCGTCGAAGAAACCACAGCCGCCGAAGATGCGACCATACCAACCATCCATGCTGTACCCGGGAATGGTGAGCGCTCCCCCATTGAGCGACTTGCTGTCGTCGTAGAGCTGGGAGAGGTCGAAGTCCGAGACCTTCCCCATGCCTTCACACCGGGGACACATGCCGCCAGTGATAGAGAATTCGCGGCGCTCCTTGACCTTCTGACCTGCGCGCTCGAAGCTGACGGCTCCCGCACCGCTCATCGAGGCGACATTGAAAGAGAACGCCTGGGGCGAACCAATGTACGGTTGCCCGAGTCGGCTGAAGAGGATGCGAAGCATCGCATAAGCGTCGGTAACAGTCCCAACGGTGGAGCGCGGGTTGGCGCCCAGTCGCTCCTGATCGACAATGATGGCCGTGGTCAGCCCTTCGAGAACGTCGACTTCTGGTCGTGCCAGCGTCGGCATGAAACCCTGCACAAATGCGCTATACGTCTCATTGATCATTCGCTGCGATTCGGCGGCGATCGTGCCGAACACGAGCGAGCTCTTGCCTGAACCAGAAACTCCCGTGAAAACCGTCAGCCTTCGCTTGGGGATATCGACACTGATGTTCTTGAGATTATTCACGCGCGCGCCCTGAACTCGGATCAGGTCATGGCTGTCGGCGGTGTGGTTATCGGCGCTGTGGTTATCGGCACCATGAGTGTCGGCATCGCGGCGGTCATCCGGGTGTTGCAGACGGCTCTTGTTCATGGCGGTCAGCCTAGTTGTGCCCAGTGACGAGAATTAAATGAAATCGCCGGCCGGGCCTTTAGGCCCGACCGGCGATTGAAAATAATGCAGGGCGACGGCGACCAGTTGGCCGTTTGGTCTTTCATCGGATCACCCCCGCGATCCGACTTCCGGACGTGCTGTCTCCGTCGTCCCTAGCCCCCCGGCTAGTGCATATTTAGAAGATAGTTGGCTCGCGAAAGTTCCGCTGCCCCCAATAGGGGGCGCCCCCACGTGGGTGTCAGCTATATGGAGGACATGGGGTACAAACTCTTAACCACCCTCCCGGTGCAGGTCTCAATGGCGGACACTGGCCCATGCGCTCAATGGGGGACGACCACCAAGCCCCCCGTGCGCACCTCCACGTGTTTCAGACCCGCGATCTAGGATGATTTCCATGGCCCCCGCAACGCTCGTTCTCGTCACCCGCCCGGTTCAGAAATCTGCCGCCGCGCTCGGCTCGCAGGGCGACAGCGACACCACAATCGCGGTCGATGGATCTATTCACGCCGCGGGTACCCATCCTGACGGATTCGTTATCGCGGATCCCGACTCTCCGCGTCTGCGCGTGCTTGACCTGGGCGCCACGCGCGGCGACGGCATTTTCGAAACCATCAGCGTGACCGGAGGAACCGCGCACGCCCTGAATGCACACCTCGAACGATTCGTGGCATCAGCCAGGCAACTCGATCTGCCCGAACCGGATGCGCGGGTGTGGCGCGAGGCCATCGCAGCAGCCATCGCCGACCACGAGGCGGTCGACGAACTGTCGGTGAAACTCGTGCTCACCCGCGGAGTTGAGGGCGCGAATACTCCGGCCGCGTGGATATATGCCGACGAAGCGCCAGACTATCGACGCGTGCGAGTGGAAGGCATCCACGTTGTCACGTTAGACCGGGGTTACCGCCACGACGTCGCAGAGACCTCCCCTTGGCTGCTCCAGGGAGCCAAAACGCTTTCCTATGCGGTTAACCGAGCCGCTCTGCGTGAGGCGAAGCGGCGCGGAGCAGACGATGTCGTCTTCGTCAGTTCTGACGGGTATTTGCTGGAGGGTCCGACTTCGAGCCTGATACTGCAGCATGGCAACCGCATCCGCACCCCGCGGGCCGACCAAGGAATTCTCGCCGGAACCACGCAGGCAAGTGCCTTCGAATTCTTCGACGCTGAGGGCTGTGAGAATAGCTATGAATTGTTGCCTGCCGACGAGCTCAGATCGGCGGATGCCGCGTGGTTGGTCTCCAGCGTGCGACAGGCGGCTCCCGTGCGGTCGGTCGATGGACGAAGCCTGTCTATAAACCACAAGCTCACGGCGAGGTTGAACGCACACCTGCTCGCGAGCTCCAACTGAGCGACACCTCGACCGCGGAGCTACTCGAGTGCCGACCGAAGCAACGTTTCCACCGCCGCAGCATACGCGTCCGCCGGCTCCGCAGCCGTGAAGCTCAACCGGGCGAGCTGCAGAACGATATCCACCCGGTAGCCCGCCTCACCATCCAGTTTGACGAGCGCACGGAAACCACCACCGAGAAGTTGTCGCAACTGGTCCTCTCGTGGCAACCACAGCGAATCCTCGATGGCGACGGAATCGAGAGCCCACTCAGTCGTACCGTTGAACCCGAGAATGGTGCCGGAGTCGAACACGTGGGCTTCCACAGTCATGTCGCTGACGGTGAAAACCTCGCTGTCGAATTCCTCACGGTCGAGGCGGAATGCATCACCCGAAACCGGGTGCCATTCGAGCCCGATATCGCGTAGTGTCCGCGCGTGAATCGTCGAAATCATTACTCCAGTATTACTAACTGCACCCGCGAATCCTGTGAAATACGGCACAGTTCACATCACAGCTACGTATGGTGGAGCACAGATGCACCGTTCGCGTGCCGTGGGAGGTGATCGTTATCGCGGTCCCAATAGAGCAAGTTTCGGGCCCGACTGTCCGTAATATGAGTGCCCCAGACACGACTGCGCTGAATGTGGCGTTCGCCGATTCACGCCTACTCGATCAGGTCGCGGTCTGGTTGCCCACCCAACGCTGGTACGCGGGGAAAGGGCGAACCCCACAACTCAGGCTCTCTGGGAGGTTCACACTCACCGATCCCGCAGGAGTCGCTGGCATCCACATACTGCTTGTGATGGATGAGTCTGGGCAGCCGGTCCTGTACCAACTCCCTGTGACCGTGTACCGCTCACCAGTCATCGGGTTCGAATCCTCTCTCGTGGCAATTCTCGATGGCGACTATCCGCTGTACTTCTACGACGGACCACACGATCAAACATTCACCGGAGCGCTACTGCGCCTCATCCTCGACGGGGAAACACTCTCTGGTGAGCCAACGGCAGCGGTCGACACTGACTCTGCGCAAGCCCCAGTAGTGCACGGGCACCCGTCGCTCGCCCCGCAGCACTTTGACATCACGTCATCCCGGGTGTTCGGCGGCGAACAGTCGAACAGCTCGATCATCTACTCGCTGGCGGATGCTGCCGGCACCCCGCTGCGCCCCGCCATTTGCAAAATCTTCCGCACGCTGCAGCACGGGGACAACCCCGACGTCATGCTCCTCGATGCGCTCGGCGCGGCTGGCTCACGAGTTGTGCCGCAATCGCTCGGCTATCTGGGCGGACGGTGGGCAGACTCCAGGCGCACCGACGGCTTCGCATCCGGCCAACTCGCGTTCGCGCAAGAGTTTCTGCCCGACGTTGAAGACGCCTGGCGCCTCGCCCTCTGTGCCGCTGAGGAGGGCAGCGACTTCAGCAGTGCCGCGCGCGCTCTCGGTGAGGCGACCGCAGAGGTGCACGAAACGCTTGCCCGCGCACTGGGGACCACATCGTGCACGCTGGACGACGTTACAGCCACTATGGCGAGCATGCAGAGCAGACTTGCCCTGGCTATCGCAGAGGTACCTGGTCTTGCCGAACTGCGTACCGTGATCGAGACTGTCTACGCGCGGGCCGCCGCATCCCCATGGCCGGCCATGCAACGCATCCACGGTGACCTGCATCTCGGTCAGGTGCTCTCTGTTCCAAGTCGCGGCTGGGTTCTTCTCGATTTCGAGGGTGAACCATTGCGCCCCATGGCTGAACGAAACACACCAGACCTGCCGCTGCGGGACATTGCGGGAATGCTTCGCTCCTTCGACTATGTTGCTGGCGCCTACGCTTTGGCCCACCCAGAACTCACCGCGACCGAGTGGGCCAGCAACTGCCGGACCGCCTTCCTCGGCGGATACAGCGCGAGAACAGAGCACGACCTTGTGTCCAACCGGGTATTGCTCGACGCCTTCGAGATCGACAAGGCCGTATACGAGGCCGTATACGAGGCCCGCAACCGGCCCGAATGGCTTCCCATCCCGGTTGCCGCAATTGCTCGCCTCGCCGCTCAGGCCGCCGCCAACTGAGTCAATCCGGCAGGCTATGCCTTCTTCGACTTGGTCGTTTTCGGCATCGTAGGCTCAGTCGAGTTCACGCGCGCCTCTTCCTCGTCCAGCGCAACCTCGAGCAGGTGCACGAGTGCATCGAGCTGAACACTCGACTCCGAAACAACCTCAGAGTCGTCACCGTCGAGCGCTCGGGCAGCGAGGCCGGCCTTGCTGTCGATGAGCTCGGCAATCTTGGCATCGATGGTCTGTGCCGCGATGACCCGCCACGCAGTCACCGGCTCCACTTGACCGATCCGGTGAACCCGGTCGATGGCCTGCGTCTGCTCGGCGGAGGTCCAGCTCAGCTCCGCGAGCACGACGTTCGATGAAGCCTGCAGGTTGATGCCGACCCCGGCAGCGGTCAGCGAGGCGACCACGACAGAAACGTCGGGGTCAGTGTTGAACGCGTGAACCTGGCTCTCTCGGAAAGCGGCGGTCTGATCACCTCGGATGGAGACTGTCTTGAGTCCACGCTTGGCGAGCGTCTCTTCCGCGACATCCATGACGTCGATGTGCTTCGCGAAGAACACAACCTTGCCAACGGACCTGGCCAACTGCGCCGTGTAGTCAGCTGCGAGCACCGCCTTAGCCTGGCCGATCTTGCGCACCATGGTGAACACGTTGTCGCCGGTCTTGGCGGCCTTTGACTCTTCGAGTTCCGCGTGAGCGACCATCCGGATCAGACTGGAACGCTCGTGTTTCGTCTTCGATAATCTGACCGCGCGGTGATAGCGCTCCACCAGACGGGCGCTCAGCGCGGCCTCAGCCTGCATGATGCTGCGTCCAAGATCGTCATCAAGCTCGACCGGGATGTCGGCGATCCGCTTGGACGGGAGGTTGCTAGCGACATCCACCTTCTTGCGCCGCACTATGCCCATGTCAATCACGGTCTGTCTCGCCTCGGCGAAGAAGCCGAAGTCTGCGGGCGTTAGCCCATTTTCCTCGAGTTCAGCCATGAGTCGTGCCTTCGGTTTTTCGCCGTCGATCCAGCCGAGAAACTGCCAGATGGCACGGAAGTCATCAATGGTGTTGATCAACGGCGTGCCGGTGAGCGCAATCATGAGCGGGCGCGTCGACCTGAGCCGGATGCTGTCGGCTAAGGCAAGCACGTGTTTGGAACGCTGCGAGTCGCGATTCTTGATGAAGTGCGCCTCGTCGACGACCATGCCCTTGAAACCCAGGGTGCCGAGCCAGCCGATGTGCCGGTCAAGCACGTCGTAGTTGACGATGACGACGTCCGCGAACGCATCGAGATTCTCACCGGAACCGTGGATGACCGTGGCCGTGCGCTTCGGAGTCCACAGCTGAACTTCGCGGGCCCAGTTCATCTTCACGACGTTGGGCACGACCACCAGCAGCGGGTAGGAACCAGATACCTGCGCGGCAAGTAGTGCCTGCGCGGTCTTGCCAAGCCCGGGCTCATCGGCAAGAAGGTACGTGCGGTGCCCCTCTCGTGCACTGGCCACGAACTCGGCCTGGTGGTTGAACAGCTGAAGACCGGCCGGTACCTTGCGGTCGATAGCTGTCGGATGCGGCAACCCCATACTCGCGACCGTTCCGCCAGAACCATATTCGAACGCGCGGAACAGCGGGTCGAGCAGTTCCCAGTTCGCCAATCGGTGCGTGGACGGCTTTACCTTTGCCGGACGGCTGAAATCTGGAGCCAGGAATGGGTTGGAGAGCTGATGGGCAATCACCGACTGCGGCACGACCTGCTTTTCGCTCTCCGGAGCAACCGGAGCCGCCTCCTTGGTGATGATGAGCTCATCAGGACTGAGTTCGATGCCCGCCGCGATGAGCATGTCACGCCGCAGCTTGCGCGCGGAGTCCGTCACCGCTGTCTCTTCTGCCAGTAGGGCGATGAGAGAGGTGTCTCTCGCAGCGGTCTTAGCGAGAATAGTGGCAACTCCATCGAGACGCTTCAGCAGCTCTGTGCGTTCGGCATCCGTCAGATCGGCATCGGTCTTGGCCTTCGCTCGCTCCTCGCGCATGAGCAGTGCGATCACCTGGAACTTAGTGCGGTTGGAGGGCCCAACCTTGCCACGCTCCGCAGCGCCTTCAACCTCGCGAACGGCACGGGCGAGCACGGGGATAACGCCAATATCGTCGTTACCCCGTGAGCGACGCTGCGGGGAACGGCCGGTCGATTTACGCTGGGTGGGCTTGCGGGAAGATCTGCTGGGCGCCGAATTGCCCTGGGTTGACTTCCCGTGGGTTGACTTCCCTTGCGCTGCGCCGCCGCGCGATTGGCCTGAGCGGGCCATGGTCCTCCTGGATCAGAATACGGGCCACCACTTCATGGAGGTGACCGCGCCGCACCCGGAGGATGCACTCTTCACGTCTCGTCAGCTGGGGCAATCCCGGCCGACTCGATCGGTAGGCGGCGAATCCAGCCCCGAAGCAACCTGAAACCAAGGTCGGGGCGATGAACGGATCCGTCGGACGCACTCGTAGTTTACGCCATAAGCGACTTATGTCGATACGCGTGTCGGCCTGTTGCGTATTACACAGGCCACAGCTGCCGCCGGTCAGCGTCGGTTGCGGTCCTCCGGGTTCCTGATCTTGATCATGAATCCCGCTGCGATGAACACGAGGGCCGCAACGAACTGCAGCGCCACCCAGAACTGGCCATGCAGGATGATCGGCCAGACCGGGTTCCACAGCACGGCGATCGGAGCAAGGCCTATGAGCCACCACCACTGCTTCGACTGCCAAGCAAAGACGCCGACGATAATGGCGAGGATGCTCACGGGAAAGCGAATCCACAGGTAGGCCTCGTCGTTGTCCAGCAGAGCAAGCCCGGCCATGAGGGCGATCACGGCGAGAACGGCGGGTGCGAAGGCAATGCGGCGGAACTTCGGCGTCGGGTACGAGGTCATGTAGCCATTCTCTCGTGCGCGACAGGGCGGGCCAGCCGCATGCTGCACAATGGTGGCATGACCGACGCTGCCGTTGTCAGGCTCCAGGCTCTCGTGCGCCTCCCCACAGTGTCCAGACAGGACCCGAACGAAACCGATTGGGCCCCGTTTGACAAGCTCGTAGCCCTGTTGCCGACCCTGTACCCCGCTATCCATGCGACGCTGGGGCGTGAGATCGTGAACGACCACTCGATGCTCTACCGCTGGAAAGGTCGCAGCGATGGCGCAGCGACGGTGCTGATGGCGCACTACGACGTCGTTGCGGCGAGCGCGGAGGGCTGGACGCATCCGCCGTTCGCGGCCGAACTGGTCGGCGAGGGCGATGAGCAGCTGATCTGGGGGCGCGGAACCCTGGACGACAAGGGCTCGCTCGTCGCCGCGCTGGAGGGCGTCGAGGCCCAGATCGTTGCAGGTCACACGCCGGAGCATGACCTGTACCTAAGCTTCGGTCATGATGAGGAAACTGTGGGCAGCGGAGCGAAGGCGATCGTCGAATTACTGAATTCGCGCGGCATCCGACCCGGCCTTGTCATCGACGAAGGCGGTGCCGTCGTCGAGGGCATCTTCCCTGGCGTGACCGGACCCATCGCGGTGGTCGGCACGAGCGAAAAGGGCATCCTCAGCCTCGTGCTCACCGTCGACCAGCATGGCGGACATGCTTCGACACCGCCAAAGATCACCGCGACCGTGCGTCTGGCCAGGGCGATCCTACGGTTGAATCGCAGACCTTTCCGATCCGGATTCACACCACCCACGATCGAGATGATCCGCACGCTGGGTGCTCACGCACGGGGACCACTGCGCTTTGTGTTTACCAGTCTGTGGCTGACGAAACCGCTGCTGCTCGCCCTGTTCGGGCGTCTGAGCGACGAAACCGCGGCCATGATCCGTACCACGCAGGCGGTGACCATGCTGAGCGGAAGCCAGGCCGCGAACGCGCTGGCAGAGCGCGCGGTGGCGACCGTCAACATCCGCGTCGCCATCGACTCCTCTGTAACTGAGGCTATCGAGCACGTGCGACGAGCTATCAACGATCCGCTCGTGACACTCTCGGCGTTGCACCCGAGCGAGCCATCTCCAGTGTCGCCCACACACGGTCGGGCCTGGGAGCTCGTGAAGGCGACGATAGAAGAGACCTTCCCCGGAACCATCGTCACGCCGTACGTGATGATGGCGGCGAGCGACAGCAGGCACTTCACGCGCATCTCGAACCACGTTTACCGTTTCAGTCCGTTCGAAATGTCGACGGACGAGCGTGGCACCCTGCACGCGATCGACGAGCGGATGCATGTGGCGACGTTTCTGCGCGGCGTCGAGTTCTACACTCGGCTCGTGAGCAGACTCTAACCCCGCTCGGCTTTCAGGTACGTTCTGGCCTGGCGTACTCGTCGATGTGGATCGCACGGATTGGACTCGTCATCGGTGGCTCATCCTTCAACCGGTGCAGCGCAGGCCGAAGTTCTCCCAGCCAAGCTTCGTAGCCGGCCGCTGTAAGGTGTAGCCGGTCGTCGGAGTATGCGGGATTGATCTCGCCATCGTGCTCGGCAAACGCTGGCCACAGGTCAAGGTACTGGGCATGCACCGTCGCCGCGAACTGGCGGAGGTGGATATTGGCGTCCTGCACCCGGTCGGCGAATTCTCGCGCCCGCGGCAGGATCGACTGCACGAGCATCCTCGTACCCGGGAGTTCCCGGCGTAACTGGACAAGCATCAGCTGGATGTTTCGCACGAGGTGCTCGACGCTCTGTCTGGTCCCGAGGTCGTTGGTTCCGATCAGCAGCAGAATCGAATCCGGCGCCGCCTCGACGGCAGCGTCCAGCCGAAGCAGAACATCGTCCGTGGTGTCTCCGCTGACTCCAAGATTGACCGTGTTAGCTTCGGGAAACCAGCTCGCCCAGTCTCCGTTTTGGGTGATGCTATCGCCTAGGAAGACAATGGTCTCTTCGGTCATTTCCGTAGCCTCTCGGGTTACCGCTCGACGGGCATAAGCCCTCCCATCATGCTCGTTCGCGCTGGGAGTTTCCAGACAGATCTGTTTGCCGGATAATTTTCGCACTATCTTCAACTCCGCCGCGTGGCGGTACCTAACGTTTACCTCGCAATGGTCGAATGTCGTGTGTAACAACGGTGGTCGCGATCGTCGTAACCACAGAGCTGAGCCAAGGACGGATAGCTCGTGAGCATTCGAACAGCTGAATATCCGCGTGCGGATCATGTCCTCCTCCACCTCAGCGACACGCATCTTCTAGCCGGGAACCGTCGCCTCTACGACTCGGTAGACAGTGAGCGACACCTTCGACAGCTTTTCACAGAGTTGGAGTCATCCGGGCGCAAGCCCGAAGCCATCGTCTTCACCGGCGATTTGGCGGACAAGGGCGAACCGGATGCCTACCAGAAACTTCGCTCAATCGTCGAGCCGGTCGCGGCCAGGCTCGGCGCCCAGGTCATCTGGGTCATGGGCAATCACGACCACCGGCAGTCTTTTCGCTCCGGACTGCTCGGCGAACTACCCAACTCCAATCCCGTGGACCGCGTCTACGAAGTCAACGGCCTCCGAGTAATCACGCTGGACTCGAGCGTCCCAGGCGAGCATTACGGCGAGGTGACGGATGCCCAGCTCGACTGGCTCGCAGAGGAGCTCTCGACGCCCGCCCCGCACGGCACTATCCTCGCCATGCACCACCCACCGCTGCCGAGCGTGCTGGACCTCGCCGTCGCCGTGGAACTGCGCGACCAGGCGCCGCTGGCCGAAGTGCTCGACGGCAGCGACGTCCGCAGCATCATTGCCGGACACCTTCACTACTCGTCCATGGGAACGTTCGCCGGCATTCCGGTCTCGGTCGCATCGGCCACCTGCTACACGCAGGACCTCAGCGTTCCGACCGGTGGCACCCGCGCGCACGATGGCGCACGCGCGTTTAACCTCGTGCACGTCTACCGCAACACAGTGTTGCACTCCGTGGTTCCCGTCGGAGGGTTCGCAGACCTTGAGTATGTGGATGCCGCCGAGACGCAGCGACGGCTCGCAGCATCCGGGATCCGAATTCGCGAGGCCGACAGCGCGCCGGTGCCGCAGGATCCACCCATGACGATGCCGATCCCGGTTTACGTGTAACTGCACTGCTCGTCCACCCGACTTCGCGGCGGTGTTGTCGATGGCATCCGGTTAAGATAGAAGCCACAACCCCACACTCAGGCACCTCTTCACCGACTCGGTGCCGCACATATCGAACCGGAGAACGCCGTGGCTTCAGCCATCCCCGCTGGACAAATTCCTGAAAAGCCCGCCCTTGAGGGTCTCGAATCCAAATGGGGGCCCGTCTGGGAAGCCGACGGAACGTACCGCTTCGATCGAGCGGCAGCGCTTGCCTCCACCGCAGCGCAGGGCGACTCCGCCGTGTTCTCAATCGACACGCCACCGCCGACAGCATCTGGCTCGCTTCACATCGGCCACGTCTTCAGCTACACACACATGGACCTCATCGCCCGCTACCAGCGCATGCAGGGCAAACACATTTTCTATCCCATGGGGTGGGACGACAACGGGCTACCCACCGAGCGCCGCGTGCAGAACTACTACGGCGTGCGTTGCGACCCAAGCCTGCCCTATATCGACGGCTATACTCCCCCGCTCGAGGGCGGCTCAAATGCCAGCAGCAAGGCCGCCGACCAGGTTCCAATCTCGCGCCGCAACTTCATCGAGCTGTGCGAGAAGCTCACCGCAGAAGACGAACTGCAGTTCGAGGACGTCTGGCGAAAGCTCGGCCTTTCCGTCGACTGGACCCAGAGCTATCGCACCATCGGCCCGGAGGCACAAACCGCCGCCCAGCGGGCATTCCTCCGCAACCTCGCACGTGGTGAGGCATACCAGGCGGATGCTCCGACCCTGTGGGATGTGACCTTTCGTACCGCGGTTGCCCAAGCCGAACTCGAAGACAAGGAGGTGCCTGGTGCATACCATCGTGTCGCGTTCCACCGTTCATCCCCTGGCGGCTCGACCAGCGAGGTGTACATCGAAACCACGCGGCCGGAACTGATTCCCGCCTGCGTTGCGCTCGTCGCTCATCCGGATGATGAGCGATACCAGCACCTCTTCGGTACGACCGTGCGGACACCGCTGTTCGACGTTGAAGTTCCCGTGCTCGCTCACCACCTCGCCCAGAAAGATAAGGGATCGGGCATCGCGATGATCTGCACGTTCGGCGATGTGACTGACGTCATCTGGTGGCGCGAGCTCAACCTGCCGAACCGCACCATCATCGGCCGCGACGGTCGGATCATTTCCGAGGCGCCAGACGTGATCGTCACCGATGCTGCGCGGGCCTCGTACGCGGAGCTCGCGGGCAAAACGGTGTTCTCGGCCAAGCGTGCCATTGTCGAACTGCTCACGGCGAGCGGAGAGCTGGTTGGCGAGCCGAAGCCCATCACTCACCCGGTCAAATTCTTCGAAAAGGGTGACAAGCCGCTGGAGATCGTTTCCACCCTGCAGTGGTACATCAGCAACGGCGCACGTGACGAGAATCTGCGCGCAACCATGATCGAGCGCGGCCGCGAGGTAAAGTTCACTCCCGAATTTATGCGTGTGCGCTATGACAACTGGGTGGATGGCCTCACCGGAGACTGGTTAGTTTCACGCCAGCGCTTCTTCGGTGTTCCGTTGCCGATCTGGTATGAGGTGGGATCCGACGGCGAAAAGGGCGCGGTCATCGTGCCATCCGAGGACGACCTTCCCGTCGATCCGGCATCGGATGCTGCTCCGGGCTACGACGAAAGCCAGCGCGGTGTTCCCGGCGGCTTCATCGGCGAGGTGGACATTATGGACACGTGGGCGACCTCGAGTCTGACTCCGCAGATCGCGGGTGGTTGGGAACGTGATCCCGAGCTGTTCGACCTTGTATTCCCATACTCTCTTCGCCCTCAGGGCCAGGACATCATCCGCACTTGGTTGTTCTCGACCATGTTGCGCGCTCAGCTCGAAAACGCCAGCATTCCGTGGGCGAATGCCGGGATCAGCGGCTTCATCGTCGACCCCGATCGCAAAAAGATGTCGAAGTCGAAGGGCAATGTGGTGACGCCGGCAGCAATGCTTCAGGCTCACGGTTCGGATGCTGTGCGCTATTGGGCGGCATCCTCCAGGCTTGGAACCGACGCCGCATTCGACCCACTGAACCCGACGCAGATCAAGATCGGGCGCAGGCTCGCGATCAAGGTACTGAACGCGGCGAAGTTTGTGTACTCATTCCCTGAGCCCGCTACTGAGATTGGCGAAGACGGTACCGCGGTGCCGAGAGTGGCGAGCGAGCCGCTCGATATTGACGTTCTGGCCGAACTCGGCGTTGTTGTTGAAACTGCGACGAAGGCGTTTGACGAGTTCGACCACGCCCGTGCGCTCGAGACCACTGAGCACTTCTTTTGGACGTTCTGCGACGATTATCTCGAGCTTGTCAAGGAGCGGGCTTACGGTGCCGCATCACCAGCAGGCCAGGCCTCCGCAGCCCACACGCTGCGCACCGCCATCGACATTATGTTGCGACTTTTCGCGCCGTTCCTGCCTTTCGCGACCGAGGAAGTGTGGTCCTGGACACACGAAGGTTCCGTTCACCGGGCCGAGTGGCCTACCGCACCGACTACAGCGCAACCGACAGGGATGCTCGCCGTCGTTGGGACAGCTCTGATCGGTATTCGCCGGGCGAAGACAGATGCCAAAGTGTCGCAGAAGACGGAAATCAGCTCAGCGGTGTTTCACGCGCCGGCCGCGCAACGTGCGCTGATACAGATGGCAGCAGA
>JBDTIM010000026.1:0-17803 GCA_039936355.1 Lacisediminihabitans sp. | reverse complement strand
TTCCTGCGATGGCCCAGCGAATGATCCGACTGGACTCTCGCCGCGAAGAAACGTGACCTCGACCAAACCGACCTGATTGCTGCCGAACTCTGCGTAACAGATGCCGTTGCCGCCATATGTCTCGGGTTGCGGCAAGCCACGAAGCTTGGCGATGATCTCATTCGCAACGACGACGGCCTGCCCCTCAGCGAAGACACCCGCCTTGGGCGTGCCAACGCTCGTCACGTCCCCGATTGCGTACACATTCGGAAACTCCGTCTCGAGGGTCAGGGAGTCCACCGGGATCCAGCCGCTCTGGGCCAGCGGCGATTCGAGCACAACGGCTGCTGCGCGGTGAACCGGCACACCGAGGAAGAGGTCATAAGGAAGCTCCTCGCCATTGTCGAGAATGGCGACTTTGCGATCCGGGTCAAGCGCACTCACTGAGTTGTTCGGATGCCAGATGATTCCCTGCGTGGCGAACGCGGCGAGAAGAGCCTCGGATGCGGTTGGCGCCGGTGGAACCGGAGCACCGAACGGCATGACCAAAGTGACCTCGGAACTGTCTCCGAGACCGCGCTCGACAAGGTACTCGTGCACCATCAGCGCGGTTTCACTCGGAGCCGGTGGACACTTGAACGGGGTCGATGTCACCCCGACGATGACACGGCCGCCACCAAACTCTGCCAAAACCTTGCCCGTGGCAAAAGCGCCTGCGACCGTGTAGAACTCGTGTCCCCCCTCGATCAAACCAGGTGTGGCGGCCGGATCCAGGTCCGCTCCCAGGGCGACAACCATGACATCCGCCTCAAAGGTGCCTGCATCAGTCTCAACCACGCGGGAAACGGGATCAATGGCGAGCACGGTGGCCTGCACGAACCGCACACCCGGCTTGACGATATCCCGATAGTGATGGCTGGCAGCCTCGGCGTTAGTGCGCCCAAACATCACATCAAGCTTGGAGAATCCCATAACGAACGCGTCAGAGCGGTCGATCAATACGATCTCGATGTCGTCGCCGAACGCCTCCGAGAGGCGAGCAGTCACTTCAAGGCCACCAAATCCCGCGCCCAAAACTACGATCCGCATCACGCACTCCTCCTGATACTCGGCGCACCAGTTCGTGCACCGGTTTCATTCAACCGCGTTTGACGGTCAGGCGGTGGCGATTGCGACGATCGGCTTCGTGGTTGGTGTGGGTGAGCCGCCGTCTGGCTCGACTGTGACACCGATCGTGTCGCCGCCCGACATCTTTCCGTCAAGCACGTGCCAGGTCATTCCACCGTCGCTCGACTCGAACGTCCCAGCGGGCTTCGCCCCTGCTGCATCGATGTACCAGAGCTGGTACGTCTTGCCTGCGGGAAGGTTGGGCAGCTTGTCAATGACCACTGCAGAGCGGCGAAGCTCCAGCGACCAGATGAGCGTCGCCTGGCCTGCGCCCGCCACCGCACTGCTGGCACGCTGCACATCGCTCGCCGCAGTCAACTCGACGAGACTTGCCGCCTGTGCCTGTATCGCGGTGTCATTCGTTGTCACCTGACCAAACAGGTTGCCACCGGCAAACAGCGCGACCGCCGCTGCGGCCGCAGCCAGGATAGCGACGGGACGGGTAAACCAGCGAATCTGGGCCTTACGTTGTGCGGGCGACGCCGGTCTCGGCGTTTCGATGGCCTTCGCGATCGGGGCGTATTCACCGGTCGGGGCCGACTCCACCGCCGGAAGCTGCGGCGTGGTGCGGATGGATGCCATCAGCGACTCTTTCAGCTGTGCTGACGGTGTCACCGGCTCAGTCGCGAGAGCGAGCTGAACAGCCGTGTCTGACAGTGCCGCGATCTCGGCCCGAGCCTCCTCTGAGCTTTCCAGGTACGCCTCGAAGTCGTCCTTCTCTTGCCCACTCAGAGAGCCGAGCGCATACGCGCCCGCGAGCAGATGCCTGTCGTCGTGGTCGGTCATGATGCCACCCCCAATGCGTCTCGCAGCCGGATCATCCCGTCCCGGAGGCGAGTCTTAACCGTGCCGAGTGGTATCTCGAGTTTCTCGGCTACCTCGCTGTGACTTAGGCCGCCGTAGTATGCGAGGGTGATGGCCTGACGCTGAAGTTCTGTTAGTTGCGACATTGCCTTTTTCACCCTTTCGTTCTCGATGGTAGTTTCTACGGTTTCGGCCACGTTGTCGTAGTCGCTTTCAAAATCCCGGATGCCGATCCGCACATCCCGAACCCGTCCGGCCTGCGAGGACCGGATTCGATCCACAGCCCGTCGGTGCGCCATCGTGAATATCCACGTCGTCGCACCACCCTTGCTCGGCTCATAGCGAGGAGCATTCTGCCAAATCTCGAGGAAGATCTCCTGGGTTACCTCCTCAGACTGCGCGTGATCGACGAGCAGTCGACGGACCAATCCGAGAACGCGCGGTGCGATCTCGTCATACAACGCAGAGAAAGCAGCCTCGTCACCTGTGGCGATCCTGGCGAGCAGCGTCTCTTTCGAGTCAGGCTGCCCGAGGGATTCGCCATCCAGATTGTGATCTGTCTCACGGGGCACGAGGACAAGCATGTCAAACAATCCGCGTGTGCGCGTGCGGTGACGCTCCGAGAGTGTTCTGCGTCTTAGTCACAGAAAGGATTCGACACCGCGGCTGCAATGGATTGGAAGGCCGGACCGCAGAACGCCTCTCGGCGAGAGGCCGCTCGAAGCGGCGAATAATGGAGCCCGGGGTTACTGCTGCCCGGCAGTGGCTCAAGAGCCGCGAACAGTCTAAACCAGACAGACTAGAACTACTCCAGAGAATCCGATCTCCACAGTTTCGCGCACGAGGCGAACTCCACTGCGGTCTGGGAAAGTCTCAGCGCCCGCGTCGTCAGTTCGGTCGCCCGTTCTGGAAAGGTGACCTCCACGTCATCCGCAAGGCTTGTGCTGCCCGCCGAGATCAACCGACAGAAAGCCGCAGCCCGATCGAGCGCCACGGCAAAGTCTCCGTCGAAGAGTCCGCGCAGAATCTGGTCGGCGAGCGCGATGATTTCGGCTGGTCCGGTCGGCACAGGCGCACCGGCGACCACGGGATCGATCGTGGTAGCCACGTCGCTGCCACGCTGGAACAGGAAGCTGATGGTTTCTGCATCCTGGCGAATGAGGGTGCGCAGCAGGTAGATCCGCCACAGCGCCCCGGGGAGGCTCCTCGGGCTGGACTGCGCCCAGAGCTCGGCTATCGCATCTATTCCGTGTTCGTCGGCGAAATGTACAAGCCGGTCGACGACTGCCGGGTCCTCGCTGCTGCGCACCCGGCTGAGAAGTGCCTGCGCGGTGTCGTGGGCGACGCGGCTGATGTGGGCAGGGTCGGCTCCGCCCTCGAGGCTCTCAAACTTGGAGCCGGAGAACTGGGTGGGCTTATGGAACTCGTCTGACATCCGGTCAAGCCTATGCGAGCCGGGCGAATTCCCGCCCGACCCGCACGCTCCAACCGGCCTATCCGAAGGTGAACGAGTAGGCCTGGATGCCGCTACCAAGCGACACCCGCACCGTCCCCTTCTTCAGGTCGGAGGTCTTCAACACCCGATACGACTTGGGTGTCCCTGAGACGGTGATCTTCGTGGTCCTGCCAGCCACCTTCACTGTCACAGTTCCCTCGCCCGCGAGCACCATCCGAACTTCGCTCGCCGAATAGTTGAGCTTGATGGCTGCCGTGCCGGAGGTCGGCTCGATGAACTGCCCATCGAGCTTCCAGGATCCGTCGAGCGCGAAGCTGTTCGCTGCAAGCTTCGCCGGGTAGGAGAAGGATGTCGTCTTCGACGAGTACTTCTCGTCGCCACCGAAATTCACAACCTTGTTTGGGCTGAGGTAGGTCTCCGGTGTGGTGTCTGCCTGGGGTGTGGAGTCTGGGACTTCAGTAACCGGAGGCAATTGCTCGCCAGGGTTGGCATCCGTCAACAGCTCACGAATGAGACTCTCCGTGCTCGCGTAGTTGCCCTCCCCGAACTGCACGTTGCGGATTATTCCCGACGCGTCAATCAAGTAGTGGGCTGGCCAGTACCGGTTGCGATAGTTGGTCCACGTGGCAAGGTTATTGTCGAGTGCCACCGGATAGCGGATACCGAGGTCAGCAGCCCCGGCCTTGACGTTTGCAGGAACCTTCTCAAATGAGTACTCGGGAGAGTGGATGCCGATGACATCCAGCCCGCTGTCTTTGTATGCGTCGTACCACGCAGCAACGTGCGGCACCGAGCGCTGGCAGTTGATGCAGGAGTAGGCCCAGAAGTCGACCAACACCACCTTGCCCCTGAGGTCGGCCAGGTCGATGGCCCTATTGCCCGGGGTGTTGAACCACTGATCGATGCCGGTGATGTCTGGCGCAGTGCCGCAACTTTCCAGGGGGGTCGCGTTGTTGTGGCATTTGTCGAGGTTCTTATTCTGGTCGTTAACCAAGCCACCGAGGTTGAGCTTGTCCTGCACCTGGGAGGAGTTGCCAATCGTGCTTTGGAGTGTGCTCGTGTAGTCCGGGATCAGTTTTTGCAGGAGTTGGGGAACATTGAACACGAGACCAACAGCGAGAGCAATCATGACGATCCCACCGGTCATCCTGATACCACGCTGGTGCTTGCGGAAACTCTTGACCCGCTTCGCGACTCCTCGCCCGGCGAGGGCGAAGATGAGCAGAGGAAGTGCCGCGCCAACGGCGAAGGTCAGGGTGAGCACGATCGTTTCGACGCCGATCTTTCCGGTCGATCCGGCGACGGTGATCGCGGCCAGCACCGGGCCGGCGCACGGAACGTACACAGCGCCCAACGCGATCCCGAGCACGAAGCCGCCTCGCTCCGTCCCGACCTCGCGCTTCGGAATCCAAGAGAAAGGCTTCTCGAGCAGGCTTTCAAACCGGGGAACAATGAGCCCGATCCCCACCAGGACGAGAACGACGAGCCCGGCCCAGCGAATGAAGTCCTGCGGCAGGTGCAGCACCGCCAGTAGCAACGACCCCACCAGAGTGAACAGGCTGAAGCTCACGACCAGTCCAAGGATCACCAGGTAAGGGCGCCAGCGCGACACCTGCTTGTCTTCACCACCGGCGCTCTGCACTCCACAGGAGAAGAAGATGACCGGAAGGACGGGCAGGATGCATGGGGAGATTCCCGTGATCAACCCCCCGACGAAACCGATCAGGGCGAGTGTGAGCATGGGAGCCTCCGGGACTTCGTGGGAATGAGAGCGACTACCTGACCGGAAGGCCTGGGCTGCTCAGGGGTTCGGAACCATGGCGCAATCCGCTTGGAATTCGAATCCACAGGAATGAATCTCGAATTCACCCAAACCGGCAGCACGAGGGCACCGAACGACTCCCTGACAGCCGGACAAACGCCCGGCTGCGCGGCCAAGATCCGGCCCAACACCAAGGAGAATTTCCATGCGAGTCATCAACCGCAGCGCGCTGATCGCTGCCACCCTCGCCACTGTGGCCGTCTTCGGCCTCTCGGCATGTTCCACCACGGCGTCTACTTCACCGAAGAAGGACACCACAGCATCGTCCGCTCCCTCCATGACGGCGAGCGACCCCGCAGCGGGTCTGGTCGGCAGCGGATGTGCCGGGTACGCATCCGCCAACCCAGACGGAGGCGGCTCCATCAAGGGCATGAGCCAGGATCCGGTCGCCCAAGCCGCCTCGAACAACCCGCTGCTGACGACCCTTGTTGCCGCAGTCTCAGGCAAGCTCAACCCGGACGTGAACCTGGTGAGCACACTCAATGGCTCAGAGTTCACCGTCTTCGCACCGGTCGACAGCGCATTTGCAAAGCTGGATCCCGCTACGGTCGACACGCTCAAGGACCCGGCCAACGCCGCAATGCTCACGAGCATCCTGACTTACCATGTCGTCCCCGGGCAGATTGCTCCCGATGCCCTTGATGGCACCCAGACCACGGTCAACGGCGCGACCGTGAATGTTACCGGAAGCGGCGACAACATGAAGGTCAACGACGCCAACGTGATCTGTGGTGGAGTTCACACCGCAAACGCGACCGTGTACCTCATCGACTCGGTGCTCATGCCGCCGACGAAGCAGTAACACGTTTCATCCGACATCGGTCAGCCGCAACTTCGCGGCTGGCCGATTCGGCGTTTCGGAGGTCGGATGCTGTGGCGTTCCATCGCTTCCAATGCTGGAGGATTCCTGAGCATCAACTGAAAGATCCCCCAAACGGGGGGTAGTTCACGCTAACGTTGACACCGCATCACCCACGAAAAGGAGAAGCACAATGAATATCTTGCTCGTCGTCGTCGTCGTCATTGCTATCGTTCTGGCCATCATCAGCGGCATGGGTTCAGCGCTCAACTGGCTGCTGTGGGTTGCAATAGTCCTCGCCGTTATCGCGGTGATTGTGTTCTTGATGCGAATGATCTCAGGTCGTAAGGTCTAACGTTCAGAACTACGAATTAGAGCCCGGCGGAACGCACTCGCGTTTCGACCGGGCTCTTTTTTTGCGCGCTTGCCCACCATGATTGCCACGCCGAGCATCCGTGACACAGCTTTCGTCCACGTCGGGATGGCCCCGAATTCTGCGCGTGGTTCGAAGCACGCTAGATTTAACGCGCGGGCCTCTAGCTCAGTTGGTAGAGCATCGGACTTTTAATCCGTGGGTCGTCGGTTCGAGCCCGACGGGGCCCACCGTAATCATTGGGGCTGATGGCCCTCGGGCCACCTGGCAACGAGAGACACTGTCCGCCAAGGAAATCCTCGAGGCCAAGTGGGTATCGCCTTCTGTCCCAAATGCAGGAACAGACAGCTTGTTTGCTCGTGGCGTGCCCGTGATCCCGGGAGTGGGAACCTGCCATCTCCTGCATTTGGGACAGGAAACGGACAGGAAGTGGACTGACTGCGGATGACGGCGGTCAGCGAGGAGAATCAGGTCATGGCACCAGAAACACGTCCCTTGATCTCCGTCGACGAGCTCGCGACGCTGCGGGCCAACCCCGGGTTGGTCGTACTCGACGCGAGGTGGACGCTCGGACAGACGGATGGCAGCAGCCACTTCCTCGCAGGCCACATTCCCGGAGCGCGGTTCGTCGATCTCGACACGGAGCTCGCCTCGCCACCGTCTCCGCGGCGCGGACGGCATCCGCTCCCGTCACGCGAGAACTTTCAGGACACCCTGAGAATGCTCGGAGTGACTCGTGATAGCACGATTGTGGCCTACGACCAGGCAGAGAGTTTCAGCGCCGCGCGGCTGTGGTGGCTGCTGCGCAATGCGGGATTCGAGGCGGCTCGCGTGCTCGACGGGGGCCTGCGCGCGTGGACGGAGGCCGGGTATCCGGTGTCCATCGGGGAGCCGGATGCCGTAACTCCGAGCGAAATCACCATCGAGTGGGACAGAGTTCCCAGCATCGAGATCGACGATGCCGCCTCCTTTCCCGGGCGCGGCATCCTGCTCGATGCGCGCGCCGGTGAGCGCTATCGCGGCGAGATCGAACCGATGGATCCGCGGGCAGGCCACATTCCAGGGGCACTCTCCGCACCGACGACCGAGAACCTCGACGACACGGGCGCGTTCCTCCCCGCTGAGCAGTTGCGAACGCGGTTCGCGAACCTTGACATTGGCCCCTCCACCCCGATTGCTGTCTACTGCGGCTCCGGAATCACCGCCTCACACCAGATTCTCGCGCTGGAGGTTGCCGGATTTACTGGCACTCTCTTCCCCGGATCCTGGTCGCAGTGGGCGAGCGACCCAGCACGGAGCGCGGCAACCGGCGCAACACCCTGAACGATGATTCTGGAGTTGCACTGTGCTTCGCTCGGTGAGAACGTTAGGGAATGAACGAACCTGACTCCTCCAGCCCCGTCCATTCCGTGTGGGGTGACGAGTCCGACATAGTGAAGCTTGCCATTGACTGGACAGCGCAGCGAGTCGTGCGGCACACCGATCCGATGTCGACGGCGCGACCGGCTTCCGAACTGGCTGCGGATGCTGGCCCCACGATCACGCCCGCAGGAATCGGCGGTGAAGCGGCCCTTCGAGTCTTCGACCGGGTGCTCGAACCATCAACGCGCTCGCAGGACGACCCGATGAACCTCGCTTACATCCCGGCAGCCCCCACCCGGGCCGCCGTCGCATTCGACCTCGTGACCAGTGCCACGAACATCTTCGGTGGCCTTTGGGAGGCCGGCGCTGGTGCAATTTTCGCCGAGAACGAAGCTCTCGCCTGGATTACCGGGATGCTGGGCTGGCCAGATACTTCAGGCGGATGCTTCGTCTCGGGGGGCACTTCCGGCAACATGTCCGCGCTGATGACCGCTCGCGAAACGGCAAAGGCGCGACGCGGAGGCCGCCCGACGGGAGGCTGGCAGCTCGCCTGCACCACCACCGCACACTCTTCGATCCGCGCCGTCGCAAAGGCACTCGATGTCGAGATCGTCACGGTTCCGTGCGACGAACGCGACCACCTCACCGGAGCGGAGTTGCGCGCAGTGCTGGCCGGGCATCCTGACGTCTTCGCGGTCGTCGCCTCAGCTGGAACCACCAACGAGGGGCTGGTCGACGACCTCTCCGATGTCGCGGATGTCTGCGAGGAATTCGGCGTCTGGCTGCACGTTGACGGGGCTTACGGTGGGGCCGGACTCACAGCGCCTTCCGTCCGCCACATCTTCGCGGGGATTGAGAGAGCAGACAGCTTCATCGTCGACCCACACAAGTGGCTGTTTGCACCATATGATTGCTGCGCGTTGGTCTACCGGATGCCCGAGCTCGCCCGCGCAACGCACGCCCAGCACGCCAGCTACCTCGACCATGTCGACCGCGAGTCGTGGAATCCGGCCGAGCTCGCCCTGCACCTCACGCGCCGGGCGCGCGGGCTACCGCTCTGGTTTAGTCTCGCCACCCACGGCACTGATCGCTACACCGAGGCCGTGGAGAAGTCTCTCACCACAGCCAGAGAGGTCACCGAGGCCATCAGGAACACCGCCACCTTGAAGCTTGTTGCGGAGCCGGAGCTGACCGTGCTCCTGTTCGAACGAGTGGGTTGGGATGCCGAGCAGTACGCCGAGTGGTCACGGCGGATGTCGGCGGAAGGGAAGATTCTCTGCATCCCAACCACCTGGCATGACCGCACCGTTCTGCGCTTGGCCTTCGTTAATCCTGAGACGGAAGCCGCTCACGTGATCGAGGTGCTTGAGACCCTCCGGTAGTCCTGGCGCTACCCTGCGGCGTTAAACAGCAAGCCGAGCAGGTAGGTGACGGCCGCAGCACCGTACCCGATCGCCAACTGGCGTAGTGCCCGCTTCAGCGGCGGACCACCGGAGAGCAGCCCGACGATTGCGCCGGTGCCGAGAAGGGCCAGCCCGACGAGACCTGCGGCGATGACCACCGCGACGATGCCGCTCAGTCCGAAGAGGTACGGGATGATCGCGATGACGGCTCCACAAGCGAAGAAGCTGAAGCTCGAGAGTGCAGCACCGAGCCCGGTCCCGACCGACTCATGTGGATCGTTCTCGGCTGCCGCGACCTCAGCGAGGGTGTGGTCACGCAGCACGGCATCCGCGCTAAGCTGCGCCTCCTGAACGGACATCCCACGTGCCCGGTAGACCAGCATGAGTTCGTTGGCGTCGACGTCGAGGTGCGGCAGAGCGCGGTTCGCGTCGGGATCGGGGACGGATGCCTCCAGCAGTTCCCGCTGCGAGCGCACAGACACGTACTCGCCAGCGCCCATCGACAGGGCGCCGGCGAGAAGGCCAGCGACGCCGGTGAGCAGAACAACGTGAGAGGCCACGCCCGCCGCGCTGACGCCGATCACCAGGGCAAGGTTTGACACCAGTCCATCGTTGGCGCCGAAGACGGCGGCACGGAACGATCCGGAAAGACGGTTGCGTCCCCGCGCGGCGAGCCCACGGACGACCTCACCGTGGATGCGTTCGTCCGCTGCCATCGCAGCCGTGGCATCCGCATCAGCCTCATAGGGTGAACGTGCCTCCGCACGCTGGGCGAGGGCGAGCACAAACACGGAACCGAAGGTGCGGGCCAGCAGGCCGAGCATCCGAGTGCGGATGTCGCCCCTGCGCGGAACTCCGACGTGGTCGCCGAGGAGTTCCTGCCAGTGTGCCGCGTGGCGACCCTCTGCGTCGGCGAGCGCGAGCAGGATCTCCCTCTCCTCGCCCGTGCGCCGACTGGCCAGGTCGCGGTAAACCGCAGCCTCCGATTTCTCGTCGGCAAGATACTGTCGCCACCGACGCAACTCGGCCTCGCGAGGAGTGACCACGCTACGCCTGTGTTTCCTGACCGTCGACAGCACCGCTGTAACGGATACCCCAGGTGACCGACCAGCTCTCATCTGGTTCGAGCCAGTGCAGCCCCTGACCGGTGTTGAACGCGTTCGGCGGCGCGGTCATCGGTTCGATCGCAATAGCGAGACCAACGCCCGCGGCCTTCGGAAACTCCCGCGTCGTGAAGACTTGCACAAATCCGAAGCCCTCGTCTTGCCACATTTCAACGAAACGCCCATCCGGCGCCGTGAGCCTGTGGCGGGTCACCCCATCAACCACAGTCACGGCACCGAAGGCATCATCCACACTGAGGTCGCCCACTCTGCGCCCGCCGCGAAGGTCGTACGCCGTGCCGTCGACCGGGACTTCGCCTGTCGGATTGAGCCGGGCATCCGTCTCGAACCGAGTCGCTGCACTGAGCGTGAGTACGAGGTCCTCTGTGGGCACTCCCCCGATTTTGAAGAACGGATGCGTACCCACGGCGACGGGCGCACGCCCCTCGCCGACATTGCGGAAACCGTGGGTGACCCGCAGTCCGTCGTCCAGTAAGTCGTAGCGGACGGTCGTGTGCAACTGGAACGGGTAGCCGTGTTGCGGGTACACGGGAGCGACCAGGGTGATGGACTCCTGGCTCTGCTCGGTGACCCGATACGGTGAGGAAACGAGCAAGCCGTGCAGCGCATTGTGCAGGGCCGGCTCCGTCAGCGCGAGCTGTTGCGGTTCGCCGTCCAGTAGCCATAGGCCATCTTTAATGCGATTCGGCCATGGCACGAGCACCGTTCCCGAACCGAATGGGGGAACCACGGAAGCCGGAAAAGTTTCCACCAGTTCGACACCATTCACCGAAAGAGCCCGGATCCCGGCAGCAACCTCGGTTACAATTGTTCGAGATTGTTGCTTTCCGTGCGAAATTGCAAGTTCAAACTGTTCCCCGGTCGGTGCACGCATCAGCCCAGCCTATCGGCGGCAACCACGCAAAACCGTTTTCGAAGAGGTCGAATGCCGCAGATAACCAAACGCGAATACCGTCTCGCCGACGGCCGCGAACTCATTTATTTTGATGATGCCGACACGGCCCTTGCGGCAGATCGCAAACCGGATGCTCGCATCCTCGACCCCAGACCCATCACGGCGACCATGCGGCAGGATCCACTCACGGGTGAATGGATTTCCATTGCCGCGGCCAGGCAGAACCGCGTATTCCTGCCACCGGCAGACCAGGATCCGCTGGCGCCCGCTTCCGATGACAACCCATCCGAGATTCCTGACAACTACGACGTGGCAGTGTTCGAGAACCGCTCCCCGTCCTTCGGACCAGACCTCACCGGCGAGAACGCCCCGCAGGGGCTCGACGATCTCGCCACCATCGGACTCGGCCGCACGCGAACCTCCGTCGGCCGCTGCGAAGTGGTCTGCTTCAGCCCAGCCCACGAGGGGTCATTCGGCAGCCAGACCCCGTCGCGTGCGCGCACAGTGATTGAGGCGTGGGCAGATCGCACTGCTGCACTCTCCGCCCTGCCGGGTGTCGAGCAGGTGTTCCCTTTCGAAAACCGTGGGGAGGCCATCGGCGTGACCCTGCACCACCCACACGGGCAGATCTACTCCTACCCGTACATCACCCCTCGCACCAGCCGGCTGATCGACTCGATCGCCACATTCGGGCCCGACCTGTTCGAACGGGTTCTCGAAACCGAGCGAGCGTCTTCGAGAGTCGTGCTCGCCGGCAAACACTGGACGGCGTTCGTGCCGTTCGCTGCCCGGTGGCCGCTCGAGGTGCACATGCTGCCACACCGGCACGTCCCAGACTTCACGGCAACGAACGACGAGGAGCGCGACGAGCTCGCGAGCCTGTACCTCACGCTGTTGCGCGGCATCGACAAGATCTACGACTCCCCCACGCCATACATCGCCGCTTGGCACCAGGCCCCGGTGAACGTGAATCGCGACGAAATTCGCCTGATGCTGCAGCTAACCTCGCCCCGCAGGAGCAAGAACAAGCTGAAATACCTCGCGGGCTCTGAAGCCGCCATGGGGGCATGGATCGGGGATGTCGTGCCAGAGCATGCGGCAGACCTGGTGCGCGGCGGGATCGCAAAACTATGACGACGCGACCGGCAGGAGCACGGGTATGAACGGACCACAGGAATGAACGGTGACATCCGCGACGACGTGCGCGACGGTTTCACCGAACGTTACGGACATGCACCCGGCAGCGTCTGGTCGGGTCCAGGCCGGGTAAACCTCATAGGGGAGCACACGGACTACAACGAGGGCTTCGTCCTGCCGTTCGCCATCAACCGCCGCACCGTGCTCGCACTGGGAATGCGACACGACCGCACCATGCGCGTGTCGAGTTCCTTCGCCGAAGGAATCGTCGAACTCGAACTCGACGAGCTCGAGCCCGAGGCATTGCACGGCTGGTCCGCCTATCCACTTGGTGTCGCGTGGGCACTTGGTCAGTACGGTGCCGACCTGTCTGCAGTGAACGGCTTCGACATCCACATCGACTCGGATGTCCCGGTCGGCGCTGGCCTGTCGTCGTCGGCTGCAATCGAAAGCGCGGTCGCACTCGCCCTCGATGACGCCTGGGATCTCGGACTTGACCGCCAAACTCTCGCCCGGGTGGGGCAGCTGGCCGAAAACAAGGCCGTGGGAGCACCTACCGGAATCATGGACCAGTCGGCGTCACTTCTCGGCGAAGCAGACTGCGCGGTGTTCCTCGATTGCCGAAGTCTCGACTCTGAGGTTGTTCCGCTCGGCTTTGACGCCGCCGGACTGGTGCTGCTCGTCATGGACACGGGGGTCGGGCACGAGCACGCGACTGGCGGGTATGCCGAAAGGCGAACTTCCTGCGAAATCGGAGCCAGACTTCTCGAAGTGGAGTCTCTACGCGAGGTCTCAATCGATGACCTCCCGCGCGCCAGAGAGATCCTCGATGACGTGACTTTCCGCCGGGTGCGCCACGTGGTCACCGAGAACCAGCGCGTTCTCGACACCGTGCGCACGCTCAGGGAACAGGGTCCCTCAGCAATCGGCGAGCTGCTGGATGCCTCGCACCGGTCCATGCGCGACGACTTTGAAATCTCCATCCCGGAGCTCGACCTCGCCGTCGAGACTGCCCAGGCGAACGGCGCGATCGGAGCACGGATGACCGGAGACGGATTCGGCGGCGCCGCGATCGCACTAGTTCCGAAGGAGTCGCTCTCGCTCCTCGAAGTGGCCATTGACGGGGCTTTCGCAGAACACGGCTACGCTCAGCCCAGTACCTTTGTGGTAAGCGCCGCTCCCGGCGCATCACGCGAGTAAACGCCAACGATCGGAGAGAGCACCGTGAGACTGCGGCCAACACGATCCAGACTCGGGCACACAACACTCGCCCGCGCAACGGGCATCGCAGCCTTTGCGATCTGTGCGGCTTTGGTCTTGAGCGGATGCGGCCCCACGAACACGAACGCGTCACCACAGAAGAGCCAGGCAGCCAGTCATGCTCCGGAGCCGACCGCCTCACCCGTGGCCGATCCGGCCGCAAACGCGCTGTTCACGATTTCGGCGAAAGTGCGCAGCTCGACCGGCGCGACCATCAGCATCCAACTCGTCGCCCACCCGCCAATTGCCGCCAAGGACAGCGCTTCTCAGTCAGCCTCTGCCGAGTTTCTGGATCAGTGCAGTGACAACGGGCAAGCGGTTCAGATCACCCAGGACACCATGAGCGCCGGCCAAGGCATCCTGCTTCGGTCTGATCTCACTAGCAGCACGAGCGGCCAAGACTTCGTCTCCCCGCTCAACCTCTACCTCGGTGGTGTCTCGAGGGCAACGGCGGTGAGTGGTTCAGGCATCATTGCGCCACCCTCGACCAACGGATGTTACGGGCTCTACTCCTGGTCGCAGTCCGGCTCCGCCCACGCGATCACGGAGTTCGAGAACGACGACGCCAGCGCCGACCTCACCCAGTGGCGTTACGGCATCTACGGATTCGCGGTGCAGGAGGGCGCTAACGCGACGATCGAGGGATGCACGATCAAGCTGAGCCCGCAGGCGTTGAGTGCCGGCCTAAACGATGTTCCGGGCTGGGTCGCCAGTGACACGAGCGGCACGACCTGCGCCACGGGATACATCGGAGAGTAGCCGCTACAACTGCCGTTCGGCAGCGAGCACGACGTTGGCGATCAGCATGGCTCGGGTCATCGGGCCGACCCCACCTGGAACGGGTGACAGGAATCCAGCGACCTCGGCGACCGCGGGATCGACGTCCCCCGAAAGCTTCGCCTTTCCGCTAGCGGTGACCCCCACCCGCGAGACGCCCACGTCGATCACCGTCGCGCCCGGCTTAACCCAGTCAGGCTTGACGAGACCGGGGACGCCGACTGCCGCGATGACGATGTCTGCCCTGCGCACCTCATCGCCAAGATTCTTCGTGCGCGAGTGCGCAAGTGTGACTGTCGCGTCAATGCCCTTGCGAGTGAGCAGCAGGCCCAGAGGTCGACCAACGGTGAGGCCGCGGCCGATCACGATTACGCGCTGCCCCACTGTCGGAATGTTGTAGCGCCGCAGCAGTTCGACGACACCGGCCGGGGTGCACGGCAGCGGTGAGGCTCCCGAGCGTGAGCCTGCCGTGCCTGAGCCTGCCGTGCCTGAGCCCGTCGCGCCTGGGCCCACCGTGCCTGGGCCTGCCGCAGGGTCGACGCCGAGCACCAGGCGGCCCAAGTTAATGGGATGCAGGCCGTCCGCATCCTTGTCGGGGCTCACGAGCTCGAGCATGGCGTTCTCGTCGATCCCGTCCGGCAACGGCAGCTGCACGATGAAACCAGTCACCCTGTCGTCGGCGTTCAACTGGGCTATTGCGGCGCGGACATCCGCCTCGGATGCCGTGCCAGGCAGGTCAATGCGCACCGACTCCATACCGACCTCTGCGCAATCCCGGTGCTTACCTGCCACGTAGGAGATCGAGCCCGGGTCGTCACCGACCAGAAGCGTGGCAAGGCCAGGCGTGATACCACGCGCCTTAAGCGCTGACACGCGTTCGCGCAGTTCTGCCTTTATGGCGGATGCGGTGGCGACACCGTCGATTCGCGTTGCGGTCACAATTGCTGCCTTCCGGTCGACCTGTGAGCGCGAGTTGCCAGTTGTGGGGCTCATTTGAACCAGATAACCCCCAAAACTGGCAACTCGCGATGTGTGGAGAGCGGCTAGGACCAGGTCCCGGGGCTGGTCAGTCCGGGGTAGAGCGGGTAGCCATCGGTGAGCTTCAGCACGCGGGCGCGGAGGGCGTCGACATCCGGAGTCGGCTTGAGAGCGATCGCAATAATGTCGGCAACCTCAGTGAACTCCTCGTCGCCAAAACCGCGGGTGGCCAGCGCTGGAGTGCCGATGCGGACACCCGACGGGGTCATCGGCGGGCGCGGGTCGAATGGCACGGCATTGCGATTCACCGTAATACCCACTGAGTGCAGGATGTCTTCGGCGTCTTGCCCGTGAATGGCCGAGTTCCGCAGGTCGACAAGCACCAGATGCACGTCGGTGCCGCCGGTCAGCACGTCGATGCCGGCAGCCTTCGCATCGGATGCCATGAGACGCTCCGCCAGAATCTGGGCGCCGCGGACGGTGCGTTCCTGACGGTCCTTGAACTCCGGTTCTGCGGCGAGCTTGAACGCCGTGGCCTTTGCGGCGATCACGTGCATGAGCGGCCCTCCCTGCTGGCCGGGGAACACGTTTGAGTTGAGCTTTTTCTGCAGGTCGAGATCGTTCGTGAGGATGAAGCCTGAGCGCGGCCCGCCGATCGTCTTGTGTACGGTGGACGACGTGACGTGAGCGTGCGGCACGGGCGAGGGGTGCAGCCCGGTGGCGACCAGACCCGCGAAGTGCGCCATGTCTACCCAGAGCTTCGCGCCCACCTCGTCCGCGATGGCTCGGAAAGCTGCGAAGTCGAGCTGGCGGGGGTAAGCCGACCAGCCCGCGATGAGCACCTGGGGGCGCGTTTCGAGCGCCTTCTCACGCACGACATCCATGTCGACCAGGAAGGTCGTGGGATCAACCCCGTAGGCGTGCGCCTCGTAGAGCTTGCCGGAGAAGTTGAGCTTCATACCGTGCGTGAGGTGCCCGCCGTGGGCGAGCTCTAAGCCGAGGATGCGGTCCCCGGGCGTTGCGATCGCGGAGAGCACCGCTGCGTTGGCGGATGCGCCGGAGTGCGGCTGCACGTTCGCGTAGGCGGAACCGAACAGGCTCTTCGCGCGGCTGATCGCGAGAGTCTCGGCGACATCCACGAACTCGCAGCCGCCGTAATAGCGGCGCCCGGGATAGCCTTCGGCATATTTGTTGGTGAGCACGGAGCCTTGAGCCTCGAGGACGGCGCGGGGAACGAAGTTCTCACTCGCGATCATCTCGAGGGTGCCACGCTGACGGGCGAGTTCGTTGGCGAGCGCCTCGGCGATCTCCGGATCGACCTCGGAGAGGGGGGCGGTGAACTGGGCGGGAAGATGACTGGACACGGGCGGCTCCTTGTGGCGCGAACGGATAGTACTAAGGTATCCGTTCGGCCCAGGCGTACGGCCGAATCTGGGGCTTCCGCCGGCTCTGCAGACGAAAGCTGCCGCTCCCCGATGGTTGCCCATCTCAACGCCAGTTGCGACGGAGATAAGTCTACCGGTGATCCTTCAGCCAGCAAGGAATATGATCGCGCACACCCATACCCAATTGACCCACCTCGTGGCGAGGAGCAGATGATCGACGCGATCCTCAGAATGAACATCGTCGACTCGCCGTTCGTTGGCGTCGTATACACCCTCGGGATCGGCTGCCTCCTGTTCCTGGCGCTTCGACACCCCACCAAGCGCTGGATCATCACGGTAGCGGCCGCACTCATTGTGGGTTCGCTCGCCGCGTTCGTCACCCTCTGGTTGGTGAACGCAACTAACGCCTTCGGTGTCGGCCTCAGCATCACAACCTCGACTTGGGTCTACGTAGTCTTCTCGGCCATCTGCCTGGCGGTCGCCAATCTGTGGTGGTCTCGCATCGGCAGGAAAGTGGTTGCCGCAGCGTCGATTTTCGTGTTCCTTCTAGTCGGTACCCTCGGCATTAACGCGGATTTCGGGTTAGACCGCACAATCGCCGACCTGGCCGGAGTTTCGACACAGAAATCGATAGTGCTACCCATGGTGGAAGCGGCCCCAAAGCCCACAGAGCCGCCTCTCGCGGGCGGGGCACTCTGGGCAATTTGGGAGCCACCAAAGGACATGCCCGCGGCGGGGACTACGGGCCAGGTGGTGATTCCGAACACCGCATCTGCGTTCAGGTCTAGGCCAGCTGGTCTCTACCTTCCGCCGGCAGCGCTGGTGAAGAATCCGCCGGCATTGCCCCTTGTCATCATGCTCATGGGTCAGCCGGGAAATCCGGATCCATCGTTCCAAGCCCCGATCCTGAATGCCTACGCCGCGCGGCACCACGGGCTCGCCCCGATCGTGCTCGTCGCCGACCAGCTCGGCAACCCCGGCATCGATCCACTCTGCCTCGACACCGCCAAGTACGGAAAGGCCGAGACTTTTCTCACCACCGACGTTGTGAACTGGGCACGCACCAACCTGCATGTGCTGCA
>JBDTIM010000025.1:0-19410 GCA_039936355.1 Lacisediminihabitans sp. | reverse complement strand
AGTCGCACATCCGCTCGCGCCGGAGCCATCAGTTGGATGCCCGTGGGCAGTCCATCCTCTGGCGCAAGCCCCATCGGCAGTCCCATTCCAGGAACGCCAGCGAGGTTTGCCGGAATCGTGGTCACATCATTCAGGTACATGGCCAGCGGGTCTTCGAGTTTCTCCCCCAGTTTGAATGCCGTGGTTGGTGCGGCAGGGCTGATCAGAACGTCTGCCTTCTCAAAGGCGGCATCGAAGTCGCGCTGGATGAGCGTGCGTACCTTCTGCGCACTGCCGTAATACGCGTCGTAGTATCCGGCACTCAGCGCGTAGGTGCCGAGGATGATGCGCCGCTTAACCTCGGGGCCGAAGCCAGCCTCACGCGTAGCGGCCATGACATCCTCGACCGTCCCCCCTCCCGGCGGGTTCACTCGCAGGCCAAAGCGCACCGAGTCAAACTTCGCCAGGTTGCTGGATGCTTCGGCTGGGAGGATTAAATAGTACGCGGCGATCGCGTACTCGAAGTTCGGTGCGCTCACCTCAACGATCTCCGCGCCGGCAGCGGCCAACACCTCAAGCGACTCGGCGAAACGACTGCGGACACCGGCTTGGAAGCCGTCGCCGTTGAGCTGCTTAACCACACCAACCCGAACGCCGTTGAGCGACCGGTCACGAGCACCGGTGCGCGCGGCATCCGCAAATGATGGCCAGGCGTCCTTGAGCGAGGTCGAGTCGCGCCGATCGTACCCTCCAATCACGTCGTGCAGCAGTGCAGCGTCGAGTACTGTGCGGGAGACCGGACCGACCTGATCAAGCGAAGACGCCAGGGCGATTGCACCGTAGCGAGAGACTCCACCGTACGTCGGCTTCACCCCCACCGAACCTGTCACGGCCGCGGGTTGGCGAATAGACCCACCGGTATCAGACCCGAGCGCGAGCGGCGCCTCGAAGGCGGCGACGGCAGCGGCCGAGCCGCCGCCGGAACCGCCGGGGATACGGTCAAGATCCCACGGGTTGTGGGTTGGGCCGAAGGCTGAGTGTTCGGTCGACGAGCCCATCGCGAATTCGTCCATGTTTGTCTTGCCGAGCGGCACCAGGTGCGCCTCGCGAAGTTTACGCACCACGGTCGCGTCGTACGGCGGAATCCAGCCCTCGAGGATACGCGAGCCGGCGGTAGACGGCATATCAATCGTGCACAGCACGTCCTTGATTGCGATAGGGATGCCGGCCAGTGGACCGAGTTCCTCACCAGCGGCGCGGCGCGCGTCGACATCCGCCGCCACGTCGAGAGCAGTGGATGACACGTGCAGAAACGCGTGCACATCGCCGTCAACCGCGGAGATACGATCGAGACTGGCTCGGGTCACCTCGACGCTCGAGACCTCCCGCGACTGTAGCCTCTCGCTCAGCTGCGCAGCAGAGAGTCGGGTCAGCTCGCCCATTACTGTTCCTCCCCCAGAATTGCCGATACCCGGAAGCGACTGCCGTCATGCTCCGGTGCGCCGGAGAGCGCCTGTGCCGCGGTCAGTGTCTCACCTGGGATGTCGGGCCGGAACACGTTGACCATTCTGATGGGATGGCTGGTCGCCGGAACATCAGCCGTCGCCACCTCGGATACCTTGGCGATGGAGTCGATAATCACGCCTAGCTCCCCGGTGAGTTTCTCGATCTCATCTGGCGTGAGCGCTATGCGCGCCAAGTTGGCCAGGTGCGCGACCTGGTCGACGGTAATTTCCGACATGCGGCTCCGAACTGGTTAAAGCGAGGTAGTGGGTGACGTGAGAGGACTCGTCAATTCTATTCGCAGGCCGAGAAGGCACTTCCGCGCGAGTTCACTCGCGGGAATTTGTCAGCGCGAATTCATCAGCGCGAATTCATCAGCGGAACAGAGGCGCTTGGGCCGAGACTAATTGGAGACGTTGCTGCCCAGCGTGCGACTAGCATCCAGCGTTGTACCTCTGGTGACCAGAGACCCCTGATTCAAGCCGATCAACGCGAGGTTGCGCATCGACTCCGAGCCGGGTTCGAAGTAACCGAGGTGGCCGGCGGACGCTGTCAACGCGCGATGCGTGATCGGGTCAACGCCGCCAGCCACACTCATCTTTGTGGCGCCAAACGCGCCGGATCCCGGGTCACTGCCATAGAACGCGGAGTTGACCACCGGGTCCCAGGCTGCCTCCCCCACGTAGACGTTATTGTTCCGCACCGATAGATCGCTTGCCGTCTGCGCTGCGCTGCCTGGCGAGCCGATCAAGGCGAGGGCATCTACGTGCACGCCTCCCTTGGCAAGCTCGATCATCGCCGCAGTTGATCCATAGGAGTGCCCAATGACAGTGACGAAGGGCTCGGACCCACTGCGCACCGCCTGCACGCCGTCTACAGCCCGACCAATGAGATCTGCTCCCTCTTGTGCCAACGAGAGGGAAGCGATCTGAGTGATCCCCGGAGTCTGGTAGCCGATCCAGGCGACAGTGGCAGCCGACTTTCCCGCCATCGACGGATCCGCGTCGGCCAGCCTGTTCAGCCACTGGCCCTGTTCCCGGTTGAGGTCGGTTGCAATGTCTGTCCAAGTGCCCAGCGCAGCGTCGACGGAGAAGAACATCCCCGGCACGAGATAACTGACATAGTCGGCTTTCGCGAGATTGCCGACGACAATTGCGGCCCTGCCCTGACCGGCGGAATCAAAAGTGAGCAGGGACTTCGGATGCTTTGCGGCGGCGGAACCCACCGCCTCCCGAACCTGTTCGAGCATGTGCAGGTGCAGTCGCGCGGCCACCACCTCACCGCGTCCCAGCTGACTCATGGAACCCTTGACCTCGGCTATGGATCGTGAAAGCTGGCGGCGATTGGCATCGTCCCGCGACCTAAAGGGGATGCCCTCGAGGTTTCCAACCAGCTCTGGCGCGGCCGACAGCAACGACTTCTTGCTTGCACTTGGCATACCTGCCCACCAGGCTGCAGACGCCCCAGCAACGGGCTGGTCGCCGATCAGCTGCTTTATGGAGGCCGGGTTGTCGGAAACGAACCGTGCGAGTTCTCCCCTCGGCAGGAGCGCGAGCTGGTTCAGAAGTGGAATCCCCGTCATTCTCGGCAACAGCGATGCATCGACGCGAGCTACTGAGACGGAGAGCGTTGACGGCGCAGCAGAAACTGACGCGGACAATCCCGTGCCAGAGCGCCCACCGGAGGCAGATCCGAATCCGGGTACACCAAAACCGCTGGGACCAGGGGTCACGGACCCAAGCGACGCGGGAATCGTCCAGGGAAATACGTTCGCGGTTCCATTGCCGAGCACTCCTGCACCGACGTTTGCGCTGGATGACGCCGTGTAGTTGGCTTCGGCCGCAAAGTAATCTCGGCCATCCAGGCTGTCCAGGGTCAGAACTGTCGAGCTCGGTTGCTGCCCCATTTCGTGCACGCCAAAGGCCTCCGTGACACCATTGGGGGCGCCAGAAGGGGTCAATAATACGGCGACGATAATCAGAGTGAAGGCCTTACTGCTCGTTATCAACGCCGCGGGGGGACGGCGCTGCAACGCAAATTCCGTGCACCCCCAATAGTAGGGCCAAGTGCGGGCGCAGACCTATAATTCCGTGAGAAATACCTACGAAATTTATTGACCCGGGTTCAGAATTACGACTGAGAAATCGCCGCCGGGCCTTCGGTCACTAAAAGCGAGAACTGCGCAGCATCGATGATGCGGATGCCCAGTTCCTCGGCCTTCGCAAGCTTTGAACCGGCGCCCGGTCCCGCTGCGACGAAATCGGTCTTCTTCGAAACACTGGACGCGGCTTTGCCTCCCGCGGCAATGATCGCCTCCTGTGCTCCCTCCCGGCTGAAGCCCTCAAGGCTGCCCGTGGCGACGACAGTCAGTCCGTCAAGCACTCCCCCACCCATTGACGCAGCACCAGGACCGGGATGGCCCGGCGTCTGGAACTGCACGCCCGCATCCGCCCAGCGTTCGATGATCTCTTGGTGCCAGTCCACGGTGAACCAGTCAAGCAACGCATCGGCGATGATCCCGCCGACGCCATTGACGGCGGCGAGCTCATCCCCTGTGGCCGAGCGCATAGCCTCCAGAGAGCCGAAATAACTGGCCAGTGCGCGTGCGGCAACAGGACCGACGTGACGGATGTTGAGGGCCACCAGAATGCGCCACAGTTCCTTGGTCTTCGCGAGCTCGAGTTCGCTGAGCAAAGTCAGAGCGAGTTCGGACGGGTGAACGACACGGTGACTCTTGGTGACGCCCGCCTTTCGCCGCTGCACTCTGTCCATCTCCTCGGTGCCTGGCGGGTACTCAAGGGTCACCCTCTGGAAAGGCATGCGGCGCCTGGATCCGTCGTCGTCCTCCTTCGGCATGCCCGTCTCGGCGTCGCGCACGATCACTTCGATCGGCAGCAGGTCGCTGATAGTCAATTCGAACAGTCCCGCTTCTGTAACCAGTGGCGGCGGTTGCGGAGTTTCCGGTTGGGTGAGAGCCGCAGCCCCCACCTCGCCGAGTCCCTCGATATCAAGCGCCCCACGGCTACCGACATGCTCGACGCGACCGCGCACCTGCGCCGGGCAGCTCTTCGCATTGGGGCAGCGTAGGTCGATGTCACCTTCCTTTGCCGGGGCGAGCGCCGTTCCACACTCGGGGCAATGGGTCGGCATCACGAACTCCCGCTCCGTGCCGTCGCGCAACTCGATGACCGGTCCGAGAACCTCGGGAATCACGTCCCCGGCTTTCCGCAACACGACAGTGTCACCAATCAGAACGCCCTTAGCCTTGACCACCTCCTGGTTGTGCAGCGTGGCCTGGCGCACCTCGCTACCAGCAACGCGTACCTTTTCCATCACCGCGAACGGAGTGACTCGTCCGGTGCGCCCAACGCTCACCACGATGTCAAGCAGCGTCGTGTTGACCTGCTCCGGTGGGTACTTATATGCGATTGCCCAGCGTGGGGCTCGGCTCGTGGCGCCCAATTCTTCGTGCAAAGCCAGCTCATCCACTTTGACCACAATGCCGTCGATCTCGTGCTCGACGCTCTCGCGGTGTTCACCGAAATAGTGGATGAATTCGGCCGCGTCCTTGGCCGAGTGCGTGACCTTGAAGTGCGTGCTGGTGGGCAGACCCCAGCCCTTCAGCAGGGCATAAACCTCCGACTGGGACCCCACGGGAGGATCTGGCCATGCACCGATACCGTGCACCAGCATGCTCAACCGGCCGAGCCGCTTATACATACGCTCCAACTGCGCTTTGCTCTTATTTTCTTTCACCTGGCGCAGGCTGCCGGATGCGGCGTTCCGTGCGTTCGCGAACACCCGCTCGCCCGCTGCGACCTGATCGGAATTGAGCGTCTCGAAAATTGCTTTCTCGAAAAACACCTCCCCGCGCACCTCGACGACCGGTGGATGCCCGGTGCCTGCGAGCCTGGTGGGGATGCCTTTCACACGGGCAATATTTTCGGTTACATCCTCGCCGACAACCCCATCACCCCGCGTCGCCGCCGTCGTGAGCACGCCGTTGTCATAGTGCAGGTTGATGGCGAGGCCATCGATCTTAAGCTCACACAGGTAGTCGACGCGTCGTCCAGAGTTGCGCTCGACCTTTGCCGCCCACTCCTGAAACTCCTCGATCGAGAAAACGTTGTCGAGACTCAGCATTCGCTCCGCGTGCCGCACCGGCGTGAACAGTGTCGAGTCGGCGCGCCCACCCACGGTCTGGGTCGGGCTGTCCTGGCTCTGCAGCTCGGGAAACATCCGCTCGAGTTCCTCAAGTCTGCGGATCATGAGGTCGTACTCCGCGTCGCTGACAAGCACCTCGTCGCGCTCGTAATACGCGTCGCGCAGTTCCACAACGCGCGTTGTCAGCTGGTTCGACTCGGCGCCCGCTTGTTCGAGGGACATTCGCTCAGTGTCAGTCACGGTTTACCCTCGCTCGGTGCCAGACTCAGTGCGGCGATACGTTTCTCCCACACCGCAAGTCTAGGCAGGACGTCCGTCATTGGAACCGCTCGCCCGGTCCTCTGGTGCCTTCTATCGCTCAGAAGATTATGGAACGCAATCGGACAAAGTCACCAGGAGTGACCTCGCCTGCACCATCGGAGATCCCGTCACACAAATTTTCGAACAACGAAAGTGGCTGGCGGGCAGAAGCAGTGCGGCAAGCTGAAATGCCGTCTGTGCAGAGGCGATTAGGCTTCGACCGGAACGGCGCTCACAGTGGCATCGATCGTGAACTGACCAAGCACGCGCGTACCGAGGTAGATCACGGCCGTTTGGCCAGTGGAAACTCCGTTGAGCGGGATGTCGGGAGTGACCACGAGCTCACCGCCCCGCAGCACCGCAACAGCGGGAACTGGATCGGAGTGCGCGCGGATCTGCACGTGACAATCGAACGCGGTGTGTGGATCGATTGGCGGCAGACCAGCCCAGCTGAACCTGCGACCGGAAATCTGCGCCAAGTCGAGCGCTTCCCGCGGGCCGACGACGACCTCATTGGTCGATGGTTTAACTTCGAGCACGAAGCGAGGGCGACCATCTGGTGAGGGGACGCCGAGGTTCAAGCCTTTGCGTTGCCCGATCGTGAACGCCACTGCACCCTCGTGGCTTCCCACGATCTCCCCCGAGCGATCACGGATGACGCCTTTCTCGGCCCCGACCCGCTCAGCGAGCCAACCGCGAGTGTCGCCATCGGGAATGAAGCAGATGTCGTGACTGTCCGGCTTGGTCGCGACGCTGAAGCCGCGGGCCGCCGCCTCGGCACGGACCTCGGCCTTGGACGGGGTCGCACCCAGTGGAAACATACTGTGCGCGAGTTGCTCTGCGGTGAGCACGCCGAGCACGTATGACTGGTCCTTGGCCCATGCGGCCGCCCTGTGGAGCTCTCGGTTGCCGTCGGCATCCGTCACGATGTTCGCGTAGTGGCCGGTCGCGACGGCGTCGAAGCCGAGGTCGAGGGCCTTCTCAAGCAGCGCGGCGAACTTAATACGTTCATTGCAGCGCATGCACGGATTGGGGGTGCGGCCCGCTGCATATTCAGCAATGAAGTCGTCGACGACGTCGAGTTTGAATCGCTCGGAGAAATCCCACACATAGTACGGGATGCCAATGATGTTGGCGGCCCGCTGCGCATCCATCGAGTCTTCGATCGTGCAGCATCCGCGACTTCCGGTGCGCAGGGTTCCCGGCATCCGACTGAGTGCGAGGTGCACGCCTACAACCTCGTGACCGGCGTCGACGGCACGAGCCGCAGCGACGGCAGAGTCGACCCCGCCACTCATCGCTGCCAAAACTTTCACCGGTCGAGTCTACGCTCGGGTCGCTGCGCCCCTCGCCGCGGTGCTTCCAACGGGTCACCGCGGGTCGCCGACTTGTCGCCGACGGTGCTCGTTCGCGCCGAGAGTGCCTGCTGGGACAGGCACTCTCGGCGCGAACGAGCACGCTCGGCGAAATTCACGACGCTCCAGGGTGGTCAAGGGATGTCAGTGAGCGTCTTCTCCACGGCGGCGAGACGTGCGTCGATCGAGCCCAGCTTCTCGAGTATGGCTTTGTTGACCGCAGCATTCTCGGCGAGCGTGGCGGTGAGAGCGGGATCGATGACCGCAGAGTTCCCGCGAGCGCCACTCTTCCAGTAGGAGTTCAGGATCGCGTAAGTGATGCCGCCGGCAACCGCGATGACGGGGATGAGCCAGTAGAAATCCATCAGAGAGTCTCACTTTCTGTGTCGTGTTGTACATCATGGGCAACCGCGTCAGCTAAGGCTTTCGCGGTGATCGTCAGCGTGAACGGCACCACCTCGAAAAACTTGAGTGCCTTGCCGTCATCGGACAGTTCCAGGTGACCGGCGATGAAACCGGCCTCCTCGAGCTTGGTCAGGTGCATATAGAGCAGCGCCCGCGACATCCCGACTCGTCTGGCAAGTTCGCTCACGTGGAGCGGCTCACCCGACAGCAAGGCGATAATGCGCATGCGCTGCGGGCTCGCGATGGCGGCCAGAGTACTGCTGAACTCCTGTGAGTTCATGGACACCTCCACTCACCGTTGCACCTGTAATAAATATATTACAGGTGTTACTAAAAAGCAAGAGCCCCTTGTTTGCAGGCTTCAGCTCCCTCGGGCTCCCGTCCGTTCTGTCCCAAATGCAGGAGACGAGAAGCGTCGACTCCGTGGGCTCGGGACAAGGTCCACCCCGGTGCTCACCATCTCCTGCATTTGGGACAGGGCAGAGCAGGACGGGGCCGAGCAGGCAAGGCAGGGCAGGGCGGGACGGGGTAGGGCGGGACAGCGGGCGAGCCGGTCGGGCGCGCAGGGCGGGACAGCAGAGCAGGGCAGGCAGACCGGACGGACAGGCAGGACGGGACAGCGGGGCGAGCAGGCGAGCAGGCGAGCGAGCGGAGAGTCTGGCAGTGCGAGTTCGGGTTCGGATGCCGGAGCTCGACGTCAGCGAGTGACTTCCCGGTCGGAGAGACCGGCACGGGCTGCACCGCTGTGAGCGTCAGGCAGCGCCGCGAGGAACGCATCCACATCCGCTTCCGTCGTCGTGTGGCCGACGGTGATTCGCAGGGCGCCGAGCGCCTCCGACTCGCTGAGCCCCATCCCCATCAGCACATGGGACGCCTCCGGAATGCCCGCCTGGCAGGCCGAGCCTGTGCTGACAGAGACACCAGCGGCATCCAGCAGAAAGAGCAACGAGTCGCCCTGGCATCCGGGGAAGGTGAAGTGCGCGTTGTTATCGATCCGGTCGAGCGGGTCTCCGCGGAGCACTGCCGAGGGAACGGCCGCGCGTATCCCCGTGATCACGCGATCACGTAAGGCCGATAACGACGGTGCTGGATGCCGCGCCGCGACCCCAAACGCGATGGCTGCCGGCGCATCCTGCGTCCCCGATCGCACATCGCGCTGTTGACCTCCTCCGTGAATCAGCGGGACCACCGTCGCCGCCCTGGACAGCGCGAGGGCCCCTATGCCGAGTGGGCCACCAACCTTGTGGGCCGAAACGCTCAAGGCGGCGAGCCCGGAGGAGGCAAAGTCGACCGGAAGGTGTCGGTAGGCGGAGACCGCATCGGCGTGCACGGGGATACCGTGGGCGGACGCAAGCGCTACGACCTCGACTATTGGCTGGATCGTTCCCACTTCGTTGTTGGCCCAGAGCATGGTAACCAGGGCAATGTCGCCGGGGCATTCGAGGGCTGCGGCGAGCGCATCGAGGGACACGCGTCCAACGGAGTCAATTGGTAGCCACTGAATCACCGCACCCTCGTAGCGTTCCAGCCACTCGACGGTGTCGACTGTCGCGTGATGTTCGCCGCGGGGCACGAGGATGCGATTTGCTCCTGACGCGGCCTTGCGAGACCAGTACAGTCCCTTGATCGCGAGGTTGACCGACTCCGTCCCACCGGAGGTGAACACCACCTCAATCGGATCGCAGCCGAGTGAGGTAGCGACGTGCTCGCGAGCCTCCTCAAGCATCCGCTTCGCGTTCTGGCCCTGGCTGTGAATCGATGACGGGTTGCCAACTAGACCGAGCGCGTCGATGTATGCCTCACGCGCCTCTGGCAGCATCGGCGTGGTCGCGGCGTGATCAAGGTAAACGGCCATCCAACCCTCCCTGGGTGTCGAGTGGTGCTGGCTCCACCCTCGCAGTCATTACTCTAGAACGCATGTCAGAGACCGAACCGACCGCAGCAGCCGAGCGCGACCCGCTGCGTGATCTCGGCGTTACGGCCACCGCGGACGGTGGAGAGTTGCGGGTATATTCCGCCACTGCCGGCTCGATCGAACTGTGCATCTTCGACAACACAGACGCCGATTGGGTCTCGGAGAGCATCCCCCTTGCGAAGGATGCCGACAGCGTCTGGTCGGCAGTCTCGCCCCGCCTCATCGCCGGAACCCGATACTCGCTGCGCGCGGACGCCACAGAACACCCGCACGCAACCGACCATTTCGATCCGACACTGCACCTCATTGACCCGTACTCTCGTGGGCTCGCACGCACCAGCACCGGTAATTGGCGCTCCTATGTGCAGGACAACGAATTCGACTGGGCGGGGGTGAGTAAGCCGAACACATCGCTCGACCACACCGTCATCTACGAGGCACACGCCAAGGGCATCTCGAAGCTGAACCCGGCAGTCCCAGAGGAACTGCGTGGAACTTACGCAGGGCTTGCCCACGACACAGCGATCGCCTACCTGAAGAACCTAGGCGTCACCGCCATCGAGCTGCTGCCGGTTCACCAGTTTGTCACTGAACAACGGCTCGCCAAGATGGGTCTCAGCAATTACTGGGGCTACAACACGCTTAATTTTTTTACCCCGCACGCCGCGTACGCATCTCGTTCTGCCCAGTTCGGCGGAACGGGTGCGGTTCTGCGCGAATTCAAAGGAATGGTGAGACTGCTGCACAACGCCGGGATCGAGGTGATTCTCGACGTCGTCTTCAATCACACCTCCGAAGAAGGCCTCGACGGTCCCACCACCTCGTTCCGCGGTCTCGACAACGCCAGTTACTATCGGCAAGATGTCACGGGCAACTACATCGATGTGACCGGATGCGGCAACACGGTCAACTTCGCATCAGACGTCTCACAGCGCCTCGTCCTGGACTCGCTGAGGTACTGGGCGAACGACGTGCAGGTCGACGGCTTCCGGTTTGACCTAGCCGTGACGCTGGGGCGCGATGGCAACGCGAACTACGACCGCAATCATCCACTCCTCCGGAGCATCGTGAACGACCCCGGCTTGGCCGGGGTGAAGATGATCGCCGAGCCGTGGGACGTGGGCATGGGCGGGTGGCAGGTGGGCACCTTTCCCGACGGCTGGTCCGAATGGAACGACGATTATCGGGATCGCGCCCGCGACTTCTGGCTCACCGACATTGCGACCACCCGGGCTACCGGAACCGCACCAATCGGGATCGGCCAACTCGCAGCGAAGCTGTCCGGCTCATCAGGCACATTTTCGCCCGAGCGCGGTCCGCTCGCGAGCGTCAACTTCATCACCGCGCACGACGGCTTCACGGCGGCCGACCTCGTGTCGTACAACCAGAAGCACAACCTTGGCAACGGCGAGAATAATCGGGACGGCACAGACAACAACCGTTCGTTCAACTACGGCGTCGAGGGCCCAAGCCACGACCCTGGCATCATCGCCTCACGCGAGAAAGCCATCCGCAACCTGCTCGGCACTCTCCTGCTGTCGGCCGGATTGCCGATGATCACGGCGGGTGACGAGTTTGGCCGGAGCCAGCGCGGCAACAACAACGCCTACTGCCATGACAGCGGCCTCACCTGGTTACCGTGGGAGCGGGAAGATTGGCAGGATGAGCTGCTTAAGGTCTCCACAACCCTGTTGCGGCTGCGACGCGAGAATCCCGCACTGCGTCCTGTGCGCTTCGGGATTTTCGACGAGACCGTCCCGTCGGCGAGCCAAATGGACTGGTTCAACAAGGACGGCATCTCGATGTCGATCGAAGACTGGGACTCACCGGCGGAGCGCACCCTGCAGTACATGGCGGCATCCACACCGGAATTCGAGGGATTCAACCGAATCCTCCTCGTCGTGCACGGCCTCGAGTCGGACGAAACTGTGACGCTGCCAGCCCACGAGGGCATCCAGTCTTACCGCTTGCTCTGGGACAGCGCGTCGGATGATGCCGCCACCGTGGAGCACGCTCCGGGCACCCAGCTGGCGATCACCGGTACTTCGATGCAGCTGTTTCGCGCGCACTGACCGCTCGCACCCCCTATGCCCATTCGCCGTGCTCACCGATCGCGCTCGCGGGGAGGGAGGCCGCCTGTGCGACTGGCACACTGGAACCATGTCACTTGGCACTCCCGCGACGGTCGCTCTCACGGCGGCCGGTATCCATTTCACCGCTCACACGTATGAGCACGACCCCGCAAACCGCAACTTCGGCGCGGAGGCTGCAGCCGTGCTTGGCGTCAACCCGGAGCAGGTGTTCAAGACGCTTATCGCGGATGTCGACGGCAGCCTCGTGGTCGCGATCGTCCCGGTCACAGGCAAGCTCGACCTCCGCGCTCTCGCCGCGGCGGTGGGTGGTAAGCACGCGGCGATGGCAGATCCGTCACGCGCCCAGCGAAAGACCGGCTACATCGTGGGTGGAATCAGCCCGGTCGGGCAAAAGACACCGTTGACGACGGTTCTGGACGAGACTGCGGAACTGTTCGACACCGTGTTCGTCTCCGCTGGCAAGCGCGGGTGCGATCTTGAGCTCGCGCCGACCGATCTCGTCGCCGTCACGTCTGCAATGATCGCAGCCATTGCCAGGCACTAGCCGTGCTGAACCCCCTGATCGGACTGGCGAAAACCCGTGCGCAGGTAGTCGAACAGCACGCTCGTGTTGGTATCTGAAACTTCAGGGCGCACGCTGAGAGTGCCCGCGACCAGATCGCGCAGCGCGGCCGAGTTCTCGACAGCGACGTGCACAAGGAAATCGCGGTCTCCCGTGACAAAGTAGATGCTCTCCACGCTGGGGATCTGAGCCAGATAGTCGCGAAAGGCCGCGATTCTCGGTCGGGCGTGCGAGTGCAGTCGAATCGAGATGAGAGCCTGAAGGCCGCGCCCGAGCGCAACAGGGTCTATGTCGGCGTGGAAGCCCCGAATGACACGACGGTCACGCAGCGTACGGATGCGCGCGAGGCAGGTCGAGGCTGCAATTCCGAGACGAGCGGCGATCGCGTTGTTGGGGGTGCGGGCATCCGTCGCCAGTATGGCCAGAATGCCGCGGTCGATACCGTCAAGATCCCACCGAATTTCCTTCGGTGGGTTCGGACCCGTACCCTGCGATTTCGTCAAAGAGCTCATTTTATACATCCAATACAGAATTATTTTCGGCCAGATTGAGTTTATACGGAATCATCTTCAGAATAGAGCTGACAGAGTCGTCTATCCGGCCGTTTGGCTGCAGAAAAGAGAGCTGAACATGAGCGCAAAAGTCGCACCGCCGAAGTCCGCCATCGTCGTAGGTGCGGGCATGGTCGGCCTCGCAACCGCCTGGCATCTACAGGAGCTCGGTGTAGAAGTCACAGTTCTCGACAAGGCCGGAGTCGCCAGTGGCTCGTCCTGGGGCAACGCCGGATGGCTCACCCCCGGCATGGCGATGCCGCTCTCAGACCCCTCCGTATGGAGTTACGGGCCCAAGGCACTGCTCGACCCGAACGCACCACTGCACGTCCCATTTCGAGTCGACCCGAAACTGTGGAGCTTCCTCCTCCGGTTCGCGAGCCGCGGAACCATGCGCGCCTGGGACCGTACGATGGCCGCCCTCACCCCAATCGACAACATCGCGCTTGAGTCGTTCGATCATCTGACGAAGAACGGCGTCGATTCCGTGACCCACGAGGGCCCATTCATCATCGGCTTCAAGAAAGAAAAGGACAGCCGTGGCTTCGTCCACGAGCTGGAGAACGTCGCTCGCCACGGCCAAACAGTTCCGTTGCACCGCCTCGACAATCCGCGCGAGTACGCGCCACAGCTCTCCAAAAATGTCTCAACGGTGTTCGCCCTCGAAGGCCAACGCTTCATCGAACCCGGCCCGTTCGTCGCTGCCCTAGGTCATGCTGTCGTCGCCCGAGGGGCACGACTGGAGAGCGCAGCAACCGTTACAGGCGTTCGACACGAAGCCGCCGGCGTTGTCGTGGACATCGCAGGCGGTGAGTCGTTGCGAGCGGATGTCGCAGTGCTGGCAACCGGAGCCTGGTTGCCGAAACTGGCCCGGCCGTTTGGTCTGCGCACCCTCATCCAGGCCGGACGCGGATATTCCTTTAGTGTGCCGACTGAGCAGCCCACGAAACACCCTGTGTATTTCCCAGTGGAGCGCATCGCGTGTACGCCATACGAGGGGCGCTTCCGCATTGCGGGCACCATGGAGTTCCGTGGACCGGACGAGGCGTTCCAACCGCGTAGGGTCGACGCGATCCTGAACGCCGTGCGCCCGCTCTTCACCGGCATGGACCTCAACGACCGTAAGGACGAGTGGGTGGGTTCTCGCCCGGTGACTCCGGACGGTCTCCCGGTGATCGGTGCGAGCAACACTCCCGGGGTCTATATGGCTGGTGGCCACGGCATGTGGGGCATCGTGCTCGGGCCGGCAACTGGACGGCTTCTCGCCCACCAGATCGTCACGGGCAACATTCCCGCCGAGCTGGCTCCCTTCGATCCGCTACGCTGAGTCGTGCCTCGCTCTAGCTTGTTTCCTACCGTCGACGGACCCCGCGCGGTCATCGACCTCGACGCCATCCGACACAATGTCGGGGTGTTGCGGAGTGCTGCGGGGACTGCGAAGGTGATGGCCATTGTCAAGGCCGATGGATACGGGCACGGTGCTGCAGCCGTCGCTCTGGCGGCACTGGAGGCCGGTGCGGCCGAAATAGGCGTCGCGACCATCCCCGAGGCACTTGCGCTGCGCACGGAAGGGGTGACTGCTCCCCTGATTGCCTGGCTGCATCATCCCGGCACAGATTTCGGCGGCGCAATGGATGCCGACGTCACGCTCGGCGTCTCCTCGCTCGACCAGCTCGCGGACATCCGCACCGCTGCGCGCGAGCGCGGTATCCGCGCGCGGGTTGATCTCAAGCTGGACACGGGTCTCAACAGGAACGGATGCCCCGTCGCCGATTGGCCCGTCTTCTTCGACGAGGTGGCGCGCGCCGTGGCCGAGGGCGAACTGCACGTGCGCGGGGTCTTTTCTCACCTCGCCTGCGCCGACGATCCGGAAAGCACGGTCACGAGCGGGCAATTGGCCGTCTTTCGGGAGGGTATCGCAGCACTCGAATCGCGAGGCATCGCCCCCCAGCTTCGCCACCTGGCCAACTCTGCGGCGACTCTCACGAGGCCAGACACGCACTTCGATATGGTTCGCGCGGGAATCGCAATATATGGCCTGTCACCTATAACCGGGCAAGACTTCGGGCTCATCCCCGCACTCTCACTGGTGGCCCCGGTGGCGCTGGTCAAGCGCGTAGCGGCCGGCGAAGGCGTCTCCTACGGTCACACCTGGATTGCCCCCGAAGCCACCACGGTCGCACTCATTCCACTGGGCTACGCAGACGGAATCCCTCGCGCACTCTCCGGGCGGTTCGACGTAGCGATCGACGGCACGCGCTACCCCGCGGTCGGGCGCGTGTGCATGGACCAATTCATGGTGAACCTCGGCGATGACGCACGCGTGGCTGACCCGTCTGGCGGGCACCGTCCGATCCAGGCTGGCGACGACGCTGTGATCATTGGCGGTGCGACGGATGGGCTCACCGAGTGGGCGGAGCGGCTCGGCACCATCCACTACGAACTTGCGACCGGCATCCACGGGCGCATCGAGCGGGTCTATCTCGGACTGTAACCGACGAGGGACATCAGCGACCGTCTCCCCATCGCTCGATCAACTGGTTGGCGTTGCGCAAAACTCTGGGGTCGATCAGTTCTTCAGGGTTGAACTCGGCGTCCGATGCCACGTCGAACACCGCAGACTCACCGGGCAGAAGCGTCACGAGCATGTCGTCAACGACCGCATCCGGATGCACCTTGTCAGCGAGCACTGCAAGGTCGCGGATGAGCGAGCCGGCTTCCACGAATACCCGGTAGCCGCTCACTGTGCGCTCAGCCCTCGCCGACAGGCGGGCGGCACCCAGCTCGGAGTCCCGGTATTCTGCGAAGAACCACAGACTGCGGATGTCGCCGATCGCAGCGACGAGGACTTCCCGCGCTGCGTTACCAGGCACCGCGATTCGCGGAGGAATCTCGATCGTCGCACTGGACCTTGCACCGAGTTCGACCGCAACCGTTGCACTTGCCAGCTCTGTCCCCGCGAAGTCGAGCCTAGCCAGTCGAAGTTCGCCACTTAGCCCCTCCGAGTGGTCATTGACGAGGATAGCGGCGAGTGCGCCAGCTCGCGGCTGAAGCGTCACTAGTCGATCGGCGTAGGAGTGGCGGATCGAGTACAGCAGCGGTTTGGGATGGCCGTCTCCGTCCACCGCAGACCAGGACGTCACCGGCCAACAATCGTTGAGCTGCCAGAGAAGACTTCCGCCACAGAGCGGGCTCAACGAACGGAAATGCTCGATTGCCACGCCCATCGCGGTGGCCTGATTGAGTGACATGGCCCAGTGCCAGTCTTCGATCTCGTTCGGCAACGGAAGGTGCTCAATGAGCCCGTCTATGAGCTTGACATTGCCGCCAGCCGCTTTTTGGTGGACGAGCATGCCTGGAGACTCGGGCGTCAGCGGCTCATCGGAGATAGACCGAGTGAGCGTCGACCACGTCGGCGGCCCCTGCCACCCGAACTCGCCCACGAAACGTGGTAGGTAGCTGCGGTATTCCGGATAGTCGCGCCGGTTCCACAGATCCCAGATATGCACCGACCCGTGCGCCGGATCGTTCGGAGCGTGCGCGCTCCCCGGTGAAAACGGGCTGCCCGGGGTGTATGGCCGAGTGCCGTCCAACTCGGCGACAACGGCGGGCAGCAGCTCCAGGTAGTAGCCAAGACCCCAGGTCGAGCCTCGTAGGTGCTTTTCCCAGTTCCACTCGTCGTGACCCCAGATGTTCTCGTTGTTGCCGTTCCACAAGACCAGACTCGGATGCGGCATGAGCCGCGCGACGTTATCCCTGGCCTCCGCCTCCACTTCCGAGCGCATCGGCTCTTCCTCGGGATACGCGGCGCACGCGAAGAGAAAGTCTTGCCAGGTGAGAACTCCGAGCTCGTCACACAGCTCGTAGAAGTCGTCGCTCTCGTAGATTCCGCCGCCCCAAACCCTCAGCAGAGAGATGTTTGCCGAGACAGCTTGGCGGATCCGAGCCTCGTAACGGGAACGGGTCACCCGGTGTGGAAACGCGTCATCGGGAATCCAGTTGGCTCCGCGAATGAAGACAGGCACCTCATTGACGACGAAGGTCATGCTTGTGCCGTGCTCATCGGGGATCGTGTCGAGGCGCACGGAACGGAAGCCAACGCGGCCGGACCATCCGTCGATCTCCTGGCCGCTCTGCAGCAGGTGAACCTCGACGTCGTACAGGTCGGCCGGTCCGTAGCCACGCGGCCACCAGCGATGCACGTTCGCCAACTCGATCGTCGCGGCCGCAGCATCCGCCTGGACGCCGACCTCGACACTCTGGCCATCGATCATCACGCGGAGTGTGAGCGGCGCGTCCCCTGCGCGCTCCACCCCCACGTGGACCACCAGCGTGCCGCCCGCGCCATCCACTGTCGCGATGGGCCGCACTGCTGACAGCCGCGCCACCGACCATGAATGCAGCTCAACAGGACGCCAAATGCCGACAGTCGCGGTGTCGGGACCCCAGTCCCAGCCGAAACTGCACGCCATCTTGCGGATCGCGTTGAACGGATGTTGGTTCACCTGAGGTCGGTAGCCCTGCTCGAGGCTCATACGGTCCGCAAACGGAACTGGGGCATCGAAATCGACGATGAGCTCGTTTCTGCCTGCAACAAGGGCATCGCGAACCGGAACACGGTAGGTGCGATGCATGTTGCGACTCTCCAACACAACCGCGCCATTAAGCCGCACGGTCGCGACCGTATCCAGACCCAAGAAGGCCAGATCGGTGCGATCGTGACCGGCATCGACCCAATCGAAACTCGTGCTGTACCGCCAGCTCGTGCTGCCAATCCAGGCGAGCAGCCGCTCGTTGTCGTCGAGGTATGGATCGACGATAAGCCCGGCTGCAAGCAGATCGGTGTGCACGGAGCCAGGGACGGTTGCGGCCACGGAGACTCCCGCGACTCCGGCCGGAACTCGGCGGCCGCCTACTGCCTCGACCGTCCATCCCTCGTGCAGGAGTCGATGCACTGCCACGGCTTTAGTCACTGATCTGCTCATCGCTCCATGCTCGTCGCTCAATACGCTTCACTCAGTGCGCGACGGTAATGAGTCCAAGCTCGGCGGGAGATGCGAGCAGCGGATGCCGCGGCACGACCCGCACGTTGTAGCCGAAGTTACCGGCGCGAGCAAGCGTTACTGTGCCGGCGAACTGCAGTGCGCCGCGTGCGATGTCGAGACTCGATGGCGGAACGGTCGCCTGAGGGGGTACGACCGTCAGCTCCGTGTACTTCGGGTCGACCAGCTCGTCGCCATCCTGGGCACGGCCATGCACAATCTGCACGGAGACGTCCTCTGGGCTGAGTCCGTCAATATATACGTGAGCACGCACGTGCAGGGTGTCTCCTACCTGGGGAACAATTTCAAGACCACCAGACTCTACGTACGGGACCGAAACCCGCGGCCAGGCCTCCACGATCCGCGCCTTCCACGCTGCGAGTTCCCGTGCACCGGCCGCAGAATCCGCAAGCATCCGCCGTTCGGCCGCGGCAGCGGGCAGGTACAGTCGCTCGACATACTCGCGCACCATGCGGTCAGCGGACAACGCCGGAGACAGGGTCGACAGCGTGTGTCTGATCGACTGAACCCAGCGAGTGGGAACCCCGTCGTCACCCCGATCGTAGAAGCGCGGTGCGATCTGGTACTGGATGAGGTCGTACATCGATTCGGCCTCGAGCTTGTCGCGTTCTGCCGCATCCCCCGCCGCATCGGCGCTGGGAATCGCCCATCCGTTCTCCTCGTCGTAGAACTCGGCCCACCATCCGTCAAGAATCGACAGGTTGAGCGAACCGTTCAAAGCGGCCTTCATGCCGGAGGTGCCGCAGGCCTCGAGCGGCCTGAGTGGGTTGTTCAGCCAGACGTCGGTGCCCGGGTACAACTGCTGGGCCATCGCAATGTCGTAGTTGGGCAAGAACACCATTCGCTCGCGAAGCTCCGGCTCCTGTGAAAATTCGATCAGCTTCTGGATGAGGCGCTTGCCCTCGTCGTCCGCCGGGTGTGATTTACCGGCGATGACGATTTGCACGGGATGTTCTTTCGAGAGCAGGATCGAGCGCAGACGTTCGGGGTCGTGAAGCATCAGTGTGAGTCGCTTGTATGTGGGCACGCGACGAGCAAACCCAATCGTCAACACCTCGGGATCGAGCAGGCGTGAGTACCAGGACGGAGCACCGAGACCAGGATTTTGTTCTGCCCAGGCCGCGGCGACTCGACGGCGCGCATCCGCGACGAGCCTCGCGCGCATCCCACTCCGCACCTCCCAGAGGTCACGATCGCTGACACCGGAGGATGCCCAATCGGCGCTCGTCGCGGGCGCGCCAAGCCTGGACATAGCCAGTTCGTCAAGCACCGGGTCCGTCCACGTCGGGGCGTGCACGCCGTTGGTAACCGAGGTGATCGGCACTTCACTCTCGTCAAAGCCCGGCCACAGAGCCCCGAACATGTGCCGGGAAACCTGGCCGTGCAGTTGTGAGACCCCATTGGCACGCTGGCCGAGCCGCAGACCCATGACCGCCATGTTAAACGTGTCGGGTGCCCCGCCCGCGTAGTCTTCCGTGCCAAGTGCGAGCACGTCGTCGACAGAAACGGCCGACAACAAG
>JBDTIM010000024.1:0-3559 GCA_039936355.1 Lacisediminihabitans sp. | reverse complement strand
GCAGGTCGTGCCCGAGTCGGTCTTGGACCCGGTCGACGTACGACCAGTCCTTGCCGGTCGCGTCGAGCAGTAACTGGGTGAGTTGCTTGTTGGTGAGTTCGGTACCGCCGCCGATGTTGTAGATTTCACCTGCGCGGCCGCCGGTGAGTACGAGAGCGATCCCGCGGCAGTGGTCGTCGACGTGCAGCCAGTCGCGGATGTTGTTGCCCTCGCCGTAGAGCGGAACATGCTTGTCGTCGATAAGGTTCGTGACAAACAGCGGGATGACCTTCTCGGGAAAGTGGTACGGCCCGTAGTTGTTGGAGCAGCGGGTGATGGAGACGTTCAGCCCGTGAGTGCGGAAGTAGCTGCGGGCCAGCAGGTCGCTGCCTGCCTTTGACGCGGAGTATGGCGAGTTTGGTTCGAGTGGCCGGGTCTCGTCCCATGAGCCTTCGAGAATTGAGCCGTACACCTCGTCGGTCGACACGTGCACGAAACGCCCCAGGCCCGCGCGCAGGGCCGCGTCGAGCAGCCGCTGGGTGCCAAGCACATTGGTCTCGACAAAGATCGAGGCGTCCCGCACCGAGCGGTCAACGTGCGACTCTGCGGCAAAGTGCACTACAGCGTCCACCGTGGGCAGCAACTGGTCGAGCAGGCCGGAGTTACGGATGTCACCGTGCACAAAGCGATAGCGGGCCGAGTCCGCGATCGGTGCGAGGTTCTCCAGGTTGCCTGAGTAAGTGAGCGCATCGAGCACCACGACCTCGGCGCCCTCGAGCCCTGGGTAGGCATCCTGCAGCGCGCGCCGCACGAAGTTCGAGCCGATGAACCCGGCTCCGCCGGTGACGAGGATTTTCATGGAACCTGTTCCTTGCGCGTTGACACTTTCGCCGCCAGTCTAACTAGTGGCGCAGACTCCTTCGGATCAGCGTGGAACGCAGTTGCAGGCCGATCGTGAGCACCGCCCGCACCGGCCACAGCCATGGGCCTGCGTATTTCCGGGCCAGGAAGATGCGTGCGCTCTCGTGGTGCGTTCGCACCATCTGTGCCGATTCCGACGTGGTCGCGTGTGCTCCGGAATGCACCACGTGCGCACTCGGTGCGTACACGTTGCGATAACCCTTCTTGCCCAGCCGAAAACCCAGGTCGACGTCTTCGAAGTACATGAAGTAAGCGGGGTCAAAACCGCCGAGCTCTTCGAAGGCTGTGCGGCGCACCAAAACGCACGCGCCAGAGAGCCAGCCGGCGTCCCGGCGTTTCGGGTCCAGTTCCGTGTCTTTGCGGTAAGCCTTAGTCCACGGGTTTCCCGTCCACAGGTTGGCGAACATCGCGTGCCCGATTCCGGTACGCAACGATGGGACGGAACGGGCAGAGGGATAGAGGCTTCCATCACTGTTGTGGATGGCCGGCCCGACAGATCCGATCGCCGGGTCTTCGCCGCCGACTCGGATGAGCTCATCGATCACGCCTGGGCCGAGGGTGACATCCGGATTGCTGACGAGAACCCACTCGACGCTCGGGGGCAGTGCGGCAGCGGCCAGATTCATTGCGCCGCCGTAGCCAAGATTCGATGCCATGGGCAGGTAGGTCGCGCCGATGGCATGACAGAGCGCCTCGACTCCTCCGCTCGGGCCTGGGCGGTTGTCGGCGACGATCGTCGTGATCTCGTTACCACTCGCATCCCGCACCGACGCGAGAAAACCTTCGAGCACATTCTCGGACCCGTAGCTGACCGTAATGACACCCACGGTGGGCGCCTTGGACGGGTCAGAATGAGTGGCCATGAGTGAACCCATCCTAGTTCTCGGGTAAATTTGGAGGTGGCCATCAGGAATCTCACGATCTGCGAGCTTCCTGTGAGGTTCTGACTTCGGTGGCACTTCGACCGGAAAGAATATCCCCATGACTCCCACCGTGTCCGTAGCGCTGTGTACGTACAACGGCGCTCGATACCTGCGAGAACAGCTGCTCAGCATCCTGGGCCAGAGCGTTCCAGCGACCGAAATCGTGCTCTCTGACGATGGGTCAACGGATGACACCGTGGCTATTGCACGTCGCACGCTCGCGGATGCTCGTTCGAGCGGCCAGGAACCGGCCGTTAGGCTAACGGTGATTGAGAACGCGGCGCCATTGGGAGTTGCCAGGAATTTCGAGCAGGCGTTGGGCGAATGCACAGGAGATTTCATCGCGTTGTGCGATCAGGATGACATCTGGCATCCGGGCCGACTGGAACGCTTGGTGCAGGAGTTTGCCGGTCGTCCGGAAGTCCTGTTGGTGCACTCCGACGCTGCCCTCGTGGCGGAGGACGGGAGCGCGTTGGGATTAACGCTCTTTGACGCGCTCGAAGTGACTCCGAGTGAGAAGGCAGAGATTCACTCTGGCCACGGATTCGACACCCTGCTGCGAAGAAATCTGGTCACCGGCGCGACGACCATGGTTCGCGCTGAACTTGTGCGGCGAGCTACACCCTTTCCGGAATCGTGGATTCATGATGAGTGGATGGCCATGATCGCCGCGGCAAGCGCGCGCTTCGATCTGGTCGATGAACCACTCACCGACTATCGTCAGCACGGTGGTAACCAGATTGGTGCCCGCAAACTGAATGTGCGGGACAAGATCCGCAAACTCAGGGAGCCGCGACTCGAGCGCAACACGCAGCTTGTTGCCCGGGCGAGCGCGCTCGTCAGTGCGCTGGAAGCGCTCGGTGATACCGTTCCGTCCGAGGTTTTGGAAAAGTCACGACACAAGCTTGAGCATGAAGGGGTGCGCTTCAACCTTCCGACCCACCGAATGCAGAGGATCGTTCCGATCCTTCGCGAGGGGCGAGGCGGAAAATATTTGCGCTACAGCCGGGGCCGCATCGATATGCTGCGCGACCTTCTACAGCCCGCCTGAAACCTCTCGGTTAGGATTCAACACGTGCAGATTCGCGAACTTTCCATCCCCGGCGCCTTCGAGGTCACTCCGGTGCAGTGGAAAGACGATCGAGGCGTTTTTATGGAGTGGTACCGCTTCGACCTGCTGTCTGAGGTCGTCGGTCACCCGCTCGATCTACGGCAGGCGAACACCTCGGTGTCCAAGCGGGGCGTCGTCCGCGGCATTCACTTCGCGGACATACCGCGTGGCCAGGCGAAATACGTGACGGTTTCGCGCGGTGCCGTCCTCGACTTTGTTGTAGACCTCAGAGTTGGATCGCAAACCTTTGGTAAGTGGGATTTCGTGAAACTCGACGATGTGGATCACCGGGCGCTGTACGTCAGCGAAGGGCTCGGCCATGCCTTCATTTCACTCACGGAGGACGCCGCCGTGAGCTACCTCGTCTCCGATGTGTACAACCCGGCAGGCGAGCACGGGATCAATCCGCTCGACCCACAGATTGCCCTCGACTTCACGCTCCCCAAGCGTGAACTGATTCTCTCGGCGAAAGACCGCGAAGCTCCGTCACTGGCGGAAGCGCAGGCGAGCGGGCTGCTTCCGACGATGGAGCAGGCGCAGGGCTACTACGACTCCCTCAACGAGGGGACGGAATAGATATGCGCGGAATAATTCTTGCCGGCGGCACCGGAACCCGGCTATGGCC